>JANPIS010000509.1:0-5865 GCA_031425095.1 Chthoniobacteraceae bacterium
CTTTATCCAGAACATCCCGTGGGACGCGCCGTATCCGCAGAATGACACGCAGTGGATCGACGCGATCGTGCACATGCTCGGCAAGATCAAGGAATGGGCGCCGAATATCCGGATCGCGTGCAATGACATCGGGCTGAACGACAATCAGGCGCATCGGCAGGCGGACTTCATTCCGGTCGTCGATGGAGTGATCCGCGAGGACTTCTGGTATCTGGCCGGCGGCACGAGCGACTGGTATCGCAACGCCTTCTATCAATCGCTCACGCGCGATATCGATCGGGCTGCGGCCGGACTCCTCGAAGTGCTGAACTGCCCGATGCAGCCGAGTGAGCAGGACCTGCTCCGACGGTCGTGGATGGCCTACCTGATCATCGGTGGCGACAATGTGTTCTTCGGTCCGAAGGACAGCGCGTCGCGCGAGATCAATCCGGCGCTGTGGGCCGAGATGCGCAACCGTCTCGGCCGGCCGGTAAGCCCCGCGCAGAGTGCGCAGGAAAGTGGGCGCACGGTCGGACACCGGCTCTATTGGCGCGAATGCGAAGGCGGCATCTGCTACCTGAACTGGACCGGTGGGACGAAGGCCGTGGCGCTGCCTCTTGGGCGCAATTACTACGATCGGAATGGAAATCAGGTGAGCAGCCTCAGCATCGCGGACCTCGGCGGCGACTACGTGCTTTTCGCGCCCAGCGCGCGAGTCTCGTGGCCGGCGATCAATCCGCGTCAGCCGGGCACCATCACTGGTCCGCTCGCGGTGACGCTCGATATGGACCCGGGCTTCGGCAGTGGGGCCACGTTCCGCTACACGACCGATGGCTCAGAGCCGACGGCGAGTTCGGCGACCTACTCGGCGCCGATCACGCTCACCGCGAGTGCGACGGTTAAGGCGCGGGCATTAAAGGCCGGCGTGCTCGACAGCTTTGTGCATTCGGCCACTTACAATGTGACCGCCACGACCCCGACCGTGGAGTTTCACCTCGCCTCGGATCAAGGCAGCGAGTTCCTCGCGAAGGATTACCCACTCGTGAAACTCGGAAACGTTTCATCGGCCACGGTACAGGTGCAGTACGCCGTCACCGGCGGCACTGCTACGAGCGGGGTGGATTACACGCTCGCGTCTGGAACGCTCACCTTCCCCCCGGGCGAGCAGTATCGGACCCTTGTCCTGCCGATCGTCAACGACGCGACCGGAGAGCCGAACGAGACGATCATCATCACCCTCTCGAACCCGGCCAACGCCCGGCTCGGAGCCAAGACCAGCTACACTTACACGATCGAGGACAACGACGGCGGAGCGAATCAGCCGCCCACGATCGCGATCCTGGATCCGGCCAACGGCTCGGCCGTGACGTTGCCCGCCGGACTGTCGCTGACCGCATCCGTATCCGATGACGCGCTGCCGAGCCCGCCCGCGGCGATCGCGATTTCCTGGAGCAAGCTGGCCGGTCCGGGTGACGTGACCTTTTCCCACCCCGCGGCGCTCTCGACCAACGCCGCCTTCACGCTCCCTGGCGACTATGTCCTGCGTTGCACCGCGTCAGACGGTGTCCTCAGCGCCACGAGCGACGTGAGCATTCAAGTGCGCGACAGCTATGTCGCTTGGGCGGGTCGCGTCGGTGGTGGGACGGATGGATCGGATTCGGACTGGGACGGGCTGACGGAGCTCGCCGAATACGCGCTCGTCGGCGATCCCGTGCTCTCCGACTCGCCGTCGCGTCTCGCCTTCACGATGGCCGGCGGCCGGCTCGCGCTGCGTTTCGCCCGCGACCCGACGCGTGCGGATCTGACCATTGCCGTCTGGGGTGCCGACGACGTGCTCGGTCCTTGGACGCAACTCGCCTCCAGCGTCGGTGGCGGTGCCTTTGGGGTCTCGCTGGCCGGGGCGCAGGTGACGGAGTTTCCGGATGGCAGCCTCCAGGCGGTGGAAGTGCGCGATGCGTTCCTGCTTGGTGATTCGGGAAGGCCCCGGCGGTATCTGCAACTGCGTGTCGCGCGCTGAATCTCACGGCGGCGGCCAGCGGTGGATTGCGTTTCGCTGATCCTTCGCAGAGAGTCAGCGCATGAGGGAGCAGCTGGCGTCGCACGAGGCTTCGCCGACGAGCCCTTCATCCCCAAACCCTAAAAAGACTCCCTATGGCTCAAGCGATCATGGACCCCGAGGAGGTGCGGCGTTTTGCGAAGGAGCTGAAGCGTTTCAACGACGACGTGCAGGTTCGCGCGTCGGCCTTGCAGGCCCGCTTTGCCGCTCTCGGTGGAAGCTGGCAGGATCAGGAAGCCGACAAGTTCGGCGAGGAATTCCTGACCACGATGAAAGTGCTCAAGAAATTCGTGGAAGTCTCCGAGAAGCACACGCCTTACCTCCTGCGCAAGGCGCAGCGCATCGAGCAGTATCTGGATCAGCGCTAATCCATGGCACAACAGGCCCACGTCACCTCTCTCGATGCGCTCGAATCTTTCCGGGCGAGCCTGATTGTTTTCCTCGGGCACGCGCATCGCAGCGTCGATGAAGTGGGCGACGAAGTGCGACGGATGCGCGGGCGACTGCAAAACGAGTGGCGCACGCACTGGGAGCAGGAGATCAGCAAGCGCCGGCGTCTCCTCAGCCAGGCCGAGCAGGACTTATTGAGCGCCAAACTCTCAAGCCTGCGCGACAACATTTCGGCCCAGCAGAACGCCGTGCGCAAGGCGAAGGAAGCGCTCGCGCACGCTGAGAAAAAGCTGCGCAAGGTGAAGCTCTGGACGCGAGACTTTGACACCGCCGTCGGGCCGCTGGTGAAGCGCATCGACAGCCTGCGCAACGTGCTCGACTACGATCTCCCGAAGGGCCTTTCCTTTCTTCTCCAGGCGCAGCGGACACTCGAGGATTACGCCGGCACCGGGGCGTCGCCGACCGGAGTTTCTTCCGCGCCACCTGAATCTCCGGAGCCCACCGAGCCATGAACGTCCGGGCCAGCGGTGCGAACATGGTTCAAGCGATGAAGCAGCTCAAAGCGGAATGGGAGCAGACCACGGAATCGTGGCGCGACGCGAAGGCAGAGGAATTTTCGCGGACGTATCTCGAAGATCTGCCGCACTCCGTGGCTCGCACGGCGGCGGTGATGGAAGAGCTGGATACCCTCTTGAGAAAGGTGCGCCTCGACTGTGAATAAAGGCATCGACCTGCGCGCCAGTCGCAGCCTTGAGCTGTACGCTCGCCTGAAGAAAGCCGCGGCGGAATTCGCGCAACGCGAAGAGCAGATGACGCGGGATCTGAGCCTCCGGAGATCCGCGATGAACCGACGGCAGCGCGAAGCCCTTGCCGCCGCCGATGAGCAGTCTGCGCAATTCCTTGCCGAGACGGAGGAGCGTTTCCGCAACGAGGAAGATCGACTGCGAGCCCTCCACGAGGAACGCCGCGCGAACATTCAGCAGTCGCATTCGAACGCGATGCAAAGCCTCAAAGTGCGCGCCCAGCATACGCGCGAAAAGTGGCTCACCAATCTGCAGATGCGCCACTTTCAGGCGGAAAAGAATCTACCGAAGGATCTGAAGGCCGCGGACAAGGAGTTTGCGGACTTCGCCGCCGAGCTCGCCGCGCAGCGTGAGACCTATGCGAAGCTCGATAAATGCGCGCTCAATGCCTTTGCCGGCTGTGGCTCGTTCCAAAAGATGCTGCGGCGCGAGCGTCACGCTCCGAAGGAAGCCGCCACGCTGAGCGGTGACCACCGCGCGCTGCTCGAGGAGATGAAGGCCCAACTCGGCTTGGCCGCACAGCAGCTCGAGGAATTCCGGGGATTCCTGCTCCCGCGGATCTTCAGCTTTGTGCCGCTGCCCGCGGTGCTACCCGTCATCGCCGTGGCGGGTGGAATTCTCGCGCTGGTCTTGCGCGTGCAGCCGAATGGATTGGCGATCGCCGCCGGCGCGACGGTCGCGCTGCTGCTGCTCGTGGTGATCATCCATCGCCTCGGCCTGGGTCGCTCGCGAGCATCGGCGACCGCCCTCTCCGTGGCCCTCGGCAAGGCGGTGCGGGCGCATGATGGCAGCGCGGCTTCCGCGACCGCGCACCATGCGAGCGAGCGCCAGCGCATCGAAACCGAGCACAACGATCTCAACGCCGAGATCCAGCGCCAGTGGGACCGTGCGGATGAAATCGAGTGCGAGTTTTCCTCGGCTAAGCGTGAGAAGCTCCGCGCGCAGATGCCGCGGGCCTTTGCGAAAAATGAGGAGTTGCTCGGTCCCAAGGTCGTTCACCTTTCCGCCACCCGGCGCACGGAGGTTGCCCGGACCGAAGAGCAAGTGAGGGCGCGTCGCCAGCACCTCGTCGATACGCACGCGACCGAGACTGCGGCCTTCGTGGGTGCGGAGGCGGAAAAGTGGGCGGCGCTCGTGGCCGAGTGGGAACGTGAAACGAGCCCGCTCGGCGAGGGCATCGCGGAGATCGCGGAAGGGTTGCGCGGAACTGCGCCAGACTGGGACGCCGCGATGGTCGAGCAGTGGACGCCGGCGGCCACGTTTCCGCCGGCGGTGGAGTTTGCGCGGCTCGAATTTGATCCGTCGCAGCCGGGGCAGCCTGCACCGAAAGATGTGCGGCTGGCCCTCCCGGGTGGCCCGCGAGTCTCGGTGCCTCTCGCGCTCGCCTTCCCGGATGAAGGATCGCTGCTTTTCGCGACTCACGACTCGAGTGAGCCCCATGTAGTCGGCACGCTGAACAACGTCATCCTGCGGCTCCTCGCGAACACTGCGCCCGGCAAGGTCAACTTCACCATCCTCGATCCCGTCGGGCTCGGCCGAAACTTCTCCGGGCTGATGCACCTCGGCGACTATGAGGAGAGCCTGATCAATCGCCGCATCTGGACGCAGCGCGACCAGCTCGACGAACGGCTCGCGGAGCTGAACGAGCATATCGAGAAGGTCATTCAGATGTATCTGCGCAATGAGTTCGCCACGATCGCCGAATACAATGCGCAGGCCGGCAGCGTCGCGGAGAAGTATCACTTCCTCGTCGTCGCCGACTTTCCCGCGGGCTTTAGCGAGACGGCGGTGGCGCGGCTGCAAAGCATCGCGAGCAGTGGTCCGCGATGCGGCGTCTTCACGCTGCTGCATTGGGATCCACGGCAGAAGATGCCCGACGGTTTCGTTGCCGAAGATCTGCAAAAGCACGGCGTCACGCTCAGTCGCGTGAATGGCGCGCTGGTTGCCAGCACTGCTTCGGTCCCCGCGCCGCAGGCACCCCTCCTCGATTCGGCGCCGGCCCCGGAGCTGGCCATGAGCCTCGTCCACAAGATCGGCAAGGCCAGCATCGACTCGAATCGCGTCGAGGTGCCCTTCCAGCAGATCGCACCGAAGCCCGACGAAGTGTGGACGGGCGACACGACGAACGAATTGCGCATCGCGATCGGTCGCACCGGCGCGACCAAGCACCAATATCTCGCCATCGGCAAAGGCACGCGCCAGCACGCGCTCTTTGCCGGCAAGACGGGCTCGGGAAAATCCACGCTTTTCCACGTCATCATCACGAATCTCGCGCTTACGTGCTCGCCGGAGCAGGTGGAGTTTTACCTCATCGATTTCAAGAAAGGCGTGGAGTTCAAGTGCTACGCCGAGAAGCGGCTGCCACACGCGCGCGTCGTCGCCATCGAGAGCGATCGTGAGTTTGCGTTGAGTGTTCTCCAGCGGGTCGATGAAGAGCTGAAGCGGCGCGGCGACATCTTCCGCAAGCTCGGGGTGCAGGACATCCCCGGCTACAAACGCGCTGGCGGCACCGAGCCGATGCCGCGCACGTTGCTGCTCATCGACGAGTTTCAGGAGTTCTTCGTCGAGGACGATCAGGTCGCGCAGGGGGCGTCGTTGCTCTTCGACCGCATCGTGCGCCAGGGGCGCGCGTTTGGA
>JANPIS010000510.1:0-2368 GCA_031425095.1 Chthoniobacteraceae bacterium
GAAATGGATAACGGTGTCGGCCGCGGTCAGGTTCAGGCCGGTGCCGCCGGCTTTGAGGCTAATGAGGAAAACCGGCGTTTGGCCGGCCTGGAAACGGTCCACTTGGGCGGCGCGGTCTTTGGTCTGGCCGTCCAGATAGCAGCACGGGATGTCGCTCGCCTTTAGGCGTTCTTGGAGGATGCGGAGCATGGTGACGAACTGGCTGAAAACGAGCACCCGGTGGCCGCCATCGATGGCTTCGGCGAGCAATTCCTCCAGAAGCTCGACCTTCGCGGAGACCTCCGCGGAATTCTGTGGCTCCTGGCCGAGCAGCGCCGGGTCGCAGCAGACCTGTCGCAGACGCAAAAGTGCCGTGAGCACGAGCATCCGGGCCTTGCCTTGATTGCCGGCGCTGGCGAGTTCCTCCGTCTGTTTGCGGGCGGATTGCAGGAGTCCGGCATAGAGTGTTTTCTGCGACTCAGTGAGCTCGCAGTAAGCAACTTCCTCGATTTTGTCCGGGAGTTCCGCGATGACGGCACGCTTCAGTCGGCGCAAGACGAATGGGCGCAATCGGCGCTGGAGACGTTTTTGGGCCGGGCCGGTGGGATTGGACTCGATCTCCCTTTCGTAGCGGTCGCGGAAATCCTGCCGGTTTCCGAGGTAGCCCGGCATCAGGAAATTCATCAGTGACCAGAGATCGCGGACGCTATTCTCGATCGGCGTGCCGCTGAGGGCGAATCGACTCCGGGCGCGTAAGGAAAACGCCGCTTGGGCGTTCTGGGTGTCGGGATTCTTGATGTGCTGGGCCTCGTCCAGGATCACGGCGGCGAATTCCTCGTTCCGATACCGCTCGGAATCCCGGCGCAGCAGCGGATAGCTCGTGATGAGGAGATCGGCGTCAGTTTCCCGGGCGTGGCGACCGGCACCGACGATCGCGGTGACGCGGAGTTCCGGGGCGAAACGCGCGGCTTCGCGCTGCCAGTTGAAGACGAGCGAAGCAGGACAAACGACCAGCGACCGCCCCTTGACCGTTCGCAGAAATGCCAGCGCCTGAACCGTTTTCCCCAAACCCATTTCATCCGCAAGAATACCAGCCAGCCCGTTTTTCGACAGGAAGTTAAGCCAATAGACGCCTTGCTTTTGATACGGCCGGAGCACGTCTTCGAGCGGTCCGAGCGGGATCGGACTCAGCGAGGCACCCTGCCCACCGGTTAGCCGTTTCCAGGCCGGATCGGCCTGCAGCTCGAGGCCCTGGCTCGCGGCGGTCTCGGCCAGATAGGCGGCATTCCGGCGGTCGATGCGATACGTCCCCGGCTGGCGCTGTTGCGGCTCGCAGTCGCGCAGGACCTCCAAAAATTCATCCAGCATCGCCGGGTCGAAGACCGCGACCTTTCGATTCTTTAGCTTCACCGAGGTCTGGCCAGACTGCAGGAGCCGCTGGATTTCGGCTCCGGAGAAACGCTCGCCATCCGCGGTGCCGAGCTCGAATTGCAGATCGAACCAGTTTTCTCCGGAGCTGCGGATTTCCAGTCGTGGGGCGATCCGCTCGACGTCGCGGGTCACGTGCTCAAAGCGCGAGCCGATTTCGACCTGCCACTCCTTCTCCAGCCGCGGCAAATCGCGGGCGAAAAACGTGAGGATCTTCGGCTCGCCCTTGAGCACGAGCTGGCCGCGGGCGTCAGGTCCGGTGAATCCCGACGCGCGCAGTCGATCGAGCGCGGCGGCTTCGGCGGTAGTGCTGCCCGCGGTGCGGCGACCGTCAAGCGTCGTCGTGCGGTCGCCATAACGCACGGCCAGTTCGGCGGCTAGATGGTTCAGCGAGCCCTCGAGCTTGAGGAGGAATGCATCGGGCACCACGGCGGGCGCGACGATATTTCCGGGAGCTACCGAGGCGCGGATCGCCTGGATCGGGGTAAATTTCGCACCATCCAGCAGCCAAACGTTCGGGCCGGCGGCCAGGATCTTGGCCGAGGCTGGTGGTGCGGAATCCAGTGAGGTCCCCTGCCCGCTTATAATTGCTGGAACATCCCTTCCGAAGCTCACCCGCGGTCTGGCGCCGAGCGCGTTCAGCAGGTCGAGGAAAGCTTCTCGCGGCAGCGAAACCACGGCGGGCAACTGTCCCACAAGACTGCTGAGCTTCGCCGCCAGCGCCAGATCGAACAGATCCATGCGGTAGGTCTTCGTCTTCTCCAGCGCCGGGAGCATCACTCGACGGCCTTCGACCTGCGCCTCAAAGCACACCATGACGCTGCCTTTTTCCCACGAAGCTGGTAAATCCGGCGGCAGGATGACTTGGAAAGTGGCTGGGATCCCCTGCTCGGTCGAAAATTGTGGTCCGTCTGACTGTTTCGGCTGCGCGGCAGCCGGCGAAGCGGTTTTTGCGGGCGAA
>JANPIS010000511.1:0-3031 GCA_031425095.1 Chthoniobacteraceae bacterium
GTAAGTGAGGGAGGGAAGTGGAGGGTTGAGAGTTGAGTGTCGAGTGGCGGTGATCCCGCGCTCGGCACTCACTCTCGACCCTCGACGCCCTCCTTGTCGTCGGGTGTAACCCACAAGACGGTGCCTCCTGCTCAAATCCGCCCGCCCCTCAACCCTCAACTCTCATCCCTCAACTCCCAACTCTCAACTCCCAACGCTGGATACGCCCTTTGCCGATCCGGATGCGGAGGCGCCGCGGTAACGCGCGGGAAACCCGCACATCTCGGTGGATGGCGCGCTCCGAGCGCCATGGGAAGTATTCCGCGCGGTAGCGTCCATTCGAATGTGAGGCCTTCGGCGGCGGATTGCGCATGGCGCTGGGAGCGCGCCATCCACCGAGCGTCCAGGGCCGCAACTGGGCCAGGCGATGGATGAACAGGCGAGGCAGGTGCGCGCTTGGTCCTTGGCAGCGTCACCGTCATGCGCGACAACGCGCTCTTCTTTCACGCCATGCCTCTCCTCATCCGCAACGGCCGCATCGTCACCGCCGATTCCGACTTCACCGGCGACCTCTACTGTGAAGGTGAAACGATCACGCGTCTCGGGCGCGGGCTCGAAGCCCCGCCGGGAGCCGAGATGATCGATGCCACGGGCCAGTTCGTCTTTCCGGGCTTCATCGATCCGCATGTCCACATCTACCTGCCCTTCATGGGCACCTTCTCGAAGGACACCTACGAGACCGGGAGCCAGGCGGCGCTCGTGGGCGGCACGACGACGCTGATCGAGATGTGCTGCCCGTCGCGCGCGGAGGAAGCGCTCGCCGGCTTCGAGCTCTGGATGGCGCAGGCGGAGGGGAAATCGGCGTGCGACTTCACCTTTCACATGGGCGTCACGAAATTCGACGACGCCACGGAACCGCAGCTCCGCGAGATCGTCCGGCGCGGCATTAGTTCGTTCAAGGTCTTCCTCGCTTACAAAGGCGCCTTCGGCGTCGATGACACGGAGCTCTACCGCACGCTGAAGCTGGCGAAGGAACTGGGCGTGATCGTGACCGCGCACTGCGAGAACGAGACGCTGATCGCCGAGCGGCAGCGCGCACTGCTCGCCGCGGGAGTGACCGGCCCGGAAGGCCATCACGAGAGTCGGCCGCCGCGCGTGGAGGCGGAGGGCGTGCATCATCTCTGCACCTTTGCGGAGCTGACCGGCGCACACGTCTATTGCGTCCACACGAGCTGCGCGGAGGCGCTGGATGCGGCGGTCGCGGCGCGGCAGCGCGGCGTGAAGGTATGGGTCGAGACGCTCATTCAATATCTGCTGCTCGATAAGTCCTACGCGGAGCGTCCGGACTTCGAAGGTGCGAAGTACGTGATGTCCCCTCCCCTCCGCGACGCGCGCAATCAGCCTGTGCTCTGGGATGCGCTCGCGAGCGGCCTCGTGAGCACCGTGGCCACGGATCACGCGCCGTTCGATTTCCAGACGCAGAAGCCGATGGGTCGCGACGATTTCACGAAGATCCCGAATGGGATCCCCTCGCTCGAAGATCGCGTGAACCTGCTCTACACGCACGGGGTCGCCCGCGGGCGGCTCGATCTTCAGACCTTCGTCGCCGCAGCGAGCACGAATGCGGCGAAGCTCTTCGGCCTCTTCCCGCGCAAGGGCACGATCGCCGTCGGCAGTGATGCGGACCTCGTGATCTACGATCCTGCGTATCGGGGGACGCTCTCGGTGAAAACGCAGACGCAAGCAGTGGACTACAATGCCTATGAAGGCTGGGAAATCGAAGGGCGCCCGAGCGTCGTGACAGACCGAGGCGAAGACGCGGTGCGCGATGGGAAGTTCGTCGGGTCCCCTGCCCGTGGACGTTTTCTCCAGCGCCAGCCAGGCCACTACTAAGCAGCGGCGCCTTCGCGAGTCATCGACGGCAAGGCTTCCCTACACCCACTTCCATGTCCTTCACCCTTCCCCGCCGTCGTTTTCTCCAGACTGTCTTCTGCTCCAGTGCCGCGCTGGCGCTCAATCTCCGCCCGAGTTCCCTCTTCGCCGCGGCTGAGCCAGGCGACCTGCACCTGCTGATGATCGGTGACTT
This sequence comes from Chthoniobacteraceae bacterium, assembly GCA_031425095.1. Taxonomy (GTDB): domain Bacteria; phylum Verrucomicrobiota; class Verrucomicrobiia; order Chthoniobacterales; family Chthoniobacteraceae; genus JANNXQ01. Next base: position 2,066 of record JANPIS010000511.1, read on the forward strand.
TGGCAGCGGCGAAGCGCCGCAGACCGCGGTGGCCAATAGCCTGAGGCGCTATGCGGAGATGCTCGGCGCCAGACCTGAGTGGCTGCTGCTGCTCGGCGATAACTTTTACCGCAACAGCAAGCTCGGCGGCGGGCTGAGCGCGGCGCGGTGGCAGTCCGGCTTCGAGGAAATGTATCCGGCGAGTTCTTTCCCCGGCGCCTGTCCGGCGGTGCTCGGGAATCACGACTACCACGACACCGTGGGCGGCCAGGAGATGCAGCTCGCGTATGCCAGAGCCGGAGGCACGCGCTGGACGCTGCCGGGCAAGTGGTATCGCCTGGAGTTGCGCAACGTCGCGACGTTCCTCTTCCTCGACACCAATCTCCGGAGCGTGAGCGGCAAGGCCGATCTGAAAGATCCCACCCAGAAGCTGAAGCCAAGCCTGACCGCGGAGGAGGAAGCCGCGCAATGGAACTGGCTGGCGGAGCAGCTCGCGAGCAAACGCGCCCCCTTCACGGTCGTCGTCGGACATCATCCGGTGTATTCGAATGGCGTGCATGGCGACAGCAAGGAGCTCGTCGAAAAGCTCGCACCGATGCTCCAGGCCGCGGGCGTGCATCTTTACCTCTGCGGCCATGATCACGATTTGCAGCACCTCGAACTCGAGGGGCTGAAGACGACTTTCGTGCTCTCCGGCGGTGGCGGCGCACGGGCTCGCGAACTCAAGAATGCGGCGCGCAAGATGCCCTTCGGAACGGCAGTGAATGGCTTCAGCCATCTGCAGATCAACCCACAGCGGGCGCTGCTGCGGCACCTCGATGCAAACGGCAAACAAATCCACGCTTTCACCAAGAACGTGGATCACACGTGGTCCGTCGCGTGAGCACGCTCTTTAGTGCAGCATCGCCCGTGGGTTCGGCTCGCGGATGAGCCGCGCGTCGAGGTCGAGGTAGAAGTCGAGCCGGCGGTTCGCTTCGGCCTCATCAA
>JANPIS010000512.1:0-2510 GCA_031425095.1 Chthoniobacteraceae bacterium
CGCGCGGCCGAGCAGAACACGAAGAAGATCCAGCTCGATATCGCGGCGGCCACCTTGCGCTCGCCGATCACCGGCGTGGTCCTCACGAAAGACCTCGAACTGCGCGCGGGTGAATTCGTGCAAGCCGGGACGATGTTCGCCGAGGTCGCGGCGCTCGACGAGTGGGTGCTCCAAGTGGAAGTGCCGGAGAAGCGTATCGGTCGCATCGAGAAGTTCGTCCCCAAATCCGGCGAGCCGACGCCGCTCAAGGTCCGCTATATCTTGTACAGTCAGAGCGCGCTGAAGCTCGAGACACAGCTCACGAAACACTCGCAGATCAGCGCCGCCGCTCATCCGCGGGAAACCGAAAACGTCTTCGTCATTTCCCTCGCCGATCTCGAGCTGGCCGAAGAGCTGAAGCCCGCGCTGCGGCCCGGTCTGACGGGACGCGCCAGCATCGAGCTTGGCCGCCGGCCGCTCTGTTTCATCTGGGCCAGTCGGGTGCTGAACTGGGCACGACTGAAGTGGATCGGGTGAATGCAATGACCAATGACCAATGATGCAATGAATCCCACCACGAACTCACGCCGCGACTGGCGTTCCTTGCTCATTGGTCAATGGTCATTGGTCATTTCCCTGCTCCTCCTCCCCGCCGCTCGCGCGGAAGTCATCCAGGGGATCGTGCTGCCCTTCAAATCCGTGAGCGTCGCCTCGCCCGTCCTGCAGGAGACGATCGAGGCCGTGCTGGTCGAGGAGGGTGACAGCGTCACCGAAGGGCAGGTGCTCGTGAAATTGCGTTCCGAGCGAGAGAAGCTCGAGGTCGAGGAAGCCGACAAGCGCATCGAACTTTACGAGTTCACCGCCAAGGGGCAGCAGGCCCTTCTCGCGGAAAAAATGGGCAGCAAGGACGCGGCGTTGAAAGCGAAGACGGAACTCGAGCTCGCCCGCATCGCCCGCGAAGCCGCACTCGTTCGACTCAATGAGAAGACCGTCCGCTCCCCGCTCGCCGGCATCGTCGTGAAGAAACACAAGGAGGCCGGCGAATCCGTGGACCGCGTCGAGAAGCTCCTCGATCTCGTGAATATCGATCAGGTGTACGTCCAGTTTTACCTCGACCCGAAGTTGTGGACCGCGCTCAAGGTCGATCAGGAAGTGAAGGTGAAAATCTCCGATATCGTCGGCGGCGAATTCACCGGCAAACTCGCCTTTATCGATCCCCGGGTGGATGCGGGCTCGAACCTTTTCCGCGTGAAAGTGCTCCTGGAAAACAAGGATCGTCGGATCAAGGCCGGCATGCGCGGCACCGCGGACTTTGGCGGCAGCACCACCGGGAAATAGCCCATGGCGCGCGCCGAATACCTGCTGATCGACAACAGCAACTCCTTCACGAAGTTCGCGCTCGCCTCGCGCGACCAGCTCGGGCCGACGCGAAAAATTCCCACCCGCACGCTCGACGAAAAGGACCTGCGCTCCGTCTTGCGCGGCTGGAAGTTTGAGCGCGCGGTGCTCGCATCGGTGGTGCCGGCGATGGGCGAGCTGATCGCGCGTCACCTTGCGGCCACGCCGCTCATCCGCGTCTCGGCGACGCTCGATCTCGGCATCGCGGTCGATTATCCGAAGCCGCGCAGCATCGGCGCGGATCGTCTCGCGAATGCGGCCGCTGCGGCGCATGAATTTGGCGCGCCGGCCGTGGTCGTGGACTTCGGCACGGCGGTGAACTTTGACATCGTCTCCCGCGACCGCGCCTACATCGGCGGAGTCATCGCGCCGGGACTCGAAGCGATGACCGACTACCTGCATCACCGCACCGCGTTGCTGCCGAAGATCAAGCTGCTCGAGCCGCCAGGGCCGATCGGTAAATCCACGAAGCACGCGATGCTCGTCGGCGCCGTGTATGGCTACCGGGGCCTCGTCCGTGAGATCCTGCATGAGATCCGGCGCGAGCTGGGCAACCCACGCCGGCTCGCCGTCGTCGCCACCGGCGGCTACGCGGAATTGATCGCTGCCGGCCTGCCCGAGATCGCCACCGTGCGCCCCGGCCTCACGCTCGAAGGCCTGCGGATCATCGGAAATCGGAACACGTAAGACGAGAGTTGGTGTCGTGTCGGAGGGACTCGGAGGTCTGGAAGAGGGCTCGTCCGACCGCATTGCGGATTGCCTTTGCCGAGGCGAACTGGCAGCGTCGCCACCCCGATGAAACACGCCTCCTCGCAGAGACTTGCCGGTTCAATGGAAATATTGGAGGCGCGAATCGCCCCGGCTGGAGTGTTCACTTTCATCGATACCGACGGCGATCGCGTCACCGTCTCATCGACCCGCGGCACCAATGCCGACCTCGCGGCGGTCGTTCAACCGTTCCTCGCCGCGAGCGGCGCGGGCTTTCAGCTCCAGCAGGTCGCACTGAGCTCCGCGCCCGCGATTTTCCAAGGCACTACGCTGGTCATCTCCGCGGCACCGCTCGGGGGTGGCAACGGCTTTGTGGATGTCGGATACATCAACGCTACCGGGCTCGATCTCGTCTCCGTGACGAT
>JANPIS010000513.1:0-8664 GCA_031425095.1 Chthoniobacteraceae bacterium
GTAAGTGAGGGAGGGAAGTGGAGGGTTGAGAGTTGAGTGTCGAGTGGCGGTGATCCCGCGCTCGGCACTCACTCTCGACCCTCGACGCCCTCCTTGTCGTCGGGTGTAACCCACAAGACGGTGCCTCCTGCTCAAATCCGCACGCCCTTCAACCCTCAACTCTCAACACTCAACTTATCCAAATGCCTTTCAATCCTAACATCCCTCTCGATGACTCCCTGCTCGATGCCGGGCAGATGCGCGATCAATTCACCGGACTCCAGACGCTGATCCAAAACGTGCCGGCTGGGCCGCCCGGGCCGCAGGGCGAACAAGGGCCGCAGGGCGAGGCCGGTTCCCAAGGCGAGGCGGGGCCGCAGGGGCCGCCCTTTGCCCATGCGGTGGTGGATGGGGTGCATACGCTGGATCCCGGCAGCCCGGCGAATGTGACGGTGAGCTATGATGGCAGCGAGGTGCATTTCACTTTCGCCATCCCGCGGGGCGATCCCGGGAACCAGGGGGAAGCGGGGGCGGAAGGGCCGACTGGGGCTACCGGAGCGCCAGGGCCGGAGGGCCCGCAGGGGCCGCCGGGCGAACCGGGCGAGGTGTCGCTGGCGCAGCTCACGGTGGCGATCGACGAGACGGCGCAGAATCCGGCGGGTGTGGGCCCCTTCACGGGGAGCTTCAGCAATCCGCCGACGCAGGCACAGATGCAGGCGTTTGCCTCCTATGTGGAGACGCTGCGGGTGGCGCTGGTGCGGTGATGTTCCTGAGTGACTGTGAAAAAGTCGGATGAGCCACGGATGACACGGATGAAACACGGATGTTTCTCCACAGGGACCACGCCTTCCGATCCGTGTTTCATCCGTGTCCATCCGTGGCGACATCCTCCCCTGCGCCACTTTTTGCACAGTCTCTAAGCCTGGCCATGGAGTCGGCGCGGGTGAGACGCGAGCGCCAGGCACACGGCGGGATCGGCAGACGTGGACAGCCAGCGGCCCTTTGCGTCCAATGGGGACACTGCCGAACATTCCGATTGCCTGCCAAGCCGATGCCCGCCACCTTCGCGGAATGCTCGTCAGCCTTCTCCTGCTCCTCATTGCCGTGACTTATCGTGTCGTCCTCGGAATCACCGGCAGCGGGCAGATGGATGGGTGGCATAACTTCTCGCCGCTCGCCGCGATCGCCCTGTGCGGAGCGATCTACCTGCCGCGCCGGCTCGCCATCGCGCTCCCGCTCGTCGCGCTCTTCATCTCCGACATCTTCCTGAACGCGCACTACGCTGCGCCGCTCCTGACGATCGAGATCCTGCCCCGGTATTTCGCCCTCGGCCTGTGCGTCGCCCTTGGCCTGGCGGTGCGCCGTCAGGCGGCCCTGCCCCTCGTGCTCGGCGCCAGCGTGGTCGGCTCGGTGGCGTTCTATGTGATCACCAATACGGGTTCATGGCTCGCGGAGCCGATGTATGCGAAGACGGCGGCCGGCTGGTGGCAGGCGCTCGTCACTGGTCTCCCGGGTTACCCGCCGACGCTCGCCTTCTTCCGAAACTCGCTCCTCAGCGACCTCTTCTTCACCGCGCTCTTCGTCGGGTGCATGGCGGTCTCGCGGAAAGTGGAAGCGCCGGCCGCGGTGAAGGCCCACGAGTTGGCCTGACGAGACAGCGAAACAGCTGAAACGAGTGAAGCGCGCGCCTTCTGCGCGATCCGCATTTTCAGCGCCAGGCTGAACTTAGCCGCGGCGGCGCCGCTTGACGTGAAGCTGCGCGAGCGATTTGGCGAGCGCGGCCTGGACGGCGGCACCTTCTTCGCCGCCGAGATCCTTGCGCTCCATGGCTTCCTGCGCGCGCTTCACGGCGGCCTCGGCTGCACCTTCGTCGATGGCCTGCTCTTCGATCGCCATGTCGGTGAGCACGTTCACTCGCGTCTGCGTGATTTCCACGAACCCCTCACCCACCGCGAGGTAGGAACGCTGCCCACCCTTTATGACCATGAGTTCGCCGGGATGAATCTGGGTCATCAGCGGAACGTGCATAGGATAGACACCCATCTCGCCTTCGATCGCAGGCAGGACGACCATATCGACGTCGTCGCTGTATGCCTTGGTCTCAGGAGTGACGATTTCAAGTCGGAGAGTGGCCATGGAGATAGTTGAGCGTTGAGAGTTGAGGGTTGAGAGCCGTCGGTCGCGGAGCGGAGCGTGGGATCGAATCCGCGTGGCTCTCAACTCTCAACCAACCACTCTCAACTGATTGCCTAGGCTCGCACCATTTCGATGCCGCCCTTCATGTAGAAGTTCGTTTCGCCGACATCGTCGTGCTTGCCGTCGAGGATCTCCTTGAAGCCGCGCACCGTGTCCGCGATGGACACGTACTGGCCGGGCGTGCCGGTGAAGACTTCCGCGACGTGGAAGGGTTGCGAGAGGAAGCGCTGGATTTTGCGGGCGCGGAAGACGGTGAGTTTGTCTTCGGGCGAGAGCTCGTCCATGCCGAGAATGGCGATGATGTCCTGCAGATCCTTGTAGCGCTGAAGCACACGCTGGACGCCACGGGCGACCTGATAGTGCTCTTCGCCGACGACTTCCGGCGCGAGCGCCTTCGAAGTCGAAGCGAGCGGATCCACCGCGGGATAAATGCCGAGTTCCGCGATCGAACGCTCGAGCACGATGGTCGAGTCCAAGTGCGCGAAGGTATTCGCCGGCGCTGGGTCGGTGAGATCGTCCGCCGGGACATAGACCGCCTGCACGGAAGTGATCGAACCCTTCGTCGTGGATGTGATCCGCTCCTGGAGCGAACCCATCTCCGCTGCGAGGGTCGGCTGGTAACCGACCGCCGACGGCGTGCGCCCGAGGAGCGCGGATACTTCGGAACCGGCCTGCGAGAAGCGGAAGACGTTATCGACGAAGAGCAAGACGTCCTGATTCTTCTCGTCGCGGAAGTATTCCGTCATCGAGAGCGCGGAGAGCGCCACGCGGAGACGCGCTCCTGGCGGCTCATTCATCTGGCCGTACACCAGCGCCACTTTGGACTTACTGAGGTCCTTCTGGTTGATGACGCCCGCCTCGCTCATTTCGTGGTAGAGATCGTTGCCTTCGCGGGAACGCTCACCCACGCCGGCGAACACGGAGAAACCGCCGTGCTGCTTGGCGATGTTGTTGATTAGTTCGAGAATGACGACGGTCTTGCCGACGCCCGCACCACCGAACGCACCGACCTTGCCACCCTTCGTGAACGGGCAGATCAAATCGATAACCTTGATGCCCGTCTCGAGGATGGAAGCCTTCACGTCCTGCTCGATGAGCGTCGGAGCGGCGCGATGGATCGGATAACGCTTCTCGTGCGGCACAGGGCCCCGTTCGTCCACCGGGTCACCGGTCACATTGAAGATGCGGCCGAGGACGCCCTCGCCCACGGGAACGGAGATCGGCGCGCCCGTCGCGGTCACTTTCACGCCGCGCTTGAGACCTTCGCTCGAACTCATCGCGATCGCGCGGACCCAGTTTTCACCGAGGTGCTGCTGCACTTCGAGGACGAGGCGCGTATCGACCCCGTTGACGTTGAATTGGATCTCGAGGGCTTCGTAAATCTTCGGGAGCTTCCCCGTGGCGGTGAAGTCAACGTCCACGACGGGACCGATGACCTGAACGATTGTGCCGATGTTACTCATGATTTGCAGTGGGTTGGAAATTGCGGGGACGGGAAAGGGTTAGCCGAGCGCCATCTGGGCGGTGGTGATTTCGAGGAGTTCGGTGGTGATGCTCGCCTGGCGGATCTTGTTATACTCGAGGGTGAGATCCTTGATGAGTTGCTTCGCGTTGTCGGTCGCGCTCTTCATGGCGACCATGCGCGCGGAATGCTCGGAGGCACGAGCATCGAGTGCCATCTGGTAAACCTGAAAGTGAACGTAATGCGGGAGGATGCCCTCAAGCACTCCACCCATGGTGGGCTCGAAAAGATACTCGGTCGCGTCGTCGGTCTTCTGCACCGTCACCTCCTCGCTCGCTCCCCCGATGCCGACGCTGACTTCAAAAGACTGGATCGGCAGAACCGTGCGGGCCTTGGGGATCTGCGTCAGCGTATTGATGTAGTCGGTAAAAACCACGGTCACCTTGTCCACTTCGCCCGCAGTGAACTTATCCATGCAGAACTTCGAGATCTGCTTGGACTCGAGGAAGCTGAGCGGCTCCTTGAGATTGAACTCCGCAAGCACCGTGCGCTGGGCGCGAACCAGATACTGCAACGCCTTTCGCCCCGCGGCGACAAAGACGGTCTTCACCGGATCGAACTTCGCGACTTCACGGAGAAGGTTGGTATTGAGCGCGCCGCACAGGCCCTTGTCCGTGCTGATCACGAGCACGAGTTCCTTTTTCACCTCGCGATTCTCGAGCAGCTGATGCGACGAATCCTTGGCCCGCGCCGCCACGGAACCGAGCACCCTGCTCAGCAACTCGGCGTACGGACGGCCCGCGAGCGCGGCATTCTGCGCCTTGCGCATCTTCGCCGCGGCGACCATCTGCATGGCCTTCGTGATCTGCGAAGTATTTTTGACCGACTTGATGCGTCGGCGGATGTCGCGGGTATTCGCGGCCATGGCTGCTTAGCGGTAGCTGGTCTTGAATTCGCCAACCGCGGCCTTGAGGTCGGCGGAGATTTCGTCGTCGATCGCCGCCTTATCGCGGATCTTGCCGAGAAGCGCTTCCTTCCGGGTGCTCAGGAAATCCTGCAGCTTGAGTTGGAAGTCCTTCACCTTGTCCACGGCCACGTCGTCGAGGAAACCGTTCTGCATCGACCAGAGGACCGAGACCATCACTTCGGTTGCGACCGGGTTGTATTGCACCTGCTTGAAGAGTTCCACGATGCGGGCGCCGCGATCGAGGATGGACTTGGTCTTGGCGTCGAGATCGCTGCCGAACTGCGCGAAGGCCGCAAGTTCGCGGAACTGAGCAAGGTCACCCTTGATCTTACCCGCGACCTGCTTCATCGCCTTGATCTGCGCGGCGGAACCCACGCGGCTCACCGAAAGACCCACCGATACCGCCGGACGGATGCCTTGGTAGAAGAGATCGGTTTCCAGATAGATCTGACCGTCGGTAATCGAGATGACGTTCGTCGGGATGTAAGCGGACACGTCGCCGGCTTGCGTCTCAATGATCGGGAGCGCAGTGAGCGAGCCGTTGCCATTCTGCTCGCTAACGCGGGCGCTGCGCTCGAGGAGGCGGCTGTGAAGATAGAAGACGTCGCCGGGATAGGCTTCGCGACCGGATGGGCGCTTGAGGAGCAGCGAAACCTGGCGGTAGGCCACGGCGTGCTTCGAGAGATCGTCGAACACGATCAGCGCATCCATGCCATTATCCATGAACCACTCACCCATCGCCGCACCGGAGAATGGCGCGAGATACTGGTTGGAAGCAGTGTCGGAGGCGGTGGCGCAGACGACGATGGTGTATTGCAGCGCGCCGGCGGCTTCGAGGACGGCGAGTGAACGCGCGACGTTCGACTGCTTCTGGCCGACAACGACGTAGATCGAATAGAGCGGGCGGAACCCGGCCTTGCCTTCGTTCTGCTTATTGATGCGTGCCTGATTGATGATCGTGTCGATCGCGATCGTGGTCTTGCCCGTCGCACGGTCCCCGATGATCAGCTCACGCTGACCGCGACCGATCGGAATCATCGCGTCAATGGCCATGATGCCGGTCTGCACCGGCTGGCTGACCGACTTACGTTTGATGATGCCGGGCGCGATCTTCTCGACAGGATAAGTCGCGGATGCGGTGATTGGACCCTTGCCATCCACCGGATTGCCGAGCGTATCGACCACCCGACCGAGCAGGCCTTTGCCCACCGGCACGGAAAGCAGACGGCCGGTGGTCTTGACCTCCATGCCTTCGACGACGTCGCGATCGCTGCCGAGCAGGATGCAGCCGACTTCGCTTTCTTCGAGGTTCAGCGCGAGGCCGTAGATGCCGCCGGGGAATTCCACCATCTCGTTGAGCATGACGTCGCTCAATCCTTCAATGCGGGCCACGCCGTCGCCGACCTCGCGGACGACGCCGACATTGGTGCGGGTCGTGGTGGTCTTGAGACCGCTGATTTGACTTTCGAGTTCCTGTAAGATGCTGCTCATGAGTTGGGGCGGTTAGGCGTGGGTAAGCTGGGTTTCGAGGCGATGGAGGCGCTCGCGGACGGTGCCGTCGAAGACGTCACTGCCGATCTTGATGCGGAGCCCTCCGAGGAGCTCGGGCGCCACTTTGAATTCCGTGGTCAGGTCGCTGCCGTACTTGCTGCGAAGATTGGCGACGAGTTGGTCAGCCATGCCGCCGTCGAGCGGGGTCGCGCTTTCGATCACCGCGTGGTGCCGTTCGACTTCGAGGCGCACGAGGCGCTGGAATTCCTTCAGGATGCCGACGTAGTGCCGCGGCCTGCTCGCGATAATCTGCCGGGCGACGATGCCCACCTTGCCGCCATCGAGCCGCCCGTCCGTGAGGCTGGCTTCGTAGAGCTGCTTGGAAAGTTTGCGTGAATCCTTGTCGAGTTTCATGAGGGGAGAATCAGGCGGCGACTCCGCGCGCGGCCTCTTCGTTGATCCGGCGCTGGTCGTCCGGATTGAGAACCTTGCCGGTGACCTTGGAAGTCGTGTCGACGACGAGACGACCGATCTCTCGCTTGAGCTCGCCGAGCATCCGGTTGTGTTCGAGCGTGGCGGCTTCGCGAGCCTTCGAAAGAATCTGCTCGGCCTCGCTGATGGCGCGCTGCGATTCCTTGTCCTTCAAAGCGGCGGCGCTGGCCCGCGCTTCCTCGATCATCTTCTGCGCCTCGCCATTCGCCTTGGTGAGGATGTCCTGATAACGCTGTTCGGACTCCGCGAGTTGCTGCTTGATCTTCTCCGCGTTCGCCAGTCCCTCGGCGATCTTCTTCCGGCGCACCTCAAGCACGTTCAGGATCGGCTTATAGGCAAACTTCTGGAGAAGAAAGGCGACGAGGCAGAAGCTGATGATCTGCGAGAAAAACAGCCACGCATTGAAGCCAAAGGTCTCACCCGTGCGGTGAGCGCTTTCGCTGAGGCTCTGGACGATGCCACCGTCGGCGGCGAGGAGAGGAATGTATTGCATGGTTACGGAAACGGAAGATGACGCTGCGCTGGCTGAGGCGCGGAGCCGCCGAGGCGACACCGCGCCCGCCAAAATAAATAACGAGGAAGAAAGCGAAGAAAACCATTCCTTAGGCGAAGGCCGTGCTCAGGATCGCCTGCACGAGGATCGGAGTGGCGGCGCCGGGATTGCGGCCCACCGCTTCCGAAGCCTTCATACCGATGAAGCCCACGCCGAGCGCGGCGCCAAGCGCTGCGAGACCGACGTGAAGGTTCCCAGTAAGACCGGGAGCCGCTTGAGCGAGGATGGTTGCGAGTGTCATGTGGTTTGTTTCGTTGCTGCGTTTTCCCGACGATCCCCGCAGGTTGCCCACGGTCAGATCGTCGAAAGCTTTTGGAATCAGTGGTGCGCCTTGTCGTGACTTTCGTCGTGCTGGCAGATGAGGAGCGTGAAGACCGCGGTAAGAAGCATGAACACGAGGGCCTGCACGAGCCCGACAAGCAACTCCATGAAGTAGAAGGGGATCGGGATCAACCAAGAGAGGCTTGGGACCAGCATCGCCATCGACTCCAGCATGTTTTCACCGGCAAAGACATTGCCGTAGAGACGGAAGCTGAGCGACACCGGACGGAACATGATCGAGACGACCTCGAGCAGACCTACGATCGCGAAGACGCCAATCATCAGCACCTTCATGAAGCCCTTCGTGTCACCCTTCGGCCCGAAGATATGGAGGATGAAGCCACCAACTCCATTCGACTGCAGCGCCCAGACGATCCAGCAGGCGAAGAACACCGTGGCCATCGCCAACGTCATGTTCAGATCGGCATTGACTCCGCGAAAGAGCGGACGGGCGATGTGCCCGAGACCCCCCTGCTCATTCGGAATTCCCCATCCGATTGTCCCAGTCCCAGGAATGAGGGCGGCCCAGTTCGTGAAGAGGATGAAGATAAAGATCGTGGCAAAAAACCAGAAGGTCTTTTTCACGAGGTCGTGGCCGATGATGCTCTCGAGAAAGTCGTGCAGGCTTTCCACGAGCCACTCCCAGAAGTTCTGCGCCCCTTCCGGCACTTCCTTGATCTTCCGCGTCGCATACTGCGCGAATGCAATGACCGCGATCGCCACGATCCACGTCGCGATCATCGAGTTCGTCACCGAGAAGGGACCGACTTTGATGCGGGGGGCGTCCGGCGTGAGGCCGTGATGCTCCGCATGCACCTCGCCGTGTTCACCCGGTGCGCCGTCTGCCGCGAGGGCGGCGGACGAGAAGAAGCCGCCCACCATGAAAAGAACCAAACACATCGCCACGAAACGCTGCCATGCGGCGCCGGCCAGCGTCGTTCGATGGGAAAGGCTCGGTTTACTCATGGGAAAATAGGAGGGCTCAGTTGGGCAGCCGAAGGCGGGTCGAAAATCGCAGAGGCAGATCGATAAAACGACGCCCTGCGCCCGGTTGCCCAAGCGAAGGGCGGCGATAGAACAGGGAATCACAATGGGGAGCAAGCAGTTTGTGAAATTTTTCACAAACTTTTCGACAGCGCATCACTTCCCGCATTTCAGCAGGCAGATCGACCGCGGTTCCACGGTCTGCCATCCCCGCCGCGC
>JANPIS010000514.1:0-26197 GCA_031425095.1 Chthoniobacteraceae bacterium
GCGGAGGCGCGCATCGCCCGGAACGATCGCCTCAACGCGGAGATCGTCATCGCCAGCCAGCCAGCGGCGGAGTGGTTCCTCCGCGGTGATGCACCGCTCGACGAAGCTCTGCAATCCGAGCACATCTGAACCCGTGAACGCCCGATTCCAGGAACATCTCCGCACTCAGCTCGACACGCAGCGCGACGCGGGACTCTACAAGCGCGAGCGACTGATCGGCACTCCGCAAGGCGCACACATCCGGCTCGCGGATGGACGCGAGGTGCTGAACATGTGTGCGAACAATTACCTCGGACTTGCGGAGCATCCGCGGGTGCAAGCCGCGGCGCATGCAGCGCTGGATCGCTGGGGGTATGGGCTGGCGAGCGTGCGGTTCATTTGCGGGACGCAATCGCTGCACAAGGAGCTCGAGGCGCGGCTGAGCGAGTTTCTCGGGACGGAAGACACCATTCTGTACTCGTCCTGCTTCGATGCGAACGGCGGTCTCTTCGAGACGCTGCTCGGACCGGAGGACGCGATCATCTCCGACGCTCTCAATCATGCGTCGATCATCGACGGCATCCGGCTCTGCAAGGCGCAGCGGCATCGGTATGCGAACAACGATCTCGCGGACCTCGAGGAGAAGTTGAAGGCGGCAAGTGGCGCGCGCTTCCGCATGATCTCTACGGACGGCGTCTTCTCGATGGATGGCACGATCGCGCATCTCGCCGGCATCTGTGAGCTCGCGGAGCGCTACGATGCGCTGGTGATGGTGGATGACTCGCACGCGGTCGGCTTCATGGGCGCGCGAGGGCGGGGGACGCATGAACACTGTGGAGTGATGGATCGCGTCGATGTGCTCACTGGCACGCTGGGGAAGGCGCTCGGCGGTGCGAGTGGCGGTTATACCAGCGGGCGCCGGGAGATCGTCGAACTGCTCCGGCAACGCTCGCGGCCGTATCTTTTTTCCAACACGCTCGCGCCAGTGATCGCGGGTGGCACGCTCGCGGTGCTCGATCTCCTGAGCGAATCGACAGAGCTGCGCGATCGGCTCGAAGCGAACACTCGCTTTTTCCGCGAAGCGATGTCGGCCCTGTGCTTCCAAATCGTGCCGGGCACGCACCCGATCGTGCCGGTGATGCTCGGTGACGCGGCGCTCGCGCAGCGCTTTGCGGAGGCGATGCTGGAGCGCGGGGTGTACGTCGTTGGCTTCTGCTATCCAGTGGTGCCGCAAGGTCTGGCGCGGATCCGCACGCAGGTGAGCGCGGCCCACTCGCGCGAAGATCTGGAGCTAGCCGTGGCCGCGTTTGCGGACGTGAAACGCGCGCTTGGAATCTAGGCGTGTTTGCTACGCCGCCTGCGGAGCCATCGCGCCTTGCACGGCACGGAGGAGCTTGTCGGCCGTGTAGGGCTTGTCGAGGAAGTGCTTCACGCCGAGCGCGCTGAGGATCGTCTGGTTCTCCTTTTGGAAATGGCCGCTCGAGACCACGACGCGCACCGCTGGGTTCACCTTGCGCAGCGCGCGCACGAGCTGAATGCCATCCATGCCGCCCATCGAGAGATCAGTGATGACGAGCGCAATCTCCTCGCGACGCTCGTAGTAGAGTGCGAGAGCGTCGGTGCCATCCTCGGCAGTGTAGGTGTTGTAGCCGTTGGTCTTGAGGGTGCGCACGAGCGCTTCGCGGATGGGCATCTCGTCGTCCACGACGAGGACGAGCTCGCCTTTGCCGCGGGAGATTTTGCCCAGTTCCTCGCGCTTGGGGCCGGCGTCGGCTTCGCGGGACGAGGGGACGAAAACGCGGAAGGTAGTGCCGACTCCGATCTCGCTCTGCACGCTGAGAAATCCGCCGTGGCTCTTCACGATGCCGATGACCGTGGCGAGGCCGAGGCCGGTGCCTTTGCCCACTTCCTTGGTCGTGAAGAAGGGATCGAAAATGCGCTCCATGGTTTCCGGCGACATGCCCATGCCGGTATCCGAGACGCGGAAGACGACGTGCGGGCCGAGTTGCGCGCCGGGATTCATGCTCGCGAAGTGGTCGTCCACCTCCACGTTCTCCGCGCTGACGGTGAGGGTGCCTCCATTCGGCATGGCGTCGCGGGCATTCACGCAGAGATTCAGCAGCACCTGGTGGAGTTGCGTGGCGTCGCCGCTCACGGTCCAGAGGTCCTGCGAGAAGTTCGGCTGAATGTCGATGTTCCGCGGGAAGGTCTGCGCCATGATCTTCGCCAGCTCGCTGACGAGATGCCGGGGCTGGAGCAAGACCCGCTCGCCCTCCACGCCGCGGGCAAAGGTGAGCACTTGCTTCACGATCCCGGCGCCGCGCTCGGCGCTGCTCTCAATGATGCTGAGGACCTTGCGCGTTTCGGCGTCCTTGATGTCGCTGCGGAGGATGTCCACGGACATGAGGATGGGGGAAAGAATGTTGTTGAGATCGTGGGCGATGCCGCTCGCCAGCGTGCCGATGCTCTCGAGGCGCTGGGCGCGCAGAAATTGCGACTCGAGCTTCTTCGTCTCGGTCATGTCGGTGTTGATCACCAGCACGGAAGTCGGCTGTCCATCCTCATTGCGGACGAGCGTCCAGCGGCTGTTCAGCACGAGGTCGCGTCGGTCCTTGGTGGCGTGTTTGAGCTGGCCGCTCCACTCGCCTTTGGTGAGCAGCTCCTGCTCCGCAGTGGTGTCCCGCTCGCGGGCAAAGAGCTCCGCCATCGCCTTTCCGAGGGCCTCCGTGGTCGTCCAGCCGTAGAGGCGTTCTGCACCTTTGTTCCAAAAGTGAATCTTATCCTGCAGATCTCGCACGATGATCGCGTCGGAGGCGCCATTGAGCATGTTGGCCTGCTCGCGCGCGCGTTCTTCCACGCGCTTCTGCTCGGTGCGGTCGATGGTGAGCACGACCACCGCGTCGCGGCCCGAGTAGTGCATGTCGTGCCAGGAGCTCTCGACCTCGAGGATGCGGCCGTCCTTGCAGCGATGCCGCCACGGGAGCTTCGTGTCCGGGCCCCAGGCGTTTTCATTCACGTCCGTCTCCCCAGCCACAGAGTCATCGACCGATGCGAACTCATCCATGGTCATGGAGAGAAACTCCGCGCGCGTGTAGCCGTACTTCTTCATTGCGGCGTCGTTGATCGCCAGGAAGAGCAGCGACTCCTTATCCACCACCCACATCGGGTGCGGATGGCGTTTGAAGAGGAGTTGAAAGCTCGCCTCTTTCTCCATGGAGAGGTTTTGGGCGGTTTCAGGCGGGCAGGTCATCAGCGGTAAGTCGGCGGCAACGAGTCGATGCGTTCTGAAAAGCCGGAAGCGTGCCGACGGGGCGTTGCGCACTGGGGAGAATTGGGTGTTTCGCCGCGGGGAAACCGAGCGAGACTCCCCTCACCCCGCCGGGCGTCGTGCGAGGATGGAGAGGAAACCGCGCAGAAGCACCGCGCCGAGGACCAAAGTCGCGCCAATCAGCGCCCAGGCGCCTGGGCGTTCGCCCATCATCACCATGACCCAGAGCGGGGTGAGGATCGGCTCCAGCAACGGCAGCAACGCGGCCTCGATCGCGGTCACCCGCTTGATCGCCATGCTGTAGAGCACGTAGGAGACCCCGAGCTGAAAGATCCCGAGCGTCGCAAGCGCACCCCAGCCGATCGTGGATGGGAATGGACCGCGCACCATCCAGGGCAGCGCCACGGTCGCGGCGATGATATTGCCCAGCAGCACCGCCGTCCCGGGCGACGCCTCGCGCTGCTTCCGAAGCAGCAAAATCATCGCGGCGAAACAGGCGCCGCTGAAGAGCGCCGCGCCGATGCCCCACACGCCAGTGAGCGTGAGATCATCGAGGAAGAACAGTGCGATGCCGACCAGCGCGACGCCGATGAGCAGCCAGTCGCTGCGCAGCGGGCGTTCGCCGAGGAGCCGGTGGCTCAGCGCAGCGACATATATCGGCGCGGTGTATTGGAGAAAGATCGCGTTGGCCGCGGTGGTCCAGCGCACGGCAAAGACGAACGCAATGACCGTCGCCGCATAAGCAATGGCGGCGCTGATCTGCACACGCGAAAAGCCGGCGCGTGGCCACCCGACATACGCCCCGAGCACGACCGCGGCGAAGGCGCTGCGGGTGCCAGCGATCGCCATCGGGTTCCACTCGACGGACTTGATCAGCACGCCGCCGAAGCTCCACAGCACGGAGGCCGCGATGAGTAGCAGTGGGGCGGGGAAGCGGGGCATGAGGGGAGGACAGCCAATTCAGAAGCGCCCGGTGGATGGCGCGCTCCGAGCGCCATGGCAAAACCAACGCGCGAAGCGCTTTCTTCCTGCTTTTTTTTGAGGGTGGTGCTATCGCGCAGCGATTCTCATGGCGCTCAGAGCGCGCCATCCACCGTTCAGTTCGGCGTGACCGCGATATTGTCGATCCACGCTCGCTGCTCCTGAGGCGTGAACCCGTAGATGCCCGGCGAGCCGTTTTTGTGCGCGATCTTGTGCGGTACTTCGATCGTCCACGCCTCGGGTTCGGGGTCGCCTTTCTTCCAAGCCTTGCCGCGCACCACGCCGGAGCCATCCGCCGCGACATCGACACGCGCTTTCACCCGATACCAAGTGTTCGGCGCGATCGGGAAAGGGGCGCCCACTTTCAGGCGCTCCTGATTCGAGTTCACCTCGATCTGCTGGAAGTTTCCCTTCAGCACGATGATGTAGCGCTGATTGATCACGCCGACTTCCGACATCTTGCGCTTGTTGCCCTCGGTCATCACGTCGGCCTCGATCGTGTAGTTGCTAAGGTCGGGCCGGTTGATGAACACCTGGCCGCGCTGGAATAGTTTGTTGTCGACCGTCTTGCAGAGCGCTTTGGTGGCGCCGTCGCCGGGAGCCTGGCGGACTTCAAAGCGGAAGCGGCACGAATTCCACGGGAGCGGCGGATACGCGAAGGCCGTCGGCGGCTCGATCACGTTCCAATTCGTCGGGCCGGGCTGTGGCGCGAGTTTGCCAGGTTCGGCGGGCGGGAGCGCGACGACTTCCTGACCGACACCGGGGCCGGTCTTCTCGGTGAGCTCGAAGGTCTCGAAGTCCTGCGCGAAGGGCAGCTTGGGAACGATGCGACCCTTGCCGTAGCCGACGAGTTCGTTGCCACCAAGGTTGAGCGTGGCCTTGAAGGCGCCCGCGCTCGGCTTTGGCACGGCGTCGGCGACCATGGCTCCTTCCGCATTCCACGTCGCGGCCATCGTGGCTTTCACCAGTGCGGTCGGCGGGATGTAAGGTTCCCACTTCACCGACTTCGGATCGACGTTCTCCTCGACGGTGAAGCCATTCGCATCGAGCGCGCGGATGCGGAAAGTCTGCGTCTGTCCGGGATTCAGCAGCACCTCGTAGGGGATGACCTGAAGCTGCGCCTTTTCGCCGGGCGCGGGCCATTTCTTCGGCTCGGGCGCAGCGGCGAGGCCCTTGTTCGGGCCGGCTTTGCCGAAGCAATAGAGCTTCTTGTCGGTCTGAATGTAGAGCTTGCCGTTGTAGCCGATCGGCGAGCCAAAGCATTTCCCTTCGAGCACGGTGCGGCTCAGCACTTTGGCTTCCTTCTCGCCGGGCTTCAGGATGAAAAGCTCGCCATTCCCGCCGCTCTCGGTGCCTTCCGCAGGAGCGCCGGCGTGGCCTGATCCGGCGATATAGATCGCGGCGTAAAGTTTTCCGTCCGCATAAAACGGCGAGCTCTGGCGCTGCTCGATGCCGAGCTTGAATTCCCACTGAATTTTCCCGGTGTTCGCATCGATCGCATACAGGTCACCGAGTCCGCTGATCTCGTAAATACGGTCACCGACGAGCACGGGCGAGCTGGCGAGGGAGCCGACGGGATTGCGCCAGACCTCCAGTTCCTTGGTCGGAAAAACCTGCGGCGTCTGGGGCGTCGGTGGCTTCACTCCAGCCGGGATTTTGAACGCCGCCATCCGACCGACCTCGGTGCTGTCGAGATTCTCTGACTCGTGCG
Organism: Chthoniobacteraceae bacterium; assembly: GCA_031425095.1. Classification (GTDB taxonomy): domain Bacteria; phylum Verrucomicrobiota; class Verrucomicrobiia; order Chthoniobacterales; family Chthoniobacteraceae; genus JANNXQ01. The sequence goes on from JANPIS010000514.1 coordinate 5,940, forward strand.
TGACGATGATGCGACCCTTGTGCTCGATGACCGCAGCATTGATCCCGCCCTTCGCGCCGGCCTTCGCGACCGATGTCCGCCAGAGCGGTTCGCCCGTCCGGGCATTGATCGCGAGCACCGTCGAGTCGCCGCCCGCGGAATACAGGACGCGCTTGCCTTCATGAAAGCTCAGCCACACGTGGCAGAAGGTATTGTCCTGCGGCCGATCGCCCGGCGCGCTCGACCAGACGAGTTCCCCCGTCTTTTTGTCGAAAGCATAGAAGCGGTCGCCTGCCGGTCCGTGCGCGCCCCACGAGCTGGTGATGCCGCGGGTGATGACGAGTTCGCCATCGACGATGGGTGACGCGGTGCGGGAGTTGGGGAAAGTGAGCCGTCCGAACTCTTCCATCATCGACCGCTGCCAGAGCTGCTGGCCGTCGGGAGTGAAGCAGGTGAGCAGACCCTGGCTGCTCTGGGTGAAGACATTGCCCGACTCCGGATCGATCGCCGGGTTGGACGTCGAGTAGCGCAGGTAGATGACGTCGCTCAGGAAGTCGCTGAAGAGTTGCTTCCAGAGCAGCTTGCCGGTGTCGGCGTCGAAGCATGCGATGCCTTCCTGGAGTTCCGCGCCGTCGCCCTCGTAGCCCATGATGTAGAGCTTTCCGTTCGCGATGACCGGCGAGGATTGCCCCTGAAACTCCGCCGTCCAGAGCGCCGCCTTCGCGTCCACTTTGTCCGGCAGTCCGGTCTCGAGGGAGACGCCGGTATTGAGCGGCCCACGCCAGTCGAGCCAGCCCTGCACAGCGGGTGTGGCGGCAGCGGGTTTCTTGGAAGCGGTGCCCTTCGCGCTCTTCGCCGGCGCAGCGAAGCCGTGGAGAGTGCCGAGAGCGAGAGCGAGGAGGAAGACAGGGCGGGTTGTCATGGTCGGAGAGCGCGAGGCGTGGAGAGTTTCGGCGTGATAGGGAATGCGTGCGGGGATGTCAAAAGATACTTACACGTATTATTTCCTTAGGCGCCGACCGCGCGCGGAATTTCTCGTTCGCCGGGGTGTGGAGCCGACATTTCCGCGCGCCGCACGGTCGAGAAACCACGCGGCCACCGACGCGTGACGAGGCGCGCCCGCGCAGCGAAGCTCGGCGTCAGCCGTTCGCCCGCGGACGCGTGGTCACTTCCTCAAACTGCGCCTCGTAGCGTGCGTGATTCGTTTTCATCAAACGATCCCACACGTTGAAATAGAGCCCGTAGTTCCCGCGGATATACTGGTGATGCATCACGTGATTCGTCGGTGTGTTTATGAAGACGCCGAGCGGTGAACGCAGGAACCAGCGCGGGTAAATTTCAAAGCCCGTATGTCCAAGCACGTTGAAGGTGATCTGCCAGGCCATGAAGAGGAAGAACGCGAACGGATGGATCGGCAACGTGAAGATGAGAATCGGAAAGATGAACGCATGCACGGCGGCTTCGAACGGATCGAAGGAATACGACGCCCATGGGGTCGGATTCATCGAGCGATGATGCGTGCGATGCACCCAGCGGAAGAGCCGCGGGTGATGCATGGCGCGGTGCGTCCAATAGAAGTACGCGTCGTGGAAGACGATCGCGATCCCAAGACTCGCCCAGAACCAAAGCCACCCGAACTTTTCGATGCGGAAGTACATCTGCGTCCACCCCGCGCGCACCGCAAGCACACTGACCGCCCCGACCACCGCGTAGACGAGCACGGTCATCGCCGAATTGATCACCTCTCGCCTTACGTCCGCCGCGAGCGGCGCCTGCGGAACGATCTTGCGATGCCACCACCGCCTTCGGAAGAGCACATAAAAAACGACCCAGCCAACTCCGGCCGCGATCAGATACCGCAGACCTCCTTCGACGGTCACACCGAAGGCAATCTTAAGGAACTGTTCGATGTAATGCATGCGATGTGCGCCAATGTGAGGCGTGATTGTGGTGCGTCAATCTGCCGTTGGTGCGCGCTTTAGCTACCGGTTAACGCGAGGGTGGTGGAGTGCTTTCGAGCGCCTTGCGGATCTGCACACGCTTGTCGCCCCAGCCGAGTTTACTCGCGACTTCCCGTGCGTAGCTCCAAGCGTCCTTTTGATCGGTGTAGATCGCGATGGTGGAGCGCTCGGCGGCGAGAGCGGCGGCTTGTGGGAGGTCGAGGTGGCGGAGGACGTTGAGATAAGTGGGGCCTTCGCGGTGGGAGGTGGACAGGGCGTGGAGGTCGAGGCGGGTCACCTCGGGGATGAAGAGGGAGGCGTAAAGGGTGTTGGCGGCCATGGTGCGTTCGGATTGCAGCCAGAAAGGAACTTTCGCGAGGCCAGGCAGCGTGCGCAGTGCGGCGGCTGCTTGCTGGATGTCCCAGACTTGGCCGCTGTCGCGTGATTCGCCGAGGAGCAGGAGCCGGCGTTGGAGCTGGGTTTGCTTCGTGGGGGAAAGGCTCCGCCAGCTTTCTGCGCCGACTCCGCGCGGGCAGGTGTAGGCCATGGCCCACTTTGTCCCGCGCAGCATCTGGCGAGCTTCGGCGAGCGCGGCGGCGTCTGGCTTGGCGTCGGGGAATTCCCCCGGAAACGCCGCCGCGCCCAGAGCGCGGAATTCGTCCCAGCCAGTGTCGTCGAGCACATTGAGCACGATGAGTTCGAGCTGCTCCGGTGCGACGTCTTCGCGTTGCAGGAGCCAGAGCGGCAGGGCGAATGGCTCTTCGCTCTTGAAGGATGTGGTCGTGAGTCGCAGGCCTGCGGCGGTGTGGACGGCAGGCTTTTCCGCGGTCGCCTTCACCGGCGCGCCCGGCCACGCGCGGAAGCAGTCTTCGCGCAGCGCTTTCATCCAGCCGTCGCGGAGTCGCGTCCACTCGCTGGCGGATGCCGGCGCGGCCATTGGTGTGAAGGCGGGGACAAACCACTCATCAGCCGTGGTGACCTTTTCGTCGGCGGGCAGCGTGGTGAAAACTTTGAGTTCACGCGGCTCGTGGGCTTTGCGGGCGGGTTCGTCGGTGAGGTCCATCCGGTCGGCGCCTTTGAGCCAGCGATTCAGCCAGTGAAAAGCGCCCGTGTTCAGCGGCTGCGTGTCTTTGTGTGGGCCTTCGGCGATGTGGAGCCCGACTCGATCTTCCTTGCCGAGCTTACGGTAGAGCGCGCGGGTGCGGTTGAAGATCTCGACGACGCCGTCGAGTGGGAAGATGCCGTCGCTATCGGTATTGGCGATGAGCAGTGGGCGCGGGGCGACGAGTGCGGCGACACGATCGAAATCCCAGCGCTCGGTATTCACCATGAACATGCAGTCGCAGTGGCCTTCGATCGCGCCGTCGAGGATGTGATTGTGAAGCGTCGTGATACCGGCGGTGGGGACGGCGACCTTGATCCGCTCGTCGAGCGCCGCGATCCACCAAGAGTAAGCGCCGCCGCCCGAGCGTCCGGTGATGCCGATGCGGGCGCGGTCCACCTCGGGCCGCGTCTCGAGGTAATCGAGCGCGCGGATGCCATTCCATGCTTCCACTCCGGCCGGTGTGTAACCGCGTGAGGCCCACCACCAGCGTTCCTTGCTGTAAGTCCCGTGATGTCCGCCGCGGATCTCGCCGAGCTGAATCGTATCGATGATCAGGCACACGTAGCCATTCCGCGCGAACCACACGCCGTGATGATGGTAGCCAGTCTTGTTGCCCATGCTCACGCCTCCCTCGACGACATTGGCGTGACCACAGACGTAGAGGATCGCAGGGAGCGGCTGGGTCACTACTTTCGGTCGGTAAAAATTCGCCGTCGCGTAAAGGCCGGGCCGCGATTGGAAGTGCAGCTTCTCCACGATATAGCCGTCCCCTTCGAGGCTGCCGGTGATCACTGGCTGGAGCGGGGTGCGCTCCGGCCACGGGTCGAGGCCGAGCATGCGCTGGAGCCGGGCACGCATTTGGTTCTGCTCGGCGGGCCAGCTCTCGGTCGTGAGATCCATTTGCCAATCGACGCCCGATACTTCGGCCACGCGTCGCGTGAGATAGCGGTCGAAAGGCGCGGGGATCATTTCGCGCGGCTCGCGTTTCGGCGTCTGCGCGAAGACTGGAGCGGCGAGGAGGAAAAAGGGGAGGAAGGTGCGGAGATTCATGACGCGGGGAGCGGGTCGTCCTTGCTCCGAGCTTCCATTCGCACTCACGACTTCGGCGACGAGCGGCAAGAAACTCCGAGATGAGCGAGGGATGAAGGCGAAACCGTTGCGGTGCCGCATTCCTAGCGAAAACCCGCGTGAATCAATGGATTTGCCGGTCCGGCGAGCCTCGCGAAACGACGCCGAATGCCCGCAATTTGGCTGCTTGACGCATTCTGGCGCAGTCCCTCTTATACGCGGACTTTTCCTCCGCCGACCATGAATCCGGCGTGGAACCGCCCCTTCTCCATCAATCATGAAGTTCCGCCTCCTCCTCCGTGTCGCGCTCGCGTTGTTCACGATCCTTCTGACGGTGCCGCGCAGTCACGGCCAGCAGCCGCAGCCGCAGTCGCCCTCCGCCCCAATCGTGCGATCGATCGACGTGCAGTTTGCCGGTGCCGCGAAAATCTCGAAGGAGAAGATCCTCGCGAACATGCGGACCCGCGTGGGACGTCCTTACAGCGAACCGGTCGTGGAGGAAGACATCCGCAATCTTTACGCAACGGGCAACGTCTCGAACGTCCGCATCTTCGGCGAGCCGGCGGCGAACGGCGTCAAGGTGATCGTCGTCATCGCGGCGAAAGCGCAGATCAGTGAAGTGGTCCTCAATGGCCCCGACAAGGTGAAGGCGAGTCGGATCCGCAAAGAGATCAGCGCCAAACCGGGCGATCAACTGAGCGAAGCGACGCTGGAGCAGGATCGGCAGAAGATCATCAAGTTTTACTCGGACAAAGGCTTCGGCGATGTGAACGTGAGCTACGACACCGCAGTGAACGACAAGACCGGAACGGCGCGCGTGACTTTCACGGTGACCGAAGGCGGTAAAACGATCGTCCGCAACGTCAACGTGCAAGGGAACAGCCAGATCAAGACTGGCGACATCAAGCGGGTGATCAAGACCCGACCGAAGAGCGTCATCAACCCGCTCACCTACTTTGCGAAGTCCAATCGGCTGAACAATGATCAGCTCGAAACTGACGCCGCCGCCGTGCGCGATCTTTATCAGAACCGCGGATTTGCCGACGTGCAGGTGGGCGCTCCCCGCATCGATCGTAGCCGCGACGGCAGCGTGGACCTGACCTTTACCGTGAATGAAGGGCAGCAATATCGCGTGGGCCGTGTGACCTACTCCGGCGCGCAAGTGCTCGCGCAGGACGAACTCGCCAAGGACGCGAAAGTGCGCTCCGGGGAAATTTACTCGCCGCAGGCGATTCGCTCAGATGTGAAGGCGATCCAGGATCAATACGGCTCCCGGGGTTACATCGACTTCAACGCCGGCGCGCAGACCCGTCGCACCGGCTCCGGCACGATGGACGTGGCTTTCACCGTGGACGAAGGCGTGCAGAGCTACGTCGAGAAGATCAACATCTCCGGCAACACCCGGACGAAGGATAAGGTTATCCGGCGTGAAATCGCCCTCACTCCAGGTGAAGTGTATAACACGGTCCGTGTCGATGCCTCCAAGGCGCGCCTTAACAACCTGAACTATTTCTCGAAGGTCGAGACATACCCCAGCGATACGCTGGTGCCGGGACGCAAGGACTTGAATATCCTTGTCGAGGAGAAGCGGACCGGTTCGTTCAACTTCGGTGCGGGGTTCAGTTCGATCGACAGCCTGCTCGGATTCGTCGAAGTGACGCAGGGCAACTTCGACGCGACGCACTGGCCCACCTTCACGGGCGGTGGCCAGAAGTTCCGTGTCCGCGCCCAATACGGCACGCGGCGTAAGGACTTCGTCATCGCGCTGACCGAGCCGTATTTCATGGACCGCGAGCTTTCGCTGGGCGGCGAGCTCTTTTACCGCGAGGCGTCGTTCGTCTCGTCCGTGTATGATGAGAAACGCTACGGCGGTGCGATCACCGCTCGCAAACGCCTTGGGACCTTTACTTCTGGACGCATCGGCTACCGACTTGAGGACATCACCATCCAAAACGTCGATGAGGATGTCTCACAGACGATCCGCGACGAAGAAGGTTCACGGCTGAAGAGTGAGATCAGCGCAGGCATTCTTTATGACACCCGCGACTCCGTCTTCCTTACCCGGAAGGGTGAACGCATCGACTTCTCGGCATTCGTGGCCGGTGGCTTTCTCGGGGGCGATACGGATATCTACGGCTGGGATCTCGAAGCCTCAAAGTACTTCCTGCTCCCTTGGGATACGATCCTTACGATCAATGGCGAACTCGCCAGCGTGAGCACGTGGGCCGACAGCGATCGGGTCCCGATCTTCGATCGCCTCTATCTCGGCGGCGCCAACAACCTCCGCGGCTTCAAATATCGCGATGTCGGTCCGAAGGATGAAGATGGCGAGCCCATCGGGGGCAACAGCCTCTGGCGCATGACCGTGGAGTACACCTTCCCCATCGTGGACAAGGTGCGTGGCGCGCTCTTCTACGACGTCGGCGCGGTCGGCGGTGGCTCGTATGACTTCAGCGGCGATGTGAATAGCGACGTCGGCTTCGGGGTGCGCCTCGATCTTCCCATCGGTCCGGTCCGGATCGACTACGGCATCCCGGTCCAGAGCGACACGTTCAACGACTCCAGCGGCAAGTTTCAGTTCAACATCGGTTATCAATTTTGAACGGCTTGCGCGTTCGTGAGTCTCAGCGACTCGCCTCAACTCCCGGCATCTTCGTCTCCTCACCTCTCCATCAATCCTAAATGAAAAAGCACGTCCTCCTCACCCTCGTCCTCGCCATGCTCGGCGGCTCAGTCGCCAATGCTCAACAGCTCAAGATCGGCTCCGTCGATATGAAGAAAGTCTTCGAGAGCTACTACAAGACCAAGGACGCTGAGGCCAAAATCAACGAAGCCCGGAACAACGCGAAGAAGGAACTCGAAGACCGCCTCGATATTCAAAAGAAAAAGATGGAGGAGGTGCAGAAGATGAACACCGAGATCGAGAATCCCGCATTGAGCAAGGAAGCGAAGGAAACGAAGAGTAAGACCCGCGATGAGGCGATCGCCGAACTCCGCACGATGGACCGGGAAAACTCTGAGTTCCGCGCCAATCGTGAGAAGCAGCTTCAGGAGCAATCGGTGCGGATGCGCGCCGGGATCGTCGAGGAGATCAACAAGATCGTGGATGCTAAGGTGAAGGCCGAGAGTTTCGACCTTGTCTTCGACAAGTCCGGCCCAAGCTTGAATGGTGTGCCGATCGTCCTCTACTCCCGCGACTCGTATGAGTTCACGAACGACGTGGTCGCCGCGCTCAACAAGAACAAGGGCAAGGAAAGCAGCGATGCGGCAGCGCCGGCCAAGGACGCCCCGAAGAAGAAGTAGTCAAAAACCCGAATTTCGCCGTGCAATTCACGGTCCGAGAACTGGCCGCCCTCGTGGGCGGCCAGTTTGCTGACGAGGCCCGAGGGGCTTTGAAGATTACCGGTGTCGCCGCGGCCCGCGAAGCCGGCGATGGCGACTTCAGCTTTTTCGGCAATCCGAAGTATCTCGCCCAGATCAAGGCGACTCGCGCGACGGCGGTGCTGGTGCCAGTGGGCTTTTCGGAGTCAATCGCGGGTGTTCCGGTGCAGGTGGAGAATCCGTCGCTGGCGTTCGCCCGTTTGATGGAGTTGTTTGCGCCGCCGCCCCCGGTCTTTGCGCCGGGAGTGCATCCATCGGCGATTGTTGCGGCGGATGTCACTCTGGATGAAGGCGTTTCGATTCAGCCCGGCGTCGTGATCGAATCCGGCGCCTCGATCGGAGCGCGGACTCTGATCGGAGCTCACAGCTACGTCGGCCACGGGGCAGTGATCGGAGCGGATTGCCAGGTGGCTCCCCGCGTGACGGTGGGAGCGCGTTGTATCCTCGGCGACCGCGTCATCGTCCACAGCGGAGCCGTGCTAGGCACCGACGGCTTCGGGTTCGAGATGGCGGGCGGAAAGCATGTGAAGATTCCGCAAATCGGTATCGTCCAGGTGGATAGCGACGTGGAGATCGGTGCGAATACAACGATAGACCGAGCCCGATTTGGCCGGACTTGGATCGGGGAGGGCACGAAGATCGATAACTTGGTCCAAATCGCCCATAATGTGGTGATCGGGAAGCACTGTATTATCGTCGCCCAAGTTGGGATCTCCGGCAGCGCACGACTGGGCGATTATGTCACACTTGCCGGGCAGGTTGGAGTCGCCGGGCACCTTGAAATCGGCTCCCACACGGTCGTTGCAGCCCAGAGTGGAGTTACCAAGTCTCTCCGTAGCAGGGAGATGTATATGGGATACCCTGCCGAGCCAGCCAAGGAGCACCGGGAAAAAATTGCCCGGATTGGTCGGCTTCCCAAGTTGGCCGACCGCATTCGGCGGCTGGAAAAACTCATCGATAGCGACGATAAATCTTTCGGTTAAGCGACCGAACGCTTGAGTGGGTAGCGCGGTCTGTCTAGGCTTCAAGCCTCTACACAGATCGCCACCCGCCATGGCCCGCCGCAAATCCAACCGTCTCTCACCACCGCGCAAGCATCGCACTCCGAAACGGAAAGCGTGCGCTCCGCGCTTCCCGCTGCAGCGGCAATTTGAATTCGGCGAACCCGGCCAGGGCCGCTACTTCAATCTGCGCGACATCTTCGACAAGATGAACGCGCGCTACTTCGGCAGTCGTCTCAAGCGTTACAGCATCGTGTGGGGCCGACGTCGGGCGGAGCGGCCGAAGGAGATCATCGTCTTTGGAACGATTCAGGAGGACGACCGCATTATCCGCGTTCATCCGCTGCTCGATCGCGTTTTCGTTCCGACATGGTTCGTCGAGTACGTCGTCTATCACGAAATGCTGCACGCCTTTGTGCCGGACGAATACGACTGCGCCGGTCGGCGCCAGGTGCATCACGAGAAGTTCCTCGCGCGGGAGAAGAAATTCCATTGGTTCCGCCGCGCGAAAGCGTGGGAGCAGGAAAATCTCGGCCGCTTCCTCGCCTGAGACCAGCGACAGGCGCGGTGCGTCACGTTGCAGCCGGATTGGACATTCGCGGTCGCAGCAGATGAAGATGCGCGCATGGCTGCATCCGTCACCGCTTCACCGAAATCGATCGCCGCGCGCGACCGTCTGATCTTTGCGCTCGATGTGCCGACGAAGGTGGAGGCGCTGCAGTGGATCGATCGACTTGGCGACGCCGTCTCCTTCTACAAGCTCGGACTCGAGTTTTTCATGAGCGGCGAATACTTCGCCGTGCTCGATGCATTGGTGAGGAAGGGAAAGAAGGTCTTTGCGGATCTGAAATTTGCGGATGTGCCGGCGACGGTGCGCGGAGCGGTCAAAAATCTGGCGCGCTCGGGTGCGACTTTCTGCACGTTGAATTCTACGACCGCTGGCTACTCCGCTGCGGGGGAGGTGAAAGGTGCGATGCAATTGCTCGCAGTGACCGTCCTCACCAGCATGGACGCGAGCGATCTGGCGGAGCTCGGCTGGACTGGCCCTGTGGAAGAACTTGTCTCCCGCCGGGCCAAAGCTGCCGTCGATGCGGGCATGGACGGCCTCATTTGCTCGGGTCTCGAAGCCGACCGGCTCCGCGGTGAGCTTGGTGCCGGTCCGATCCTGGTCACCCCCGGCATCCGCGCCGCCAGTGAGCGCGGGAGCGACGATCAGAAGCGCACGATGAAGCTCGAGGAAGCTTTCGGCGCCGGTGCGGACTACATCGTCGTGGGTCGCCCGATCCGAAAGGCTGCCGATCCGCGCGCTGCCGCGGAGGCGATGCAGGCGCAGATCGCCGCGCACTTTCCTCGCTGAAAAATGCGCCGTGTGCTTTTCGGAATCTTCTGGTTCGGGATTTTTTGGGTCGCGCTGACCATCATCGGCGGCGGGATCACGGGCTCTACGTTCGGAGCGAAAGGTCCCCAGGCGGGCGAAGTTCTGCGCGAAGGGCGGCGACCGCACGGTTACCCGGGGGCGGACATAGGCAGCGCTGAGTTTTCTGATCGGTTTGGCACCCATGTCCTGATCGCCGCCGCAGCGCTGGCCGCGCTTGGCACGGTTGCTGGCAAACTGCCCGGGACGAGGCCGGAGCGTTGAAAATGTATCCGCCGCGACTGGCGAAGATCATCGCCTTTTTCGAGCCGCTCGCGGAAGTCGAGCGTCGCGAAAATCTCGTTGCTTACGCCGAGCGGGCGAAGCGTTGTGAACCGAAAGTGGGTGAGTCCTTTGCCGTCGAAGACGTGCGCAAAGACGAGGAGTGCACTGATACCGTCGGCATCTTTCTGCAGGTCGGTTCCGATCGGCGAGCGCGCTTTCGCGTGACCCTCGGCCCGCAGGTCCAAACGCTGACGCGCGCACTTTCCGCGATCCTCTGCCAGGGATTCGAAGGCGCGACTGCGGAAGAAATCCTCGCGGTGCCGGCGGACTTCGTCCCGAAGATCGTCGGCGCGCAGCTCGTTCGACTACGGTCCCAGACCGTCTACTACCTGCTTGATCGAATGAGGAGCGCCGTGCGGCAGCATCTCGCTCGCGAACAAACCGCCAAACGGTAGAGCGCGCTACGGTTCGATCGGCTCGATGTGCACGAGGGCATCTGCGATCGCCGGATTGCCGGCGCGGATCGCGTCCTTCACCGCATGCGCGATGCGATGACCTTCGCGCACACTGAGCTCTGCGCTCACCCCGACGTGGATGTCCACGTAGAGATCGATCCCCATCTTCCGCACGCGGCACTTCTCGACCTCCACGACACCTGGTACCGCGCTCGCCTCTGCGCGCACCTGTTCCTCGAATGCCTTGGGCGGCGCTGTGTCCATGATCTCGTGCAGCGCCGGCATGAGCAGCCGCCAGCCGTTGTAGCCGATGATCCCGCAAGTGAAGAGCGCAGCCCAATCGTCCGCCGGCTCCCAGCCTTTCCCACCAACGAGCGCAATTGAAATCCCGATGAAAGCCCCGACGGATGTGATCGCATCCGAGCGATGATGCCACGCATCGGTTTTCACGGCGGAACTCCCGAGGCTCTCCGCCGCATGCGCCACTTTGCGGAAAAGCGTCTCCTTCACTAGGATCACGAGCACGAGCACGGCGAGCGTGAAGGGTGCGGGCGCGTGGTGCGGCGTGATGATTTCGTGAAAGCTTTGCACCGCGAGGCCGAACGCGGCGGCGATGACCAGCAGCGCCACGGCAACGGCCGCCACTGGCTCGGCCTTACCATGGCCGTAGGGATGCGTCTCGTCCGGCGGCTCCGATGCAACCTTCAACCCGAACCAAATCGCCAGCGACCCGAAGATATCGAGGGTGGACTCGATCCCATCCGCGATGAGCGCATAGCAGTGGCCGATCACGCCCGCCGTGATCTTCGTCGCCGCGAGCGCGATGTTCACGACGACGCCGAGTAACGCGAGCCGCGCGCCCTGGCGGTAGCCACCATTGGCGCGGCCGCTCACAGTCGTCAAAGTCTCGTTCGACACGGGCACGGGCGGGAGCGTAGGGCGGCATGGGCGAATGTCAGCGGGAGAGTTTGCGTGAGTTCGCGCTTTTTCCAGCGGCGCAATGCGGCAACGGTGTGCGCGCATGTCTGCCTCGAACGCACGTTCTCCACTCCAGAAGCTCGCGCTGCTCGTTCTACTCTTCGGCCTCTTCGCCACGCTTATTCATTCAGCCGACGTTTGGGAGCGTTGGAATACAAGAGGTCCGCTCGAGGCGAGTGGTGGTCGCTACTTCTTCAAGCGTGTGGAACTCGACGTGCCTCTCTTCCGGCAGGCCGACGATCGCTGGCGGGCGGACTCGCTCGGGCCTACGACGAACACGCTCGGCGCCGAAGGTTGCGCTGTCACGTCTGCCGCGATGGTGCTCGCGAGTTACGGGCTCGATACCGATCCGGGGCGTCTCAATGCCCTGCTGAAAACGAACGACGGATACACGCCACAGGGCTGGATCTATTGGGAGAAAGCGGCGGAGGTCGCGCCTGCCCGCGTGCGCCATGTCTATGAAGATCTGCCGACCTACGCACTGATCGACCGCAATCTCTCTCGGCGCAATCCAGTGATCGTCCGCCTCCGCTATCCAAGTGGCACCACGCACTTTGTCGTCATTGCCGGCAAGCAGGGCTTCGACTACCTGACGCGCGATCCCGGCGCCGGCGCCGCGAAAGGGCTCTATCCGCTGCGGGAATTTGGCAGCAAGATCGAGGCGCTGCGCTTCTATGAGAAGCTGCTCTAGCAAATGATGACGCTCATCGCCGATCTCACCGCACTGCTCGACGCGAAGCGCGTCTTGAGCGCACCCGAGGACCTGCATACCTACGGCTTCGATGGCACCGCGGCACTGAGTTCACCGGCGACGTGCGTGGTGCTGCCGGAGACGACGGAGGAGGTGGCCAGCGTCATGCGCTACGCTGCGGAGCATCGCGTGCCGATTGTCACGCGCGGCTCCGGCACCGGGCTGAGCGGTGGCAGCGTGCCTGTGCCCGGCGGCATCGTGCTCTGTCTCGTGCGCATGGACCGCATCCTCGAACTCGACGAGCGCAATCTCACCGTCCTCGCCGAGTCTGGCGCGATCACGCAGAAGATCGCCGATGCCGCGGATGTCGTCGGTCTGCTCTATCCGCCCGATCCCGGATCGATGAAAATTTCAACCATCGGCGGCAACGTCGCGGAAAACTCCGGCGGCCTGCGCGGGCTGAAATACGGTGTTACTCGCGATTACGTGATGGGCCTGGAAGTCGTGCTCGCGACCGGCGAAGTCGTCTGGCTCGGCAACAAGTGCGTGAAGGACGTGGCCGGCTATTCGATGAAGGACATCTTCATCGGCAGCGAAGGCACGCTCGGCATCATCACGAAAGTGCTGCTCAAGCTCGTGCCTAAGCCCGCCGCGAAGAAGACCCAGCTCGCGACCTTCGCCACCATGAGTGCCGCGGCGGACACCGTCTCCGCGATCATCGCGGCGAAGATCATTCCGTGCACCCTGGAGTTCCTCGACAAGGTCACCATCCGCTGCGTCGAGGACTTCGCGAAGGTCGGCCTGCCGCTCGATTGCGAGGCCATCCTACTCATGGAAACCGACGGCCACCCCGCCGTGGTCGAGGAGCAGGCGCGCATCATGGAGGAAACCGCGCGGCAGTGCGGGGCAGTGACCGTCGTTACCGCAAAGGATGCCGCCGAAGCCGCGCGTCTCGCCACCGCCCGCCGCGCCGCCTTCTCGTCCCTCGCCCGCGTCGCGCCCACCACGATCCTCGAAGACGTCACCGTCCCGCGGAGCGAACTGACGAAGATGATCGAGTTCATCCAGGAAGTCGGGGTGCGGCACTGCCTGCGCATCGGCACCTTTGGCCACATGGGCGATGGGAATCTGCACCCCACTTTCCTCACCGATGAAAGGAACACCGACGAGATGCACCGCGTCGAACTCGCCATGCGCGAGATCTTCGAATTCGCCGTAAAACTCGGCGGCACCATCACTGGCGAACACGGCGTCGGCCTCGCGAAGAAAAGCTTCCTGCGCGGTGCCATCGGCGACGCGAGCCTCGGCCTCATGCGCCAGCTTAAGACTGCCCTCGACCCGCACGGCCTGCTCAATCCGGGGAAGATTTTCGACTGAGTGTCTGTTACCATCCGCTTATGAAATTCGACCGCATCACCATCGAACCAGGGAAGATGAACGGCCAGCCGTGCATGCGCGGGATGCGGCTGACGGTCTGGCGCGTGCTCGACATCGTCGCCACATATAGGACCAGGGAACGCTGGCTGGCCGACTACCCGGAACTCGAAGAGGAGGACGTTGAGCAGGCATTGCGCTTTGCCGCGAACGCTCTGGACGAGGCGTGGCTCGACGAAGCGACACAGCAGTCGGTGGCTCAGGCGTAGCGTCCGAACCTGCAATGAATGAAGCTGCTCTTTGATCAAGGCACGCCCCAGACAGTCGCGGCGTGGTTTCGATCGCAAGGCGTCGATGCGTGCCACACAGAAGAGATCGGCATGGCGCGCTCCGCAGATCACGCGATCCTCGCGCGCGCTCGTGAGGACACGCGAGTGCTGGTTTGCTACGATCAGGACTTCCCCGCGCTGCTTGCTCTCTCCCGCGCCACCTCCCCATCGATCAACTCTGTGCGGCGCCAGGGACTGGACGGGCCAGCCTTTTCCGCTGCCATCGCCGAAGCGATCGAAACCTGGCGCGCGGCGCTCTCCCTCGGAGCGATCGTCGTGATTGGCAAGAATCGCACTCGCTGCCGAAGGCTTCCGATCGATCCGTGACGCAGGCTCTCCACCTCCAGCATCTCGACTACTCCGTGCTCCAGCAGTGCATGCACTGCGGGATGTGCCTGCCGACGTGTCCGACGTATGTGGAGACGAAGCTGGAGCGCAACAGTCCACGCGGACGCATCGCGCTTATGCGTGGGATCGCCGATGGGAAGCTCGGCGTCACGGAAGCCTTTGGCGATGAGATGTATTTCTGCCTCGGCTGCCTCGCGTGCGAGACGGCGTGTCCGGCAGGGGTGAGCTACGCGCCGATGTTTGAAGCCGCGCGCGCGGACATCGAGGACGCGCAGGTGCTCGCGCACCCACAGCGGGATTTCGTGCGCGCCATTGCCTTGCGGCTCATCTTTACCCGCCCGCTGCTGCTCCGCGCGCTGGGTCGCCTCCTCCGGTGGTATCAGGCCTCAGGAGCCGAGTGGCTGGTGCGGAAGCTCCACCTTACCGCGCTACTTCCGCGAAATCTCCGCGAACTCGAACCCCTCACCCCGCGCGTGCAGCGGCACTTCTCCGACGCCGTGATCGGTGAACACGAGTCGCCGCGCGAAGAGCCGCGTCACCGGGTGGGAATGCTCACCGGTTGCGTGCAGGATCTCACCTACTCCCACGTGAATCGCGACACCGTCGATGTGCTGCTGGCCAATGGTTGTGAAGTCGTCACGCCCAGTCTCCAGCACTGCTGCGGTTCACTCCACGCGCACAATGGCGAGCTCCATTGGGCGCGCGAAATGGCGCGACGGAATATCGACGCCATGGAGAAAAGCGCGGGCTCGCTCGCTCGACTCGACGCCATCATCACGAATGCCGCCGGCTGTGGCTCGCACCTCAAGCACTACGACGCTCTGCTCGCAGATGATCCCCGCTACGCAGCCCGCGCGAAGGTCTGGTCGGCCAAGATCCGCGACATCCACGAGTGGCTGGTCGAGTGCGGATTGCGCGTGGCGGATCGCGGATTGAAGACGGGGCGCGTGACGTATCATGAGGCCTGTCACCTCTGCCACGGGCAGAAGGTCACCCGGCAGCCGCGCGAGGTGCTGCGGGCGATTCCGGGTCTGGAACTCGTCGAACTGCCGGAGAGCACCTGGTGCTGTGGGAGCGCCGGCATTTACAATATCACGCAGCCGGAGATGTCCGCGAAGCTGCTCGCGCGCAAGCTTGGCAACATCGCGAAGACCGGCGCCCGTGTCGTCGCCTCCGCGAATCCCGGCTGCAGCGTGCAACTCGAAGCCGGTGTGCGCGCGTCCGGTGCGAAAGTGGAAATCGTGCATCCTATCACGCTCCTCGCACGGGCGTATCGCGCCGGCCGCCAGGAGTGAGGTAGAAGCGCCCGATGCCCGACGACCTCTTCGCCACACCGGCGCCGCCCGCGAGCGAGCCGCACGTATTCTCCGTCACCGAACTCACGCGCACCGTGCGCGCGATCCTCGAGGAGACAGTGGGCAGTGTGTGGGTCGAGGGCGAGGTGAGCAACTACCGCAAGCAACCGAGCGGGCATCAATATTTCACCCTCAAGGATGCGGGCGCGCAGATTCCGTGCGTGTGGTTTGCCGCGCGCGGCGGCGCGGCCTGGCGCAAGCAGACGCCGCTCGCCGATGGCATGCAGGTGCAGGTGCGCGGCACGATGACGGTGTATGAAGCGCGCGGGCAGTATCAGCTCAATGTGCAGGTCGTGCAGGCCGCGGGCGCGGGGCTCCTGCAGGCGAAGTTCGATGCGCTCAAGCGCAAGCTCGAGGCCGAGGGGCTGTTTGACCCGGCGCGCAAACGCGCGCTTCCAAAGTTTCCCGCGGCCATCGGCATCGTCACCTCGGCGACCGGCGCCGCCTTGCGCGATATGCTGAATGTCCTCGCCCGCCGCGCGCCTTGGGTGCGTGTGGTCGTGAGCCCGGCGCGCGTGCAGGGCGATGGCGCAGCGGAGGAAATCGTGCGCGCCTTCCAGGATCTGAATCGCCTCGAGGAATGCGGACTGCCGCCAGTTGAACTCATCATCGTCGGGCGTGGCGGGGGGAGCGTGGAGGATCTGTGGGCCTTCAATGAAGAAGTCCTCGCACGCGCCATCGCGGCGTCGGCGCTCCCGGTCGTCTCCGCCGTCGGGCATGAGGTGGATTTCACCATCGCGGATTTCGTGGCCGATCTGCGCGCGCCGACCCCGAGCGCCGCCGCTGAACTGGTGGTGCCGGATTCCGCAGAAATCTGCCGACATCTCGCGCAACTCCACGCGAAGATCCGCCGCCGCGTCCTCACCGAGGTCGAGCAACTTCGCAATCAACTCGAGTATCTGAAGCGCAGCGCGCTCTTCCGCGAGCCTGCGCAACGCCTGGCCCAAGCGCGCCAGCGGCTCGATCTCGCGCAGGAAGCTTTGCAGCGTGCCATCCGGACCGGCGTGGACGCCCGTCGCCGTGCCTTCTTCGACGTGGCTGCGATTCTCCGCCAGCACCGCCCGGATCAGGTGCTCACCTTCAGTCGCCAGCGGCTCGCAGCGCTGAGCCGGCGAATCGCCGAATGCGGGCAGCGCGCCGTGGCCGCCCGGCGGCATCGTTTTGAAAAGGCCGCGACGATGCTCCGCCTGCTCTCACCCGAAGCGACGCTTGGCCGCGGCTACAGCATCACCACGCTGGAGTCGGGCCAGATGCTGCGCTCGGCGGCACAGGCTGAGCCGGGTGCGCGCATCGTCACGAAAGTGCGCGATGGTCTCCTGAAATCCGTCGTCGAGAGCGCTGCCGCGGAGCTGGCCAGGAGCGTAAAGCCCAAGCGACGCAAGTCCGGTTAGCACGCCGGCCCGCGAGTCTTCAGCGATCGAAGCGCCATGCGCCAATGCGTGGGACGAAATTTGCCAGCGCCTCCTGCTCTCCGTTCAGCGCGTTGTTTCCGCGATAGGTGAGATTCCCAAGCACACCGTAGAGCAGGAAATCCGCGTACACTGGGGCGTCGCCGAAGAGGAAAGGGGAATGGCGCAGCGTGGTCTCGAAACGTCCCAGCAGTCGATCCGCCTGCGCGCGGATTTCCGCCGCGTCGCGGCGCCACTGCTCCACGCAGCCCCGGCCAAATTTCCGCTCCTTGTGCCGGAGAAAAAGCCCGCGCGCCACAGGGTCCGGGATGCGATCGAGCGTGTAGGGATCCTGGAGCCGGAAGGTGTGGAACTCCACGTCGTCGATCAGGAAATCGATGACGATCTGCTGCAAGCCATCGAGCCGCTCGGGGAAAAGTCGGCCACCCGCAAAGTGACGATCGACGTAGCGCGCCAGGTCTTCGCTGTCGCCGCTCGATTCAAAAACGACGCGATCCCGATGCACGAGCACCGGCACCTGGTAGTAGGCGCCATCGGTCAGCCGCAGCAGTTCCGAGCGATCCCAGTTGGGAATTTCGCGCCGCTCAAACTGCCGGCCGCAAGCGCTGAGGGCGGCAGTGATCGGAATACAGAACGGGCTGTATTCCATTTCGTAGATGGTGAGGCTCATGCGGGAGGTCCGATTGAATGTTGAATGTTGGATGTTGAGTGTTGGATGTTTTTTCAACCCTTCCCGGACGCGGGCGAAAACATCCAACACTCAACACTCAACATCCAACATCCAAAGTTCCGGGTGATCGACAGGAGCGATGTTGCTTCACCTACCCAGCACTTCCGGACTGCGCAGTGTGATCTCCGTGATCTCCGGCGGACACATCACGCGCAGCGGCACGCCGACGGTGCCGATCCCGCGATTCACATAGAGCTGCATCGAGCCGATCGCATACGCGCCGGCCAGATACTTCTTCCCCCAGCGCGCGCGGCGAAAGGCCATGGGCTGCATGTGCATCAACCGCAGTTGCCCTCCGTGCGTATGGCCGGCGAGTTGTAGGCCTTCCACGTTCGCCGCGGCCAGATCGTCCGCCACATCCGGCTCGTGCATCATTACCACGAGCGGCTGCTTCGCCCGCCAGCGGTCGAAGGTCGCCCGGAGATTCGGCTCCCCCACATAGCGCGAATCCATGCCAGCCAGTTGCAGCACCCCGCCATCAGTGTGAATCGCGCGCGTCTCATTGCGCAGCACGCCGATGTGCTGCTCGTGCAGCGCTTTTTCCACCGCCGGTGCGTCGCACCAGAAGTCGTGATTTCCCAGGCACGCAAAGACTCCGCACGGCGCGCGCAGTTCGGAGAGCAACTCCCCGAGGAGGCCGGCTGGCTTCGCATTGTTCGTCACAAAGTCCCCCGTCATCGCGACGAGATCGGGCCGGAGCCCATTGCACGCGGCGACCACGCTTACGATCTGCCGCGGCTTCGTGAACGGCTCCAGATGCAGATCACTGATCTGCGCGATGCGAAACCCATCCATTCCCGCCGGCAAATGCGGCAGCACCACCGAAACCCGCGTCACCTTCAACCGCCGCCGCCCGCGCCCCGCCTCCAGGATTTCCCCAGCCGAAGGCGGCGGTGGGCTCACCGGAGATGGCCGGTGGCGGGAGGCGGTGTGGGGCATCCACCTATAGTAGCACTCCGCCGCTCCTCCGGCGCGGATGTGTTTTCGGACAATTTTCCTGCGACCGCCTCATGTCTCCGCCGCTGCGGGATAGATGACATGTCGGGGAACCGACGTTAAACACTGCCTCTCCCATGCTCCGCTCCGCTCCTCTCTTCGCCTGCTCCCTCGCCCTCACTCTCGTCGCGGCCTTTGCCGATGATGCCGCGGAGGAGGCGCGCTTCATCACAAATCCGCGGCAACTCATCTACGAAGGGAAGCGCAGTGGGGAGGGATACTTTCATCCGGATGGGAATCGGCTCGTCTTCCAAAGCGAGCGGGAGGAGGGGAACCCATTTTACCAGATCTACCTTCTAGATCTGCTGAGTGGGGACACCACGCGGGTTTCGACGGGTGCGGGGAAGACGACTTGTGCATTCTTTCAGCCGGGGACTTCTCGGCTGCTCTTCGCCTCCACGCATCTCGATCCGGAGGCGGCGGCGAAGCAGAAGGCGGAGCTGGAATTTCGCGCGAGCGGCAAGCAGCGGCGCTACTCCTGGGACTACGATGCGGCGATGGAGATCTTCAGCGCGAATCAGGACGGGTCGCAGCTCCAGCGGCTGACGGATTCTCCCGGCTACGATGCGGAGGCGGCGTTCTCGCCGGATGGAAAGCAGATCGTCTTTTGCTCGCTGCGCGGAGCGTATGGACGCGAGCTCTCGGCGGAGGAGAAGGCGCGGCTGGAGAAGGATCCGGCGTGGTTTGGCGACCTCTACCTGATGAATGCGGACGGCTCGAATGTGCGGCAGCTCACGAATGCGCCGGGCTACGATGGCGGGCCGTTCTTTTCACCGGATGGACAGCGGATCATCTGGCGTCGCTTCGATGCGAGCGGGATGAATGCGGATGTCTTCACGATGGCGCTCGATGGCTCGGACGTCGTGCGGCTGACGGATTTCAAGTCGATGTCGTGGGCGCCTTACTTTCATCCGAGCGGGCTCTACGCCGTCTTCACGTCGAACAAGCTGGGCTTTGAGAATTTCGAGCTCTTCATCGTGGATCGGCAGGGCACTCGCGAGCCGGTGCGGGTGACGTTCACACCGGGGTTCGATGGGCTGCCGGTCTTCTCACCGGATGGGAAAAAGCTGTGCTGGACCTCAGGCCGGACGAGCGATGGGAAGTCGCAGCTCTTCATGGCGGAGTGGAATCATGACGCGGCGCTCGCGGCGCTCACGCAATCGCCGGTGCGGGCGGAGCGATCGGGATGGCTGCGATCGAGCACCGGGACGATGCGCGCGACGGTGGTGGCGGGTGCGGTGGCGAAAGCCGAGCCGCAAGCGGTGGACATCAGGGCGGCGGATCTGCGGAATCAGGTGGAATGGCTCGCAGCGGAGGACCGCGGCGGACGCGGCACGGGCACGGACGGCGCGCGCGCGACGGCGGAGTGGGCAGCGGAATACTTCAAATCCGCGGGCCTGAAGCCAGCCGGTGCGGATTACTTTCAGCCGTTCGAATTTGAAGCGGGGATCAAGCTCCTGCCGGGCGAGAACAAGCTGGC
>JANPIS010000515.1:0-8910 GCA_031425095.1 Chthoniobacteraceae bacterium
GACACGCCTTCTGAAACAGCCACAGTTTCACGGCCGGCGTGAGGATGACTTCGTGGAGCAGCCTCCCGAATGCGGCTGCGACAATGCCAAACGAACACCGGGGACCGACGTAGCGCTCAGCGGTTCTTCGGACTCAACTTCTGGAGTTGCGACACGAAGCCAGTCACCAATTCCTTCTGCTCCGGAGTCAGATGCCCTTGCGCGAGGAGGTGCTCCAGGATCTCAAGAGCGGAACCGTAATTCTCCGCACGGATGGCCTGTGCGGCCTTGCCCACGCGGCTCTGCTCTTCCGGTCCCGCCGAACCAAACGCTTGCAGGAGCTTGTCGGCATCCACTTTCGCCGGAACCTCCTCCGAGGCGGGAGCAGCCGGGGCGCTCGCCGCGAGCTTCAGTTCAGGCGGCGGCGACGCTGGCTGCTTCTCGCAAGCAGACAGCAGCAAGCCTGCGGACAGTGCAGGGAGGAAGAAATGCGGGGGCTTCATAGTCGTCAATGTGTCAGGGTCGAACAGGCTTCTCCACGATTTCTTCCGCTGCCGGAAATCATTGGGCTTTGATGATGTATTGATACGGCAGCGTCGATCGATCCGTCGTGACGGAGCCGAATCCAGCCGCTTTCAACTCGGACTCGACCTGTAACTCCGCAATGCGGAGTTCGAGTGGCGGGCCTTCTGGCGTCTTCTCTTTCTTAAAATCGACGATCACGAGCACGCCGTCTTTCCGCAGACCCTCCCTGAGCTTCTTCAGGTAACTGATGCGCTTCTCGATGTGGTGGTAGGTATCCACGATCAACACCACGTCCGCTTCGGCTTTCTTGAGCCCGGGTGAGTCGGGAGCGGTGAGCCGGGTCTCGATATTGGCGAAGTCTTTCTGCGTCGCCTTCTTCCGCTCGATGTAACGCAGGAACCGCTCGTCGATGTCGATCGCGATGACTTTGGCGGCCTTCTTCGCGATGGGAAATGCGAAGTATCCCGTGCCCGCGCCAATGTCGGCGACAGTCTTTCCGGCGAGCGGTCCCAAGCCCGCGATGACCTTCTTCGGCTGTTGCCATTTCGCGCGCGCCGGGTCTTCGAAGCGAGCGACCAGCTTCTCGAAATCCATCCGGTGCATGTAGGCGTTTGCATCGTGACCCGGTGCAGCCGGTGCAGAACGCAGGGCGGCGGAAGTGAGGAGAGCCATGAGGATACCGACGAGGAGCGCTTTCATGACGCGGATGTAATGCTGGTGCTTGATACGGTTCGAGCGTGTTTCTTGGCCATGAAGTAGAGCACCGGCACGGCCATGCGGCTGATGAGCAGCGAGGCGATTTCGCCGGCCATGAGGGCGATGGCGAGGCCTTTGAAGATCGGGTCGGCGAGGATGACGCTGGCGCCGACGACCACGGCCAATGCTGTGAGCAGCATGGGGCGGAAGCGGACGGCGCCTGCGTCCACGACGGCTTCGGCGAGGGGCATGCCTTCGGCGATTCGTTGCTCGATGAAGTCCACAAGGATGATCGAATTGCGCACGACGATGCCGGCGCCGGCCATGAAGCCGATCATCGACGTGGCGGAGAAGAACGCGCCGAGCAGGCCGTGTGCGGGCATGATGCCGACCAGCGAGAATGGAATCGCGACCATCACGATGAGCGGCGTGAGGAAGCTGCGGAACCAGCCGACCATGAGCACGTAGATGAGCACGAGGCACGCGGCGAACGCGCTGCCGAGGTCGCGGAAGACCTCAATGGTGATGTGCCATTCGCCGTCCCATTTCATCGCGGGCTTCGCGTCGGTGAAGGGCTGGACGGCGTTGAAGATTTGCAGCGGGGTGCCGTCGCCGCCGAACTCGCGGGTGTCGAGTTTGGCGAGTGCATCGTCCATTTTGCCGATGGCATAGACGGGCGCCTCGACCACGCCGGCGACATCGCCGATCACGTAGGTCACGGGCATGAGGTTCTTGTGGTAGATGCTCTTCTCCGTCGTGGTCTGCTCGACGCGCACCAACTCGCGCAGCGGGATGAGTGGCGCGGTGCCGGCGGCGCCGGGCTCGGGCAGTGCGTTGGCGTCGCCGGAGCGGACGCGCAAGGCGAGCAATTCGTCGGGCGTGGTGCGCGCGCTGCGCGGTAGCTCCAGCATGATATTCACGTCCTCCTTCTCGCGCGGCAGGTGCATGAGATCGACGGACTCGCCGCCGACGGCGATGCGCAGCGTCTGCGAGATCGTCTCGGCGCTGATGCCGTGCAGCGCAGCCTTTTCCTTGTCGATGATGAAGCGCGCCTTGGGCTGGTCCGCCTCGACATACCAGTCCACATCGACGACGCCGGGCGTGCTTTTGAAGATGTCGCGCACTTTGCGGGCGAGCGTGTGGCGGTCGGGTTCGGTCGGGCCGTAGATTTCGGCGACGAGCGTTTGCAGCACGGGCGGGCCGGGCGGGACTTCGGCGACGGCGACGCGCGCATCGTAGCGGGCGGCGATCTCCGCGATGCGCGGGCGCACGCGCTTGGCGATGTCGTGGCTTTGTGCTTTGCGTTCGCCTTTGGCGACGAGGTTCACCTGGATGTCCGCGACATTGGCGCCGCGCCGCATGAAGTAGTGCCGCACCAGTCCGTTGAAATTATACGGCGACGCGACGCCCGCGTAGATCTGGTAGTCGGTGACTTCCGGTTCGGTGCGCACGGCGGCGGCGATCTCGCGCGCGGCCTGCGTAGTGCGTTCGAGCGAGCTGCCCTCGGGCATGTTCAGGATGACCTGAAACTCGCTCTTGTTGTCGAAGGGCAGCATTTTCACCTTCACCCAGCCGACCGCGACGGTGGCCATCGCCAGCAGCAGCAGTGCGGCGATCGAGCCGAGGAAAAGCCAGCGCCAGAATGGCGTTGCGATCATTGGTCCCATCACGCGGCGATAGACTCGCGTGAAGAAATCCTCGTCGTGCGCGAAGTGGCTCGCGGCCTGCGCGGGTGGGGTGCCTTCGGTGAGTTTGGAATATTTTTTACCCCAGCGCAGGATGCGGATCGAGGCCCACGGCGTGACGATGAAGGCGATGGCCAGAGACCAGCCCATCGCCGCGCTCGCGCCGATCGGGATCGGCCGCATGTAAGGCCCCATCAGCCCGCCGACAAAACCCATCGGCAGCACCGCGGCGATGACGGCGAAGGTCGCGAGGATCGTGGGATTGCCGACTTCACCTACCGCCTCGACCGCGATCGTGGACCAGTTCCGGCCTTTGTTTTGCGCGAGGTGGAAATGGCGGACGATGTTTTCGACCACGACAATCGCGTCATCGACGAGGATGCCGATGCTGAAGATCAGCGCGAAGAGCGTGATGCGATTCAGCGTGAAGCCGAGCAGGTAGAAAACCAGGAGTGTGAGCGCGAGCGTGGCGGGAATGGCGATGGCGACGATGCCCGACTCGCGCCAGCCGAGCGTGAGCCAGATGAGCAGCGAAACGCCGATGATCGCGATCCCCATGTGGAGCAGCAGCTCGTTGGATTTGTCCGCGGCGGTCTCGCCGTAATGGCGCGTGATCGAGACGGAAACATCGCGCGGGATGACCGTGCCCTTGAGCGTCTCGACTTTGCGCAGCACGTCCTCGGCGACGGAGATCGCATTCGCGCCGGGGCGTTTCGCGACGCTGAGCGTGACGGAGGGTTCTTCATCCGGAGCCGAGGCACGGGCCGCGCCGTGGCCGAAGAAGGTGTAGTTCGACGGTTCCTCCGCGCCGTCCACGATCTCCGCGACTTCGCGCAGATACACCGGCCGTCCGCCGAAGACGCCGACGACCACATTGCCCACGTCCTCCGCGCTGGTGAGGAACGCGCCGGTTTCGATGATGACTTCCTGATTGTTCGTGGTGAGGCCGCCGGAGCGATACTGGCGGTTGCCCTGCTGAAGCATCGGCACGAGGCCGGCGGCGCTGAGATTGCGCGAGGCGAGCCGCACGGGATCTAGCAGCACACGCACCTGCCGCCGCGCGCCCCCGATGATGTTCGTCTCCGCCACGAGCGGCACGGCTTTCACGGCATCGTCCACTTCCGCCGCGAGCCGGCGCAGCGTGAGGTGATCGCAACGCGCGCTGTGGAAGGTGAGCGCGAGGATGGGCACGTCGTCGATGGACTTCGGCTTCACCAGCGGCGCGCTGACGCCGTGCGGGATGCGGTCCATGTTGGAGCGCAGCTTTTCCGTAAGCCGCACGAGGCTCGCGTCGGGATCAGAGCCGACCTTGAACCGCACGATGACGAGGCTCTCGCTGTCGCGCGACGTGGAGTAGATGTATTCCACGCCGGGGATTTCCCAGAGCAGCTTTTCCATCGGCCGCGTCGCGCGCTCCTCTACTTCCTTCGCGGTGAAGCCGGCCATGTTCACCATCACATCGACCATCGGCACCTTGATCTGCGGCTCCTCCTCGCGCGGGAGCAGGACGATCGCGGCGAGGCCAAGCAGCACCGCGGTGATGACGATCAGCGGCGTGAGCTTCGAGTCGATGAACGCGTGAGCAATCTTCCCGGCGATGCCGGGGTTCGTACTCGATCGGTCAGAAGCGGTCGTCATCTGAAAGCCGCTTGGAACTTGGATTGGCGACGCCGGAGTGACGTGCGTAGAGTTCCACCCATGAAGACGCTGGATCCGAAAGCTGAATACATCGTGAAAAACGGGAAGCCGACAGCGGTGATCATGCCGATCGCGGAATACGAAGAGCTGCTGGAGGATTTGCACGATCTCGCGCTGCTCGCGCGCCGGAAGGATGAGCCGACGATTCCGCTCGCTGAGGTGAAGCGCAGGTTGAAGACGAATGCCGGAATACGCCGTTAGTTTCCGGCGCTCGGCGGAGAAGGACCTGCGCAAACTCGATCGAACGGTGCAACGCCGGGTGCTGCGGGCCATCGATGGGCTTGCGGGTGACCCCCGTCCCGATGGCTGCCGCAAACTCGTAGGCAGTGAGGATGCCTTCCGCATCCGCGTCGGCGACTACCGGGTGATCTACACGGTGGACGATGTCGTTCGCATCGTGGCCATCGAAAATGTCCGTCACCGTCGCGAAGCTTATCGCTAAGATCTGAAGCGGTTTGCAGACGCGAGTGGGTCCGGCGGCCAGACGCTGGCAAACAACGTGGCGAGCGGCTTGGACGGTCGCGGTCATGGTTTGAGGGTGATGGGTTGACCGTCGCGCAATTGCTCCGCGCCTTCGATGACGACGCTTTCGCCGGGGTTGATGCCGGAGAGCAGTTCGATTTCGCCTTCGGTGCTTTTGCCGGTGCGGACGATGCGGAGCTGCGCGTGGTTTTTCTCCGCGACGAAGACGGTTTCCATCTGCCCGCGCGCGACGATGGCCGCGGCAGGAACGCGGATGGTCTGGCTCTCGCCCGTCGCGACCCACACGCGACCGAATTGTCCGCTCCGCGCGGCGTCGGTCGGCGGCAGGTCGAGTTTCACCACGAAGGTCCGGCTCGCTGCGTCGGCGACGGGTGCCATCTCGACGACGATCCCTTCGCTCGGTGCCGGCACGGCGCCGACACGGAGGGGAAGTTTCGCGCCGAGCTTCACACTGCCGATGAGCGCCTCGGGCACATCGGCCTCGAAGCGCAGCGCACTCGGGTCTTCCATCTCGACGATCGGTTTGCCGGGAGTGGCGAGGTCTCCGACGTCGGCCAGCTTGCGCGTGACGATGCCGTTGAAGGGCGCGACGAGTTTGGTGTAGCCGAGCATCGTCTCCGTTTCCTTGACCGAGCCGACGGCGACGCGCTCCCGCGCTTGCACGGAGTCGAACTCCGCCTGCGTGGTGATCTTCTTATCCATCAAATCACGGGCACGGGAGAGGTCGCGCGTGGCCTGTTCGCGCATCGCGAGGGCCTGGTCGAGCTTGGCCTGAATCTCGCGTGCATCGAGCTGCGCGATCAGCTCGCCGGCCTTCACGGTCTGCCCCGGCGCGACGAGCAGCGCCTCGATGCGTCCGCTCACTTTCGCCTCCATGACCGCGCGCAATTTCGCCCGCACCGTGCCGACGACTTCCTCGCTGGACGGCCGCGCTTTCTGCTCCACCACAGCGACGCGCACGGCGACCGCGGGCAGCGAGTCGGCGGTCGCGGCTTCCCTTTTCGGATGACATGCCGCGAGCGCGAGCGCGAAGACCGAGAGTGAAAGTCGGCGAATCATCGCGGCGTCCATCTTCACACCCAGCCGCTGGGGACGATGTGGAAGTAGGCTTTGTTGAACGCCATCTTGAGGTAGTGCATGAGCGCGTTCGGATCCTTGGGTTTGGGCGGGCCGCTGTAGTCGAAGTCGAGGATGGTGGCCTTGCTGTGGCCGACTTCGAGGAAGCACATGACGTGGCCTTCGTAATTTGCTTTCTTCGCGTCGGGCTCGCGGTGCTCGACGGCGGCGGCGATTTGTTCGGCGATCGCGGGCGCCTGGAAATGCGCGGTGCTGCCGGCTTTGCTGATCGGCAAATCGGTCGCGTCGCCCATCGCCCAGATGTGGTCGTGGCCGGCGACGCGCAGCGTGGAGCGGTCGGTCTTCACCCAACCGCGGGCGTCGGCAAGCACGTGGCCTTGCAGGAATTTCGCGCCGCGATGCGGCGGGATCATCACGCACAGGTCGTAAGACAGCTCGGTGCCTTCCATGCTGATGGCGAGGCGCTCGGCGGGTTTGATGGTTTCGAGGTTGAAGAACGTCTCCACCTTGATCCCGCGCTCATCGAGGAAGCGCTGCGCGACTTCCGCCACCGTCTCGATGGTGAAGCAGCGGCCGATCGGGAACGTGTAGGTGATCTCCGTCTTCTCGCGCAGACCGCGTTTCGTCAGGAAGTCTTCGAGCAGGAAGGTGAACTCCAGCGGCGCGACCGGGCACTTGTAGGGCAGCCCGCCCACGCCGACGACGATCTTGCCGCCGGCGAATTCCTGCAGCGCGCCGAAGAGCCGGCTCGCGCCTTCGTGGGTGTAGAAATGGTGCGCGCCCTCGACCATCCCCGGCACGTCCTCCGGCGCGACGTGCGAGCCGGTGGCGATGACGAGGAAATCGTAGTCGAGTCGCGTGCCGTCGGCCAGCGTCACGGTCTCGGCGCTGGCGTCGAGTTCGTGAATGTCACCATGCACGAGTTCGACTTTCTCATTCAGCAGCTCGCGCTCGGGCCGGCTGAGCGACCGCGGGTCTTGCTGCCCGAACGGCACATAGAGCCAGCCGGGCTGATAGTAGTGCTGCACCTGCGAACTGACGACCGTGATGTTCGCCTGCCCGCCGACGCTCCGAGCGAGAAGATTCGCGAGCAGCGTGCCGCCCGTGCCGCCGCCGAGGATGAGGATGCGCGACATAGGTCAGTGGGATTTGCGGCAGATGAAACGCGTCGCACCTTCCACCGGTTCGGTGCCGAGGAGCTCATGCTTCGCTTTCGCGAGCCAGAGCGGGATGTCCTTCTTACTGCCCTCGTCGCCGGAGATGACGGCGAGCACGTCGCCGACCTTCGCGTCGCGGACGATGCGGATGAGTTCCATAAGCGGCCCCGGGCAGAAGCTGCCGCGCGCGTCGCTCTCGCGGGTGATGGTGATGTTGTCCATGTTCGTGGGTAGTTAGATGAAAAGCGTCTGCCCGCCTGTGCTGTCCTCGACGAAGGATCCGACGCCGGTGACTTCATGCACGACCGGTTCGAGGTCCTCGAGCCTCAGCCCGAAAAGATCCATCGTGAGCCCGCACGCCTTCACCTTCACGTCGCCAATCTCCATCGCATCGCGCAGCGTATCGAGCCAGTGCGGCACCTTCTTCGCCTGCATGGCCTGCATCGCAGCCTCGGCGTAATCGGCGAAATCCACACTGATCCGCGGCGGCTGTTCCTTCGCGCCTTTCCGGAAGGCCATCAGCCCCCAGAAGGTGAGGAAGATGGTGACCTGCTTTTGCATGGCCGCCGCGCCACTGGCGATGACGGACGCAGCCATGAGTTTGTCAGTGGTGCCTGAGAAGAGCACGATGGAGACTTTGTCGGTGGGAGATGAGGATGGGTTCATAAGATGGATAATTGCCTGAAACACTACATCGTCATTTGGTTATCTTCTTCGCGGAAATTGTCCGAAGCTCACCGGCGGTTGCGGTTTAGATGGTGTAGTGGGGGATGGACGCGCGGGCCTTCTGATTCAGGCGGTCGCAGACCAGGTCACAGAGTCGAATGACGAAATCACCCTGCATCTCGTAGTGAACGTAGGTCCCCTGCTGCTCCCTGGAAATAAAGCCGCTATCAAACAAAACCTTGAGTTGCTTGGAGATGTTCGGCTGGGACGTCCCGATTGAATCCACCAGTTCATTCACGGTCTTGGACCCCGACTTGAGTTCCTGCAGGATCGCCAGCCGTGTTGGCTCCGAGAGCGCTCGAAAGCTGGCGGCGATTTTTTCCAGCGTCTCACGATTCTGTTTGGCGGGTTGTTGTGAACGGGTTCTCATATCACTGAGCATTCATATCCTCCTGTAATTCCTGCCCGTCAAGATCGGGGTGCCGAAAGGGCCGCGTGACTAGGCGGTGTCGCTAACGGGGTCGGCTGCGAGAGCGCTGAGGCCAAGTGCGGGCAAAGGAAACGCTCGGTTTGTTTTGGCGGCTCTATGGATGCGGTAGCGCTTGATGCTTCAAAGACGCGTTTCGAAACCAGCCGCCCATCTCACGACGCCGGGAGGATGAGTGCGAAAGGCAACCGAGGATGAGGCTTCGGCAGAAGATGGGGAGCGGGCTGCCGCGGGGCGGACGATCCTGCACTCGCACGCTGATGCCACCTCCATCCGTTTCCACCATCGACGGCAACGAAGCCGTCGCGCGCGTCGCATATCAACTAAGCGAGGTGATCGCGCTGTATCCGATCACGCCCGCGACGCCGATGGGTGAGTGGTCGGATGCGTGGGCGGCGGCAGGCGCGCGGAATCTGTGGGGGACGGTGCCGGCGGTGATCGAGATGCAGAGCGAGGG
>JANPIS010000516.1:0-2478 GCA_031425095.1 Chthoniobacteraceae bacterium
CGCATGACGTAAAACATCGTCGTCCCGTTCAGGAACATGAAGCCCATCGAGACGATGCCCCACACCACCATGATGCGCGCGATCCAGATCCGCGCGCCGACCCGCTGGAGGACGAGATTGCTCGGCACTTCGAAGATGAAATAGCCGATGAAAAACAACCCGGCGCCCAGGCCGTAAGCACTGTTGAACTTATCCTCGCTGACTCCGAGCACTTCGCGGAGGTGCAGCTTGGCGAAGCCAACATTGATCCGGTCGATGTAGGCGATGACGTAGCAGCCAAAGAGCAGCGGGAGCAGTCGCCACGTGATCGTCGAGATCGTTGCCCGTTGCTGGTCTTCGGTGAGAATCGCCGCGGGAGCGGAGCCGGGAGGCGAAGCAGGGCTGGGGGTGCTCATAGGTGGCGCGGACGTTCCAAGGCGCAGACCTCCCCGGCAAGGCGAAAGAGCAACTGGCTAGCGAACACTGACCTCCCCACCGGCGCCGGCTCGCTTACTTGCTGGCGAGGAGGGCCTTTCGTGCCTGGGCCAGTTCGGCCTTCTTCGCGGCATCGACTTTCGGGTAGTGCAGCTCGAGCGAAGACAGCGCGTCGATCACCGCAGCCGCCACGACCGCACGCGCGAACCACTTGTTATCCGCCGGCACGACATACCACGGCGAATCTTCCGTTGCGGTCTCGCGGATCGTTTCCTCGTAGGCGTCCATGTATTCGTCCCAGTGGGCGCGTTCCTTCACGTCGTTGGCGGAGAATTTCCAATTTTTCTCGGGCCGCTCGACCCGCTCCAGGAAACGCTTCTGCTGCTCTTCCTTTGAGACGTGCAGGAAAAATTTCCGGACGACCGTACCATTGCGCGTGAGGTAACGCTCAAATGCGCGGATGTCCTGAAAGCGCTCCTCCCAGATGCGCTTGGTCACACATTGCGGCGGGAGTTTCTGTCCGGCGAGAAACTCCGGATGCACGCGCACCACGAGGGTCTCCTCGTAGTAGCTGCGATTGAAGATGCCGATGCGCCCGCGCTCGGGGAGTTGCTTCATGCACCGCCACATGAAGTCGTGATCGAGATCCTCACTCGTCGGCGCCTTGAAGGACGAGACCTGGCAACCCTGCGGATTCACACCCGACATCACGTGTTTGATGGTCCCATCTTTGCCCGCCGCATCCATGGCCTGAAAGATCAGTAGCACCGACCAGCGATCCTGCGCGTAGAGCATGTCCTGCAACTCGGCGAGCGCCTCGATACCAGCCTGCAGTGCCTCCTGCGCACGCGGCTTGTCCTCCGACTTCAACTCCCCGGTGTCACCCGGATCGACGTCTTTGAGGCGAAATTTTTTCCCGTTCGTGACGCGGAACGGCTTTGAGAAGCGGCGGGCGGATTCGATGACTTGTTTCGTTTTCATGCGTGCGCTGCGGGTTGTGCGCGGGTGGAAAGGCGAGCTGACGATCGGGTGCAGGTGGCCTGAGTTTCCGCTGACGCGAGCGATTTACGAAGCGTGAAATCCGCGCCCCGATTCCATGCGAGACCTGCGATGATCGCGCCGGCTGCATAGGCGACGACATCCCCTGGATCACTGACGCCGCGCCCGAGCACTCGCGGGAAAAGCCACTCGAAGAGCACCGACCACAGGATCAGCGTACTGAAGATCTC
Source organism: Chthoniobacteraceae bacterium (assembly GCA_031425095.1). GTDB lineage: Bacteria > Verrucomicrobiota > Verrucomicrobiia > Chthoniobacterales > Chthoniobacteraceae > JANNXQ01. Next base: position 1,644 of record JANPIS010000516.1, read on the forward strand.
GCCCAGAGTCGGAGGGCGATCGTGGGTGCGCAGCCCGAGCATGCGTTGGCCCCAAAGCAGGAGCGGCAGCGCGCAGGGGACGAGGAGGAAGTCGCCGAGATACTGCTTCAGGAAAGGGACCGCCGTGCCCCACTGCGGTGCGAGCCACAGACGGTTCGCCACGTAGATGCAGCCCGCGACGAGAAAGACGCGATCGGCGCAGTATCGGAACGCACGCATGCCTACATTGCGAACATGACGATGCCAAAGGCGAGGGCGGAGGCGAGGGCGAGCTTGAGCAGGAGAATCATCGGTCGTGGTGTGGAGCGCACGGATAACCCAGCGCAGCGACAGAGTCCATGAACCGCGTCCCAGCCTCATCTGTAAATCGCTCTAGCGCCGGGGACGGTGCGGGTTAAAATGCACGCCCAATGGTCCGCATGCGTCTCCTCACCCTCCTCGCGCTCAGCTCTTCCCTGCTCGCGCAAGAAGCCCCGCGTGTGGCTTCGACCGCGAAGTCCGGCGCCGCAAAACTGGCACCTTCCTGGGACACGCAGCAACAGGCCGGCACGACCATTCTCTCGATCCCCGCGCCGCGCGGCCAGATCGTGGATCGCAACGGCAATCCGCTCGCCCAGACCCGCATCAGCTACAACCTGTGCATCCAATTTCCCACGCCGCTGAGCTTCAATGACGCGGAGGTTCGGACGTTCGTCGGAAAACGGATCGCAGCGGCGGAGGGAATCCTCGCGCGGCCGGTTCCGTGGACGCCGGAGCAGGCGCTCAAGCACTACAAGAACCGTGGCATCCTGCCGCTCGTCATCGCGCTCGATCTGAAGCACAGCGAGATCGAAGC
>JANPIS010000517.1:0-9835 GCA_031425095.1 Chthoniobacteraceae bacterium
TAGGTGCTCATGTCCATGGGGAAGGAGAGCATGTCGAATTCGGTGCTGGGGAGTTTCTCCAGCTTCGTGGCGAAGACGGTCTCGTAGAAGGCCCGGGCGCGGGCCATGTCCTGCACATAGATCTCAAACCAGCCGACGGGATTCATTTTCATGCCGTCGAGGCTGGTCCGGTGGCGTCGGTGGGTCAAGGCGGTGGTGCTGTCCGGGCAGAAATCCCCCGGCTTGCCCCAGCGCGGGGAGTGGCCAGAATGCGCGGCCCTTTCTCCCTCTCATGAAATCTCTCGGCATCGCCATCGTCGGTTGCGGCGGAATCTCGCTGCAAAATCATCTCCCGGGTCTTGCGCTCTGCGCGGAGACGAAGGTCGTCGCGCTCTGCGATAACAATCTGGCGACGCTCGAGCGGGCGAGCCGCGAGACGGGGATCGCGGTAACTTCCACCAGCTACGCGGAGATCGTGCAGCGCGAGGATGTGCAGGCGGTGATCATCGCGACGCCGAATATCTCCCACGGACCGATCGCGCACGCGGCGATCGCGGCGGGCAAGCATGTGCTGTGTGAAAAGCCGATCGCGATGAGCTACGCGGAGGCGAAGGGCATGGCCGACGCGGCGGACGCGGCGGGGGTGCGGCACATGACGGCGTTCACGTATCGCTTTGTGCCGGCGATGCGCTATCTCGGGCACCTCATCGCGCAGGGCGATCTGGGGCAGCCGTATCACTATCGGTCGTGCCGGTTGCAGGATTGGGGGAAGCGGAATCTCGGGTGGCGTCAGGTGAAGGCGCTCGCTGGCACCGGCGAACTCGGCGACATGCTCTCGCATCGCATCGACTTTGCGCAGCATCTCGTGGGGCCGATCCGGCGGCTGGTGGCGAATACGAAGCGGCTGGTGGACGATCGCGGCGGACATCCGAGCGACCTCGAGGACTGGGTGGCAGTGCTGGCGGAATTTGAAGGGGGCGCGACGGGGGTGCTGGAGAGTTCGAAGCTGGCGAGCGGGCGCAATGAGTCGTGGCGTTCACTCGATTACGTGGAGCTGAACGGGAGCGCGGGGACGTTTGAATTCACGACGGGGAAATGGAACGAGCTGCTGCACGGCAAGGCCGGCGGCCCGGGTCTCGCGCCGCTGGCGGTGCCGCGGGAGTTCTGGACGTGGCCGGGCTCGCCGCGCGATCCGGGCGTGGGTGATCCGCTGGTGACGTTCCGCTACGATCAGGCGTTTGAATTCATCGACGCGATCCGCAATGAGCGCCCGTGCGTGCCGAGCTTCCACGATGGCGCGCGGACGCAGGCGGTGATGGATGGCGCGGTGCGGAGCGCGGAAACACACGCGTGGGTCGATCTGCCGACGGCTTAATTCTATGAATAAAACAGCAGTCATCACCGGAGCAGGCAGCGGAGTCGGCGCGGCATGCGCGCTCGCCTTGGCAAAACAAGGCTGGCGCGTGGCGCTCGTCGGGCGGCGCGAGGAGCTTTTGCAGAAGCTCGCGGGCCAGGCGCTCGGGTCGATCGTGTGTGCCTGCGATGTGGGCGATCCGAAGGCGGTCGAGGCGATGGGGCTGCGCGTGCTTGGGGAGTTTGGAAGCGTCGAGGTGCTGGTGAATGCGGCGGGGACGAATGTGCCGAAGCGCTCGCTCGAAGTGCTGAAGCCCGAGGATTACCACGCGATGATGAATGCGAATCTCAATGGCGCTTACTACTGCGTGCAGGCTTTCCTGCCGGAAATGCGCGCGCACAAGTCGGGGACGATCGTGAACATCATCTCCGACGCGGGCAAAGCGGCGTCGCCGAAAGCGGGACCGGGGTATGTGATCTCGAAGTTTGGGATGGCAGGGCTCACTTCAGCGATCAATGCGGAGGAACGCGGGAACGGGATTCGCGCGATCGGCATTTTCCCCGGCGACATCAATACGCCGATCCTCGAGAAGCGCCCCACGCCGCCGGCAGCGGAAGCACGGACGAAAATGCTGCAGCCGGAGGACGTCGCAGAGTGTGTGCTGCTCGCGATCAATCTCCCGCACCGAGCGATCATCGAGGAGCTGATCATCCGCCCGCGGTGACGCGGGCCGTAAATCCGCGGACTGCTACCGTGAGCGCGGCGCTTCGCCTTTCGGGCGCAGCTCCACTGGCGCGCCTTCCGGCAGGGGCGCGCCGGCCACGATCCACACGCGCAACGCATCGACCTCGGCCTTCGCGATCGCGTGGCCCGTGGGCGGCATCGCGCCAGGTTGCTGATCGGAGAAAGTAACGACCTGGAAAAAGCGGCTGCGCTCGGGGTGGCCAGGCACGATCCAGTTGTTTGCTCCGATCAATCGCGAGAGGGCCTCGGTGTCATTGAAGGCCGGCATCTGCGGGAGTCGCTGCTCGCCGTGGCAATGCACACACTTCGACTCCAGCACCGGACGGACGTGCGCGAAGGTTGCACGCGCGTCATCCCGCCCGGAACCACTCCGATCCATCGCCGTGCAGCCCGCGAAGACCAGCGGGAGTGCGGCAATGACGAGAGCGGCGAAGTGCAGCGGAAGGGAGGAGACACGTGGCTTCATGCGCGCCGAGCATGTCGAAGCCAGCTGCGCGCGGCAAAGCAATCCGCCACGCTCTTAGTTGGAATCAACGCGTCTGCCAGACCGCGCGGAGCCACTCGCCGCGGGTCAGCTTGCCGTCCGCTGCCGGGATTTTATCCGCCGCCACACCGAGCTCTCCCGCGAGCTTGCGCCAGCGTCCCGTGAGCGTGGCGTCGAGCGGCTTGCTGAGTTCCGCGGCGTGATTGGGGAACGCCTCGTAGTATTGCCCCACGAGATTCTTTCCGCGCTGGCCGGGCTTCTCCGGCATCGGCGCGAGTCCGTGCATTCCACCAGCGGCGGCCCACCATTGCACGGCGGCAAAGTCGGGATGACCCGGCAGCACGTCGCTCACGTAGATCGTCGCGGCACCGGTCGCATGCAGGCGCGCTTGCAGCTTCGGCACGGAGACGCGGGCGAGCGGCGTTTTGTCTGCATGCGAAAGTTGCGCGGCGTGACCGGCGGCTTCGCCGAGCGACATCCAGATCGGCTCGAGCCGCAGCGCGCAGAAGCCGACGTGCGACGCGCTCAGCGCGCCGGGCACGAGCAGGTTCTCCACCTTCTCCGGCAGGAGCACGCCGTAGGGAATCTGGTAAGGCGGGACGCGCTTGTAGAATTCGCCGGTGTGTTTGCCTTCAAAGCGCCCGCCTTCGTGGCCGGTGCCGTGGCAATTTGGTCCGTAATCGCCCATCGCGATCGCGTCGCGATGCAACACCGCGCGCGCGTCATTCAGGGCGTGATCGGTGTCCTTCTCCGAATACACATACCGCCCGACCATCCGGCGCCCCTCGCGGACGTAGAGCTGTTCCGGGATGTGGCCATTCTCGGGAAACTCGTCGCGGCACCAGCCGTACTCGCGCGCTTCTTCGCGGAACTTCGCCGGCACGGCTTCATCGTTCTGCACGAAGTAGAGGAGGCCCACATTCCAAAGCAGGTGCTCGGCGAAGATGCGCTCACGGGTCTGCCGCAGTCCGGTGCGCGAAAAGGGCGCGGTGACGCCGGAAATCTCCCGCGCCGCGAGACCTGATGCGCCGTAGGGCCACGCGCTATTTTCGCCAGGCAGCGAGAGACGCACGAGGCCTTGCGAGACGTCGTTGATGTCGAACTTGCCATTCGGCAGCGGCGGGAGATGCGCCTTCACCAGACACTTCGAGGGATAGCCGAAGGCGCGCTCGATCCGGCCGTCGGCAATGAGCGGGAGCAGGCCTTCGAACATCGCTCGATCGTAGCTCGGCGGCATCGTCACCGGCATGCGCAGCGCCGGATCTCGCGTCATGGTGAAGCGGAAATTGTACGCCTGGAGCTGCGCATCCGCGTCATCCGGAGCGAGCGACTCCCCATATTCCTCCCCCGCCTCGCGCCCCACGCGATACGGCACGCCGACCGCGGCCATGAGATCACCCTCGTAGGTGGCGTCGATGAACGTGCGCGCCGTCTCCGCGTGGTGCTCGTTCTGCGCATCGACGAAGACCGCGATCTCCACGGCGCGCGTCTTTTCATCCGTGCTGCACTTCACCGCATCCAGCGCCCAGCCTGTGCGCACCGTGATCCGCGGTTGCTCCGCGAGCATCTTTTCGAAGACGAGGCGATTCACCTTTGGCTCGGCCTGCGTGCCCCGCAGCGATTCCTTCACCTGCACGGAGTCCGCGCCATAGGTCTCGCGATAGTGCGCCTCCACGCGCTGCGCCACTTTCAGAAACGCGCCGGTGAGTCCTTCAAAGGTCCGAAAATCGGTGTGCGTCAGCCCATTCGTCATCAGCCCGCCGACCCACGAGCACGGCTCCACGAGCAGCACCTCTTCGCCACCTTCCGCCGCCGCCACCGCCGCCGCGATCCCTGCGGGTGTGCCGCCGTAAATGATCACGTCATGTTGATCGGCGCGAGCCGACGCGATTGTGCAGAGCACTAAAAACAGAAGGAGACGGCGCATGGCACTGCGGTAGGTGAAGCGCCGCGGCGTCACAAGGCCGGAAAAGAAGCGGTTGACGCGAAATATCACTTTGATATCAATGCGATGTCGCTCTTCTTATGGCCCCGTCATCCACCCCTGCCACCCACACCCAGGAAATCACCAAGCGCGCCCTCAGCGGTTGGCCCATGCTCCTGCTCAATCTCGCCCTCTTGGTCGCTGGCGTCGCCATCCTGGTTTTCGGGATCCGCGAAGCGGCGGTGCAGGATCGCTTTTCCTGGCTCATCCCGCTCGGCCCCCTCGTCGAAGTGATCGGCATCATCTCACTTTGCGGTCACTTCACCCTCCAGCCGAACGAAGCGCGCGTGCTCATCCTCTTCGGCGACTACCACGGCACCGCACGGGAGAGCGGATTCTTTTGGGCGAATCCCTTCTACTCCCGCATTCGTGCCCGCATCCCGATGCAGTCCGCATCGTCCACTCCGCACAAGCATGGCACCAGTGAGGCCGCCACCCCGCACCGCACCCTCGGCGCGAAGCTCTCCCTGCGCGCACGCAATTTCATCAGCGAAAAACTCAAGGTGAACGACAAGCGCGGCAACCCGGTCGAGATCGCCGCCGTGGTCGTCTGGCGCGTCGCCGACACCGCGCGGGCCGCCTTCGATGTCGAGGACGTGCAGAGCTACGTCGAGATCCAGAGCGAGAGCGCCATCCGTCACATCGCGAGCCTCTATAGCTACGACCGCACCGAGGAAGACACCCACACCCTGCGCGACAGCGCTGATGAAGTCGCCGAAGCCCTCCAGCGCGAGCTCCGTGTGCGCCTCGAAAAAGCCGGCGTCACCGTGGACGAAGCGCGTCTTACCCACCTCGCTTACGCGCCCGAGATCGCGCAAGCCATGCTCCGCGTGCAGCAAGCCGAAGCCGTCATCGCCGCGCGGAAAAAAATCGTCCACGGCGCCGTGAGCATGGTCGAGATGGCGTTGCACGAACTGGCGGAGAAATCCGTGGTCAATCTCGATGAAGAGCGCAAGGCCGCGATGGTCAGCAACCTCCTCGTCGTCCTCTGCAGCGAGAGCGAAGCCAGTCCGGTGATCAACGCCGGGACGCTCTACAACTAACGCCGCATGCCCGCGCCGGAGCGCAAACCCTTCCTCCTCCGCATCCCGCCCGACCTCTGGAAAGAGCTCGAGAAATGGGCCGCCGCCGACCTGCGCAGCGTGAATGGCCAGATCGAATTCCTCCTCCGCCAAGCCGTGGCGAAGCGGAAGAAGGAGCTGCCGGAACCAGCCGAGTGACTCACAGCGGGATCCGCCGGTCCGTCTCGCACCAAATCTCGGCGGAAGCGGACGATCTAATGAACTTGCCGTTTCTCGCCGCGGGATTAATGCAGCGGAGCGGAAATGGGACTTCCGCTTGGACCCGGATTTTCTCCAGCAAGCTTTGCGGCATCTTGTCGCCTCAACTCCTCTTTCGCAAAATCCTGAGCGGCGATAACACCCTTCAGCACAAGAGCCGTCACCATCAATCCCAGGAAAAAAACCGATATGGCATATTCCATCGATTACCCACCTTTCCGGGTCGTAATGCCATTGGAAAGTATGACAACTCGTACTCCCACCCAGAAGCTAAGAATGCTCGGCACCCAAATGCCGACAAAGAGGCCATACTCATGACTGAAAAGAAACCAAAGCGAAACACTCGCCACGAAGCTGATAAACGCGCCGATTAGGAAAGGATAGTCGATCTTGTGAAACATCTGAGCGTTTGGTGGGATGTAAAAAGCAAAGCGGGGCTGGGGCGTAGAGCCACCAGCCCCGCGTGATTGTTTGCTTACGGAATCAGGACGGTGTCGATGACGTGAATGACGCCATTGCTCGCGGCAATGTCCGTCTTTACGACATTCGCTCCTCCAACCGTGACCTTGCCACCCTCGACCTTGATCGACGCTTCCTTACCGTTCACGGTTTTGACCATGGACGTTTTCACGTCTGCCGCCATGACTTTCCCGGCGACGACGTGGTAGGTCAGGATGCCTGCGAGCTTTTCCTTGTTCTCAGGCTTCAGCAGACCTTCGACTGTTCCGGCAGGGAGCTTGGCGAAGGCATCGTCGGTCGGCGCGAACACTGTGAACGGGCCTTTGCCATTCAGGGTATCCACGAGTCCGGCGGCTTTGACCGCTGCGACCAGCGTATTGAACTGACCTGCGCCAGCAGCAACGGCGACGATTGTCTTCTCCTCGGCGGCGGAAACATTGTGGGTGACGAGGGTAAGCGCCACGGCAAAGGCTGTGGCGAGAAACGATGTTTTTTTCATAGGATTATTATATAGGGTTATATGTCGAATTGCAGGGCGGTGATTCGCTTCTGCCTGATCTGAAACGCGCAGAAGCCCGCGACGGGCGTGGATATAGTTTTGTTAATTCGCACTAGCCGTGCGTCCAAGCTATGGCGTCGGACGTTCGGGGCGGGTCAGGAGGCCCCCACTGCGGAGATGTCGCGGACCCGCGCGGCCTGCTCCCGGATCGCTTCCTTCTGCCCGGCAGTGAGGCGCTTGAGGTTGCGCACTTGCATGACGATGCGCGGGTTCTTCGCAAGCGACGGCTCGTGTTGCAGCAGGAAATCCCAGTAAAGCGTGGTAAAGGGACACGCCCGCGGGCCGGTGCGCTCGGCGGGATCGAAGCGGCAGCCGGTGCAGTAGTTCGACATGCGCTGGATGTATTTGCCGCTCGCGATGTAGGGCTTCGAGGCCATCACGCCGCCATCGGCATATTGCGACATGCCGAGGGTGTTGGGCAGCTCGACCCATTCGACGGCATCGACATACACGGCGAGATACCACGCGTGGATTTCACGCGGACGGACGCCGAGCAGCAGCGAAAAGAGGCCCGTCACCATGAGCCGCTGGATGTGGTGCGCGTAGCCGTGGTCGAGCGTCTGGCGCAGCGTGTGGCGCAGGCAGTTCATGTCGGTCTCGCCGGTCCAGTAGAAGGGCGGGAGTGGCTGGTCGGCGCCGAGCCCGTTGCGGTCGAGGTAGCCGGGCATGAAGTGCCAGTAGATGCCGCGCACGAACTCGCGCCACCCGAGGATTTGCCGAATGAATCCCTCGACGCTGGCGATGGGTGCACGCTTTTCGCGCCAGGCGCGCTCGGCGGCGGCGAGGACGTCGCGCGGATCGAGCAGCTTGAGATTGAGCACGGCACTGAGGCGCGAGTGGTAAAGCCACGGTTCGCCCGACCACATCGCATCTTCCCAGCGCCCGAAGTCGGGAAGCCGATGCGCGATAAAGTCGTCAAACGCTTCGCGGGCTTCGCTAGCGGTGACGGGCCAGTCGAATTTTTCCAGCTCTCCGGGATGTTTCGCGAAACGCGCGGACACCATGGTGAGCACTTCGCGCGTCGTCGCGTCCGGTGGAAAACGTCGCGGCGCGGGGAGAAGACCCGGGCCGTCCTTGCCGAAGGATTCGCGATTCTCGTGGTCGAAATTCCACTCGCCGCCGGCGGGCTTTTCGCCGTCCATGAGGACCCCAGTCTTCACGCGCATTTCGCGGTAGAAGAATTCCATGCGCAGTTGCTTCCGACCCTTGGCGTGCGCGGAGAATTCAGCGGGGGCGCAGAGGAAATGGCGATCGGGGCGAATCTCCAGCGGCACTCCAGCAGCCTCGGCGGCCGCCACGATTTCCTCGCGCACGCTCCACTCGCCGGGCTCGACGACGATGAGCTTTTCCGGCTGCGTTTCCGCAATGATCCAAGCGAGCTGCGCCGCAAAAGTTTCGCCGGGAACTCCCGGACCAGGAACGCCGTCCCATTTCGCTCCAGTCGCGGTCAATTCGCGATAGAAGACCGGCCATCCGCGTTTGCGCAGCGCGATGCGGAAATGGCGCATGGCCGCGAGGAAGATGGCGATGCGCGGCTTTGCCACCCAGACCTTCTCCGATTCATGAGCCACCTCGGCCATCCAGACGGCGTCCGTGCCCGGCTCGAACCCATCGAAGGCGGCCGAGCACGCGTCCAGTTGGTCGCCGAGGACGAGGACAAGATTTTGTAAGGCTGCGCGGCGCTTCTTCATTTCGCAATCATGCTCACGACCCATACGTCTGCCACGCCATTCCAGCCGTCGCCGCTTGCCTGGTGCCTGCGCGTGGAAAAAAGCGTTGATGAAAAGTATCCGAATCGCGAGCGACGCCGTAAACCGTCTGTTCAAAGATTCTGAACGACCACTTATCTCGCACCCACATGCTCAGCGAATTCTTGCAAGACCAAGCCGCGCTCTATGCCGCCGGGACCATGACGGCTCCGGAGCGCGAGCAGTTTGAGCTGATCCTCGAGTTTCACCAAGAGCTCCGCGCATTTGCCGTCGGACTCCTGGAGATCGCCGTTGCGGTGACGCTGGCCACGCAGCCGGCTGCTGGCGCTACGCCTTCGCCGGGCCTGAAGGCGCGGCTCTCCGGCCTGATCCGCGGGCGGCCGCAGCATGTCACTCCCGAGGGCATGGTGATGTGCGGGCCGGACCGCGTCGTGCAGTGGGTCAATCCTGCGTTTAGCGAAATGTGCGGATACTCCCTCGAAGAGCTGCGCGGAAAGAATCTCGGCCCGATCCTGCAGGGCGAGAAAACCGATCGCGAGGCGGCGGCCCGGATGCGGAGCGCAGTGTATGAATACCGTCCGTGCAGCGAGACCATCCTCAACTACCACAAGAACGGCACGCCTTACTGGGTCGAGGTCGCCATCACGCCGATCCTGGATGATGCGGGCCAGCCGCTCTGGCTGGTCGCCCGCGAGCGCGAGTTGAAGGATCGCGTCGCGGCGTAACCGGCGCAGCCCGAACGCAGGCTGCTACAATTCCGGGCTGAGCACTTCCTTCAGCTTCATCATGCCGCGCCGGATGCGCGCCTTGATCGTGCCGAGCGGCTCGTTGAGGCGCTCGGCGATTTCTGTCTGCGTGAGCGAGGAAAAGAACGCGAGTTCGATCGCCTCGCGCTGATCCTTGGAGAGTTTCTGAATCGCCTCGCGAACCAGCTTGCTCGTATCCCCCGAGGCCGCCGCCTCGAAGGAACTCCGGTCGTCGAACTGCTCGAACGTCTCGGCCTCGCGCTGCACGTCGTCCTGGAGGCGATTCCGGCGCACCGTCGAGCGCAGGCGGTCGATGGCTTTGTTGCGCGTCATCGTCACCGCCCAGGTCATTGGCTTGCCGCGAGTGGGGTCGTAGAGCGGCGCCTTTTCCCAAATCTGGATAAAGACATCCTGGAGCACATCCTCCGCGGCTTCTTGATTGTTCAGCACCCGATTCGCGACCGAAAACAGGACCCCGGAGAACCGATCGTAAAGCTCCTCAAAACTCCGCCGGTCACCCTGCGCGACACGGCGCAG
>JANPIS010000518.1:0-7051 GCA_031425095.1 Chthoniobacteraceae bacterium
GCCCTCGATCCCCGGCGGCACAATGCCGGCGGCGATCACCGCGGCCTTGAGCAAGCCGAGGTAGTCCTTCGCAAAATCGAAGACTTCCGCGAGCGACGAGATCTCCGCAGTCGCGCCGAGATCGACGGAGACGAGCCTCAGCACGGGCTCCTCAATCACCCGCAGCCACGCACTCACCGGCGGCTGCGGCTGCGCATCACGGCCATGCACGCCGGGATCGACAGAGATGTTCAGCACCTTCGCGCCCTCGGGGTAGTCCATCCCGAGGAAGAAGATGTCGCTCCACGCCGAGTGCGTGAGGTCCATGCGCACCGGCGTCAGTTCGCGGAGGATGGGATACGAGCCATCCGCCGCGCGCTGCATCAACTCGGGCCGCAGCCGCAGCGGCTGATCCTTCGGGTGCCCCATGCGGAACATCCACTGATTTCCCCGCACGCTGCGGACGCTGCGCCGCACCTGATCCGCGAGGGTCTGGAAAGCGAGGCGATGATAGGCCGCGGCGAGCGCCGAGGAGAGTGCATCGCTCGCTCCTTCGGTCTTCTGCGTCTGCGCAAAGACTTCGATCGCCTCCTCGAACCGCCGCGCCAGCAGATGCTCGAAACCTTGAAACGGAATCAGTCCGCTGGTTTGCAATCCTTCCCGCGTCGGCAGGTGGAAGCGATGGATGGCGTAGAGGAAAAAGAGCGCCCGCACGCGCTCGTAGAGATTCGGCGATTGCCGGCGAAAGGCATCGAGCGCGTGACATTCGGCGAGCAACTCCTCAATCGAGGCGGACGCCGCGAGATCGTCGAGCGAGCGATCGCGGACGGCCGGATCGGGGCTGGTGATGAGGTCAAGCAGGTTCATCGTCTTCAGACCGGACGAGTGATTCACTTCGTGACCTGTTTGCTGGTGGCCATGAGCTCCACCAAGCCACGCAGGACTTCATCGCGATCGGTGCCGTCGAGAGCCAGGGCGAGCTGAGCGGTGAGCAGGCCGTATTTCACGCCGAAGTCGTAGCGGCGGCCTTCGAGTTCGCAGGCGAGGTAGCGCTCCTGGCTGGCGAGTTCGGCGAGCACGGCGCGGAAGTTCACGCTGGCACCTGCTTTCGAGAAAGCTTCGCCGAGCACGCGCTGCACCGCAGGGGTGAGCACGTGCATGCCGAAGAAGCACAGGTAGTAGCCCGCGCGCAGGCCGGGCACGTTGATCTTTTGCTCCGCCTCGGTCGGCGTGGGTTTTTCCAGCACCGTATCGACCTGATAGAGCCGACGTGCGGCGTCCACGAGCTTCCCGCCGATCGCGCCGTAGTAAGGCAGCTTGCTTTCGTGGGTCGATTGCACGGCGGAGACCGCAGATTTTTCCGTCCGCGCGACGTCGACGAGCTGCTGGGCGCAACCTGTCCGTGTATTACTGAGGTAGAGGTGGTCGCCGACGAGCAACAGAAAGGGGTCATTCGCGCAAAATCCGGCGGCGGCGTGGATCGCGTGGGCGTAGCCAAGCGGCTCGCTTTGCTCGATGAAGGTCAGCCGCTCCGCATGCTGGCCGGCCGCGGTGCGGTAGGCAGGTTCGTCTCCCTTGGCAATGACGAGCCCGATCGTCTCGATACCCGCACTGAGCACCTCTTCGATGATGATCGCGAGTGCTGTCTTGGTGACGCCGTCGCGATCCACAAGCGTCTGGAGCGGGAGGGAATGCTGATTTTTACCGGCAGCGGTGATAAGAGCTTTTCGGATATCCATGCAGGGGGCGGGAGCTTGCCGGAAGCGGGGAGCGGGATCAATGCCCGCGCATTGTCACTTTGCGCCTCGCCCGAGGACCACCACTGGCACCGTCATGAAAAGGATCTTGAAGTCGAGCAGCAGCGACCAGTTGTCGATATACTCGAGGTCGAGTTTCACCCATTGGTCGAAGGACTTCACCTCGTTGCGGCCGCTGACCTGCCAGAGGCAGGTCAGGCCAGGCTTCATGGAGAGCCGTCGCCGCTGTGCCGGGCTTTCGAACTTCTCCACCTCATAGATCGGCAACGGCCGCGGACCAACGAGGCTCATGTCGCCACGCAATACGTTCAGGAGCTGCGGCAGCTCGTCGATGCTCGTCTTGCGGATGAAGCGACCGACCGGCGTAATGCGGGGATCTTTGTCGAGTTTGAATACGGGGCCGCTCATCTGGTTGAAAGCGGCCAGTTCGCTGTGGAGCATCTCCGCATTCGTCTGCATCGAGCGAAACTTGTACATCGTGAAAGGGCGCCCATTTTTTCCCGCGCGCATCTGGCGGAATACGATGGGGCCAGGTGACGTAAGGCGAATCGCGATGGCGATCAGGAGCATGAGCCACGAGGTGAGCACGAGCAGCACGAGCGCGCCGATCCGATCGACGAACCCCTTCACCGCGAGCGCCACGGAAAGCTCGGGCGTCGTCCGGAAGACGAGCACCGGTCGAGTTCCGAAGACATCGAAATCGGGGCGGGCGATCGAAGTCCGAATAAAGTCCGCGATCAACCATGCTTCGACCCCCTCGATTTCGCAGGCGCCGATGGCCTCCTGCAGTCGATCCAATTGACTGTGCCCACCGGCGAAGATCACCCGCGAAACACTGTGCTTGTGGAGCGCCTCGACCAACGCGCTCACTGGCTGCGTCTCAATGTCGAAGTCCTCGACGACGAGCATTTCCTGAAGTTGCTCGGACGGCAGGCTCTCCCGCAACGCCACGAGGTCGCGCGGCGTGCCGACGAGGATCACGCGTTCCCGCAGATCCTCCCGCTTGGCCAGGGCGCGATATCGGGAAACGGTCATCCGCTCGCGGGTGAGCAGAAAGGCGCAGCCCAGCACGGCGAAGATCGGCATCACGGCGCGGCTGGGCACGCTCAGTTTCAAAAAATACGCGCATGCAGCGATGACCAGCCCAAGCCAGAAGGCGGCATGACCGATTTGCTGAATCGACCGCTTCAGACTCTTCTGGAGCGGATGCCCGTAGAAACCCTGGGTCTCGAGAAAGATCGGCCCGAACGGCAGGATGATGAAGAGCAGCCACTGAAACTCCGTGAACGGCCCGATCGGCTTTTGAAAGACGAACCACTCCGCGCCAAAAAACCGCAGCGTGTGCGCCAGCCAGAACGCCACGGCCAGCAGGATCCCGTCAGCGATCTGGAGAAGCTGAAGACTCAGCTCCTGCCGGCGACCGATCATGGCCGAGCGCGGCTGAGCACCCATGACCCTAGTGGGAGGGATGCCTTGCAATGGCGTTACGGTCGAACGCATGGGGGTCGCGCGCGCCTCTTCGGCGGAATTGGGGGTTGAGTTTCGCAAAGAGGCTGATCATTCGGTGATGAGCTTAGCACATAATAATATGAGAAAAGGCGGATACACCACACTTTTACCGACGACAGCGATGGTGGTTGGCACCGTGCATTCGATCGGGTCGCTTTCTGCAGCCCTGCGAATTAAGCCATCGGCCGTCGATCTTCTGGAACTCCGCGTCGACGCGTTCGCCTCCGACCCCGGCCGCCTGCTCACCGCGATTCCGAAGTTCAAAATCCCCCTGATCGTCACGGCACGCCACCCGGCCGAAGGCGGCGCGCACGCCCTCAGTGCGGCCCGGCGGCGCGAGCTGTACTTCGACTTCCTTCCGCACGCCAGGTTCCTCGATGTGGAATTGCGGTCGGCAAATGTGCTCGGGGACGTCATCGCCGCAGCCCGAGCACGTGGCGTGCATGTGGTTCTGTCCTCCCATGACTTTCAGCGCACGCCATCGCTCGAGGCCCTCAGCCGACGCGCCACTCAGGCGCAGGCAGCGGGGGCCGATGTTTTCAAGGTCGCCACTCTCACCCGGACCCCAGTAGAGCTCGCCCGGCTTGTTACCTTCTTCGCGCAGCATGCCACCCGGCCGATCAGCGTCATGGGCATGGGGCCTTTCGGAAAGGTCTCGCGAATCCTGTTTGCGCGGCTCGGCTCGCTGCTGAACTACGGCTACCTCCACCGCCCGAATGCCGACGGGCAATGGGAAGCTCGGGAACTGAAGACGCGGCTCCGGGAGCTTTGAGAGACGGAGGGTAGGATCCAGAGGGCAGAAAGCGCAAGACAGAAGACGGCGGACTCCAGCCAGAGCCCCGTCTTTGATCGTCCGCCGTCGGGCGGTTTGACCAGGCCAGCTAGGCCGCCGCGTGCTGCTGAGGCTGCTGGGGCTGGATGACCCGCATCAGCGCCGAGTAAATTTCCGAAGGTCCGAGACCTTTGCTCACGTAGCCATTGGCACCGGCTTTGCGCGCGGCCTGCATCGCGTCCTCGTCGTAGCCGAGGCCGGTGAACATGACGATGGGAAGATTGGGATGCTTGGCGCGCAGGAGCGAGATCAGGGTGAGGCCGTCGATCTTCGGCATGCCGATGTCGAGGATGAGACCGTCACAGGGATTCAATTCGAGCCACGGCTCGACTTTGGAGCTGTCGGTCAGCGATTGCGCGGAGTGACCTTTGCCACGCAGATATGTGGTGAGGAAGCGATTGAGGAGCCGATTGTCGTCAACAACGAGGAAGTTCATGTGGGTGAGATAAGCTGAGATCCGACGAGAGGTTTTCAGCAATGGCTGTGCCACTGATCGAACTCAGATCCATCGGTTGCACAGTGAGGAGATGAAGCGGGGGGAGCTTGCGCCGTCGGGGCGCGAGGGAAAGAATCGGCGGATGAATCTCCCGAGAACCCTGCGGATCTTTGCGGCCACGATGCTCGTCGGCACTTTGGCTATGGCCGCCGAAACGCTGCCTGAGCAGGCTCTCGCAACGATGCGAAAAGCCGCGACCTTTTTTCGCGGCAAGGCGGCTGTCCACGGCGGCTACGTTTACTACTACTCGCCCGAGCTTTCGCGGCGGCTCGGCGAGGGAAAAGCCGGGCCGCGGGAGATCTGGGTGCAGGAGCCCGGGACACCCACGGTCGGACGCGCCTTCCTGCACGCCTACGCCGCGACCAGCGACACCTTCTACCTCGACGCCGCGCGCGAAACCGCCGAGGCGCTCGTTTATGGCCAACTCAGTTCGGGCGGCTGGACGGCCTCGATCGACTTCGACCCGAGCGGACCGCGGGTGCAGCAGTACCGCAACGGCAAGGGTGCGGGCAGCCGAGCGAATTCCACACTCGACGATGGGATTACTCAGAATGCGCTGCAGTTCCTGATGCACACGGACCGCGCGCTGGGCTTCAAGCATCGCGAAATCCACGAAGCGGCAGAGATCGCGCGTGCCGCTCTGCTCGCGGCGCAGTTTCCCAGCGGCGGTTTTCCGCAGGTCTGGACGGGGCCGGTCGCCGCGCACCCTCCCGTGAAGGCGAGCTTCCCCGACTATGACTGGCGCACGGAGAATCGCATCAAGAACTACTGGGATCTGCCCACACTGAACGACGACCTCGCGGGCAACGTCGCGCGCACCCTCCTCGACGCAGCGGAAATCTACCGCGATGCAAAATCTCGCGCGGCGCTGGTGAAGCTCGGCGAATTCCTCCTGCTCGCGCAGATGCCCGAACCGCAGCCCGGCTGGGCGCAGCAATACGACACCAAGATGCGGCCGGTCTGGGCGCGGAAGTTTGAGCCGCCGGCGGTCGCCAGCCGCGAGTCGATGGATGCGATGGAGACGCTCCTGCGCGTCCACGCGATCACCGGCGACGCGACGTATCTCGATCCCCTGCCCCGCGCGCTCGCGTGGCTGAAGCGTTCACGTCTGCCGGATGGCCGCCTCGCGCGCTACTACGAGCTCAAGACGAACACGCCGCTCTACATGACGAGCGACTACCAGCTCACGCACGACGACTCTCAGGTGCCGCCGCACTACGGGTGGAAGGTCGCGTCGCGCATCGAATCGATTGAGACCGCGCTCGCCGCCGCCCGCGCCCGCAAGCCAGTGCCCGCCCCGCCAGCAGTCACGGAGGAGGAGGTCCGCAAGATCATCGAGGATCTCGATGCGGACGGGCGCTGGCTGAGGAAGTTCGACGGCGAGATGATCGTCGGGCAGCCGAAGTTTCAGGTCGGCGACGCCTATCTCGGCAGCGCCGTCTTTGCGGGGAATGTCAAAGCCCTGAGCGAATACCTCGCGCGGTCTCGCCCCGGATTTGCACCGAGAAAGTAAGACGCGAGTTGCGGGTGAAAACTCAGAAGCCCGTATTCGGAAACCAGCGGCTGTAGTAGTTGTCGTCGAGTCGGGTGAGCGGGATGGCCAGCGGCGCGGGCACACCTTTCTCCGCCCAGTCCGCCACGATGTCCCGATGCCCCAGCAGGCTCAGCGCGTCGAAGACGTTGCCCGGGGAATCTTCGTGCCAGCGGTTCTCGACCTGCGGATCCCAGATCGCGATCCCACTCGCACCGACCGCATAGTGCGCGGTCACCTTTTTCGCCAGCTCCTGCGGCTTGCCCGTCTTCCACGCGACGACAAAGGGATACACGCCGACCTTCGTGCCCTCGGTGAGGCGGCGGTAGTAGGCCATGTCGGGCGCGGCGAAGGACGTGTGATGGGCAAACCACGCGACCGCGAGTTCATCGACCAGCCCGCCTTTGATCCACTCCGGCAGGGCAAGGCCGAATTTCCGGTTGTCGGCCTCGCGGCTAAACGTGCCGAGGGAAATGCGATACCGCTCGACGCGTCCCTGCGCCCGCGCGGTTTCGTCGAGCAGCGCGCGGATCTCCTGCAGGAACTCCGTCATGAAATCCGCGCGCAGATCGAGGATACGCGGATCGTCTTCGGAAATCGTGCGCGGATCATCTTCGTGCCGCTCGCGGAAGCGCGCGCAGAAGGCATCCTCCCACAGGATCATGGGCATGCCGCGATTGAAGAGCAGGCCGACGCCCTCCGGCCGGAGCTCGAGCGTTTCGCGGAGGATCTCGAGCAAATGCTGACGCACCTCCGGCACCGCGTAGCTCATGTACATCGTCGGCGTGCCATCGCGATCCACGCAGCGCCACTCCGGATGCGCATTGTAGAAGCGGCTGTTGAACGTCTCCTCAAAGGGGATCGAGCCCTTCCATCCGGCCGGCCGCAGCATCACGTGAAACTCCGCGCCCTGCGCGCGCGCCGCATCGCGCGCGACCTGCAGCGGA
>JANPIS010000519.1:0-2874 GCA_031425095.1 Chthoniobacteraceae bacterium
GAAAGCTTTCCCCGTGCGCTCTTTCACGAGCTTCTTAAAGCGCGCGACGAGTTCCTTGTAGTCGCCGGCGACGAGCTTCGAGTCATCGATGTCGTGCTGGCCGTACTTCTCGTCCTTGTAGTGCTCGATCACGGACTCAAAAGGATCGTGATCTTCGCCCTCGCGCTTCTGCACGCCCATGACGACGTCGCCGTACATCTGGATGAAGCGGCGGTAGCAGTCCCACGCGAAGCGCTCGTTCTTCGTCGCGGCGACGAGTGACTTCACGGTCTCGTCATTGAGGCCGAGATTCAAAATGGTGTCCATCATGCCCGGCATGGAATCGCGCGCACCGGAGCGCACCGCGACGAGGAGCGGCATCTTCGTGGTGTCGCCGAACTTCGTGCCCATGATCTTCTCCATGTTCGCGACGCCTTTCTCCATCTCGGCCTGGAGCGTGGCGGGATAGGTGCGCTTGTGATCGTAGAAGTAGGTGCAGACTTCCGTGGTGATCGTGAATCCAGGAGGCACGGGGAGCCCGATGCGGGTCATCTCGGCAAGGTTCGCGCCTTTACCGCCGAGGAGCGGCTTCATCGAGCCATCGCCGTCGGCTTTATTGTTGCCCCAAGTGTAAACGTACTTTGGGGATTTTCCGCTGCTCTTGGGAGCGCCGTTGGTGGTGATTCTAGCCCGCGAAGACGGGAGTTTTACGTTAGTGGGTTTGTTTGCCATGAGTGGGTAGGATGAAAGTGGAGAAGGTGGACGCGCTATTGCGGCGCTGGGGCGTTGTTGGCCGCAACGACGACGGCGTCGACGGCCGAGTTGAATTCGTTGATCCCCGTGGACGGAATAATCACCGTATTGCGTCGGCCACCGGCTTCCTCGGTGATGCGCAGAAAGCGTCCGCGTTCATTTTCGCGAAATTCGATGGTGAAAACTTTGCGCTCCACTTGGAGCGTGCGGCTGGCGATGACATTTTCCATGGGGACCCTGGAGGGGCGGTTTGCTCTGGGGAAAAGAGCCGCGTCTTATGCCACATGCATCCGCAGCCGCAAAGGCGTTTTTTCCGCGGCGCGCCGCGATGCGTCCGTTCTCCGGTGCGAGGCCTGTCAGTCGCGGTGGTAAGGCATCCCGGCCTTGATCGTGTAAGCGCGGTAAATCTGCTCGAGCGCGACGACCAGCGCGAGTTCGTGCTGCAGCGTGAGCTGGCTCAGCGACCACCTCCACGCCGCCGCCTGCAGCAACTCGGGCGCGTGGCCATCGGCGCCGCCGACGAGCAGGGCAAAGTCCCGCGGCCCGTGCATCTGCCACTCGGCGAGTTTCGTCGCCAGCGCCGTGCTGCGGAGCGCGTCGCCACGTTCGTCGAGCACGATGCGAAACATCGTCTTGCTCCGCTCGAGCAGCACCTGACTCTCGACCAACGGCGACGCACCGCTCTTCACATAGTCGATCGAGACCTGCGCAAAGGGCTTCAGCCGTGCGGCGTATTCCTCGATCCCGAGCCGGGCGAAATCGAGCTTCGGCTTGCCGATCGCAAAAATGTGCCAGCGCATCGCTGGACCGTGCGCCCTCGCGCCCGAAATGGCGCGGAAAAAGTTTCCGCTCCATCCCGGCGTGACTTTACCGCCGGCGGCGTTGCGGCTGTCCACCGCGACCATTCGGGCGGCGCTTGTCTTTTCCCTGCGGCGCGCCGCGCTCCGGTTCCGGCCGGCGCTTTGGCGCGGAAGGGATGGGCTCACCGACAGGGACGAAATCGACCTGCCGCTTGTACGCATCGACCCGGCAGACGATGACCTGCAGCATGTCGCCGGTCTTGTAAGTGCGGCGGGTCTTGCGTCCGACGAAGCTCAGTCGCGTGGAGTCGAACTGAAAGAAATCGCCGGGCAGCGCGCTGACGTGAATGAGCCCGGTGAGCAGTACGTCCGGCAACTCGATGAGCAGGCCGTAGCTGCGCACATCGACGACGATCGCGCGAAATTCCCCCGGCCGCTTCGCATCGAGCTGGCGCTGGAAGAACTCCATCTTCTTCAGCGTCGTCGAGTCGCGCTCGGCATCCGCGGAGGTGCGCTCGGTCTTGGAAATGTGCTCGGCGATCTCCGCGATGCCCGCGGCCGTGGGCGTTGCGCGCGACCCGCCATGTTGCTGCGGCCGGCGATCATGGCCGGTCGTGATCCCGGCCAGCGAACGATGCACGACGAGATCCGCATAGCGCCGGATCGGGCTGGTGAAGTGCGTATAGTTCACCTTCGCGAGTCCGTAGTGGCCGATCGGCGTCGGACCATACACTGCACGTTTGAGGCTCTTCAGGAGTTGGATGCGGATCGCGTATTCCTCCGGCTTGCCTTTGGTCGAAGCGAGGAGCTTCTGCACCTCGCTGCGCTTGGAAAGATCGCCGGCCTTGAATCCGTAGCTCGCGGCGAACTCACGGAAGTCCGCGAGCCGCGTGGGATCGGGATCTTCATGCACGCGATAGACCACCGGCACGTTCCGGTTCTTCAACTCGCGCGCGACGACCTCATTTGCCACGAGCATGCATTCCTCGATGAGTTGATGGGAGATGTCGTTCTCCACGCGCTCCAGCCGGTCGGCACGCCCCTGATCGTCGAGCCACACTTTCACTTCGGGGAAATCGAGATCGAGCGAACCGGCGGCAAAACGATTTTTGCGGAGCAGCGACGCCAGTTCCCACGCGACGTGCACGCGTTCGCGCAGCTCCGATGTCACTTCGAGTGGCACGGGCGCCGCGGCGAGATGCACCTTTCCTCCACGCTCGTAATTCGGCGTCGGCGGCACTGGCTGGTCGTTCAGGATCGCAAAAGCCTGGCGATACGTCATGCGCGCCGCGCTGCGAATGACCGTGCGGGCAAAACGCGCTCCGCGAATTCTTCCGTGCCC
>JANPIS010000520.1:0-24254 GCA_031425095.1 Chthoniobacteraceae bacterium
TGCGGCCGGAGCCGCAAAGTTCTTCCGTGTGGTGGTCTCGGACCTCCTTTCCGATGGCGACGCTCTGACGGATTACGAGGAACTGAAGCTCGGTCTGAATAAACTCGCGCTGGACTCGAACCTCACGGATACCTATGCGACGGACTACGCATACGTCGCGGCGCAGTTGGCACTGCCTGACACCGTGTCCATCCGGGCAGTGAACTCCTTCGCATCGGAAGACGGCCCGACTGCTGGAGTGTTCGAGATCACCCGCAGTCGTACCCTTTTTGCCATCACTGTTCCCTACTTCGTCAGTGGCACCGCCACTCCCGGGATCGATTATTCAGCATTTTCCGGTTCAGTTGTGTTTGCCGCAGGCGAGGCATCGAAGCAGTTCAGCGTGAATCCCGCAGTAGATGCGGTGGTGGAAAGTGGCGAGTCTGTGACCGTGACTCTGGCACCGCCACCCCCGGATCTTTCCAACGCCTACGCTCTTGGCAGTGTGAACTCAGCAACCGTGATCATCGGCGAGACTGCGGTTCCGAGTGGCAGTGGTCTGCGGGCAAGATACTACGACACCGCCAACGGGGTTTACGAACACGCTGCAAACTTCGGCCAGGCAGGCACATACGCCTACACCCGCACCTCCACTGGAAGCCCGAACACTGGAAGTATCACCGTGCCTTTCACCTATAACGGCACCCCGGTGCTCCAGGCGGGCCAAATCGTCCGGATGACCTTCACCTCCGGCGGACTGAACAACGCGCTCTACAACAACCTTGACTATACAATCACCGCGGTAAATCCCGGCGTGACCTTCACCGCCGCGATCTCCGGTGCGGCACTTCCAGCCAGCGGGAACGGAAATTGTAACTTTAGCCTTCAAAGCATTCCGCACCCAGCGGTGATCGAACGAGTGGAATCGGTAGTGAACAATGACTGGATGGGCGGCACGCCCAACGGGAACACCTACAATCCCAGCAGTTCTCCGGACAACTATTCCACGGTTTGGGAGGGCTATCTGAGTCCGACTACGGCGGGTTCGTATCGCTTCCAACTCGATGCTGATGACAAGGCACGCGTGCTCCTTGATACTGGCGCTGGTTTGGTAGAAATTGTGGAGCATGGCTGGGATGCGGTCCCCGACACCGTAGGCACGTTCAAGATCAGTAGTGCCGTCAATCTCGCGGTCCCGGCAGCCGCCGCAAATCGGTATAAGATCCGCGTCGAACATGTGGAATCAACTGGCGATGCTCGCTGCCGCCTCCAGTGGAGCCGCGACGGTGGCGCCTTTGCCAACATTCCTACGGGCAACGTTTTCACGCACGCGTCGCCGATGACGTCCAATTATTCCTACACCCGGAATGCCGATCTCATCACTGGTTCAATACTGGTTACGCTCAGCGGCGGCCATGCTTTAGCCGTAAACGATCCGGTGACGCTCTACTTCGCCTCGGGTAATCTTTTCACCCCGGCAAGTTTCAGCGGCACCTTTATCGTAACCGCGGTGACACCTACTACGTTCACGGTGGGCATTGGCGCGCCTACCTTGCCAGCCTCCGGCACTGGAGCCGGCTTCGTGGCCAATCCGGCCAGCACTTCCACCGGTTGGCTGAACGAGATCTACGCGAATACCACCTTCACGGGTTCACCGGGGCGGTTCAATGTGGACACCAGCGGCCCTGTGACGAGCAATAACGGTCTCTACGGCTCGGGCACCCCGGATCCTAACCTCATCGGTGTGGACACCTTCTCCGTTCGTTGGACCGGGCAGGTGCAGCCGCAGTATTCAGAGGAATATACTTTCGTGGTCCACGCTGATGACGGATGCAAGCTGTGGATCAATGGACAACTTAAGGAACTCGCCACCGCGATTTCCACGAACTCGACCGGAACCTACAACGTTGACGGCACCACTGGCGACGCCGTGGTCACCTACAGCAATTCACTCGTCAAACCAGGCGCTTACACCGTTGGGGAAATCGTTGCATTGGACCCCTCAAGTGGAAATCTCAGTCACCCCGGGGGCAGCACCTATAGCTACGATGGCGGAACGGGCGATGCGGTTATCACCTACGCAAATCTAACCGGAGTGAATCCGGGCGGATTCATCGTCGGCGAGACTGTCTTTCTCGATCCCACCAGCGGCAGCCTGAGTGCCTTGGGGACTCTACCTTATCAGGTCACCGCAGTGACGGCCTCAACGTTCACTGTAAATTTCGGTACCGGGACGTTTGCCTCCGACGCCGGTCCCAGCACTATTAACATTTCCGACAACCGCAGCGGCGTTATCACGGCGGTGACCCCCACGACGTTCACGGTCAATTTCGGCCCGGGAAAGTATATTTCGGGGACAGGAAACGTGAGCATCGACGTGATTAACAAATCCCTCAAGGATTTCGCCTCCATGGCCAATGAGCGTTATGTCCGTATTCCAATGATGGGCGGCGTGCGTTACGACATCCAACTCGATTACTACGAAAACGCCGGCACTGCGCGCTGCATCCTCTACTGGTATAGTCCGAGCCAGCCCAAGCAGGTGATCCCGAGCAATCGTCTTTATCCGAACTCCACTCCAGGTGTAACACTGGCTCCGCCGATTCTGACCAGCCCGACTTCGGCGGTCGCTTTGGTCGGTGGTCTCTTCGCGTTCCCGTTGGGTGGAAGTAACGGCTCGAATGTCACCGTAAGTGGCAACCCTGCCTGGTTGACGCTGAGTAATGGCATCCTCACTGGCACCCCTCCGGCGGGAACAGCCGGTAATTACCAGGTCGTCGTCACGACCACCGGGCCCAATGGCACCGGCACCTCGGTGATCAATCTCGAGGTTCAGGAAACCGAGGGAACAATCTCGCGTGAGCATTGGACTGGGATCGCGGGCAATAGCATTGCAAGTATCCCCACCGGGACTGCACCGACTGGTGCGACGAATCTGACATCCTTGGAAGCCCCCTCTGACTTTGGGGACAACTACGGGGCTCGCATCCGGGGTTATATTACCGCGCCAGTCAGCGGAAACTACTACTTCTGGATCGCTGCCAATAACGCGGCGGAATTGTGGATCTCCAACGACGACGAGGCAGTCAATGTCTACAAGCGCGCTCAAGTGAGCACTGGCAATCCGACGCCGCTGACATGGAACGGCGAGCCACGGCAGAAATCCGCGTGGCTCGCGTTGGAGGCTGGAAAACGCTACTACGTTGAAATCCTGCACAAAGCCGGAGCTGGTTCCGGGGATAATCTCGCGGTTGGCTGGCTCAAGCCGGGGCAATCGGGATCAGTTCCAAGTGAGGTCGTGCCGGGCTACGTTCTCTCTCCATACGTGGCCCCTGCTCCCGGATCGACACCGGGAACGTTGTATGTAGCGACGATGCTCGCCCAGGCAGGTGCCGTTACGAACGGTGTGGGAACGGCCACCCTTCGTTTGAGCGACGACGAGACAGTGGCGTACGTTAGGTTTGATGGTGCCGGTTTCTCGACGGCACCGTTCAACGGGTTGACTGGCGCGATGACGGACTGGCATGTCCACTCCGATCCGTATCTGACTCATTCCTCGTCCATCGTCTTTGACGGCGTCGAACCGGTCACTCCGGGCGACGGACTCCAACCGGACGGCAGTCACAAGTGGACAATCCTTGGAGTCGGAACACTCACCGCCGGTGACATTCGAGAACTGCTAAAGCAGGGCAAGGCTTACATCAATTTGCACACCGGGGCATATCCGAACGGTGAAATCCGCGGAAACTTCACCCTCGCGAATGGTGCGCGCAAGTTCACGCCACCACCCGCGCCGCCGGCTTGGACCGACGACAGCAATACTAACAACGGTGCCGCGCGCTTCCTGACGCAAGCGACCTTTGGTCCCAATACCGCGGATATCGCAGCCCTCAAGGCTATCGTCCCGTCGGGCGGAAAGACCCGCTACGAACTGTGGATCGAGGATCAGTTTACGAAGCCTGCCAGTCATACCCTCGCGGAAGTCGAAAGGACGGAGAATGCGAGCGCGCAAGGGGGGGCATTCGATGAGAGTCTCACCTTCAACGCCTGGTGGAAAAACTCTTTGTCGGGTGATGACCAACTTCGGCAGCGGGTCGCCTTCGCACTCAGTGAGATCCATGTCGTCTCAGCCCAAGGTCCGTTGGACAACAACGCTCGTTCACTCGCGTTCTTCTACGACATGCTCTCGGATTATGCGTTTGGTAACTTCCGCGACTTGCTGCAGCAAACGACCCTGACTTGGACAATGGGGCGGTATCTGGACATGTTCCGCAACGACAAGCCCGACCTGAGCATCGGCCGCAGCCCCAATGAAAACTACGCCCGCGAAATCAAACAGCTTTTCTCCGTCGGCTTGTTTGACCTCTGGCCTGATGGGACGTTGAAGTTGAATTCGAAGGACGAACTCGTGCCCACTTATACCCAGCGGGAGATCGTTGGCTTTGCCCACGTCTTTACCGGGTGGGACTACGGCTACGACGGCGCCTTCCGGACGTCCTTCAATGCCGCGGCCAATGTCGCTCGCAACATGCGCGAAGTCCCGGCCCGGCACTTCACGGGTCCGAAGCGCATCCTTAACAACGAGGTCCTGCCGGGATTGCCAGCACAGGGTGGACAGCCGCTCGATCCGTATGCGACGCACAATGCTGCTCAGTTCAACGACCCGGCCTATCAAAACCTGCCGGCGCAGGAACTCGCTGCCGCGCATGAGCAGCTCTTCAATCATCCGAATGTCGGCCCATTCATCTGCCGTCAGCTCATCCAGCGCATGGTGACCAGTAATCCGTCGCGCGATTACCTCTACCGTGTGGTGCAGAAGTTTAACGATAACGGCTTGGGCGTGCGGGGTGATTTGAAGGCCGTGATTAAGGCGATTCTCCTGGACTATGAAGCGCGAAGCGCCAGCGAAACCGCGAAACCTGCCTATGGCAAACAGCGCGAACCGGTCTTGCGTGTCGCGGCCGCTGGACGTGCCTTCCGCCCTGCTGCTTTCAGTGGCACCTACGTACAGACCTCCACTGCCGGCCGGACCATCTCCATCAACACGTCCACGCCGCACCGGCTGGCGAGTGGAAACAACGTGTTCCTCGACTTTTCCTCGGGAACGCCAGCTCCTTTCATCGGCGTCTATTCGGCGACCGTGACCGGTAATAACAGCTTTACCGTTCAGGCGCAGGGATGGATGAACGGCACATACAGCAGGGCGAACAACTCTGCCACGGTCACCGTTACGATCGGAAGCCACTGGCTCGGTGCGGGCCACAAGGCCTACTTCGATTTCACGAGCGGAGGTCTCAATGGCATGGTGGGTATCGACAATTCCATGCATACGGTCACCACCTCGGCCGGCGAGACGAGCAGCACCTTTACCATCACGCTGCCGTCGGCACCTGCCGGCACAAGTAGTGGAAACGTGATGGTTCCGCGGTTCAATCCTGGTAGTTACACATCCGCTTCATCGGGCTTGCCGGCTCCGAATGACCGGCGAGTGACCATGGACACCAACACCGACCATCACTTGAACGTCGGCGACCATGTGTACATTAATTTTTCGACCGGAAATCCTCTCCCCACGGATATGGAGGTTGTCGTGGAGTCGGTGCTGGACTTGAACACCTATACCTTCCTCGCCACAGCGACCGGAACCAACCTGGGAACGAATCAGGGGAACAATGGGGTATGGCAATTCCCGCTCGTGTCGCAACCGTTGAACCGAAGCGGCAACGTCGGATCACGGCCGAGCACTTTCGCGATGGGAAATACCGACGGGGACATCGATCAGTCACCGTTGAATTCACCCACGGTGTTCAACTTCTACCTACCGGACTATAAGTTCCCGGGAACCTTGGCAGCACAAGGAATTACCACGCCAGAATTTCAGGAAACGGCGGAGACATCCGTGATCCGCCAGGCAAACTTCTTGGAGCGCGGCATCTACGCCTTGGGCAATACCAATGGGCTCAGCAGTTTCCGCACCGGTAGCAATGCCTTGGTCATGGACTTGGGTGCATGGTACGGGAATGCCGTGAGCACGGCCGGGACGGTGGGTGCCGTGCTGGGAGCCGGTCCGCAGACTGGTCAGGCGTGGACGAGCAATCTCAATCTCCCAACGCTGGTCGATCGCCTGAATACTCTGCTGCTTGGCGACGCCCTGCCTGCGGCAGCGAAGGCGGAGATCCTCAATCTCGTCGGGCATCGCTCGATCGCCAGCATCAGCACGGGCAATCCTTGCACCGTCACTACTACGGCGCCGCACGGTTACGGGAATATCGGCTCCACAGAGAGTGTGGCCATTACCGGTGTCACGGGAGGCACGTTCACGCCTTCGATTAACAATAGCACGGGCACACGCACTTTTACGGCCACGATTACCGGCCCAAATTCCTTCACCGTGCCGGTTAACTGCACGAGCACTTCCGGAATCAGCCTTGCCAGTGCTGTCTACAGCGTAGTGTTTTCCAGCAGCACCACGCCAGATGACACTAGCAAACGGGACCGACTCCGTCTGATCCTGCACCTGCTCCTCACCTCCCCCGACTTCACCATCCAGCGCTAAGCCTTATGGACTCCGAAAACTCCGCCAAAACTTCCACCCGTCGCGACTTCATCCGCCAGGCTTCCTGCGCGGCGGTCGGTACTTGGGCGATCAAGAGCACCATTCGCGATTTGCATCTCATCAATGCGGCAGTCGCCCAGAGCGGTAGCTTTACTGATTACAAGGCGATCGTCTGTCTCTTCCTCGCCGGAGGGAACGACGCCAATAACTGGATCGTCCCCTCGGATACATCGACCTATACAGAATATGCCGGCCTCCGCGGCATTCTCGCCCTGCCGCAGAGTTCACTGCTTCCGTTGTACTCCACAGGCACCACCCCCTACAATGACGCCGATGGTCACAACTACGGGTTCCATCCCAGTTGTTCGGAACTACAAACGCTGTTCAGCGAAGACAAGTTGGCGGTGATGTTTAACATCGGCAGCCTGGTCCGGCCCACCACTCGGGAGCAATATCTCTCGGGGCTGCCTTTCTACCGCCCGCCGCAACTCTTTTCTCACAGCGATCAGGTCACCCAGTGGCAGACCTCGATCCCCGACCAACCCCCGACGACTGGATGGGGTGGTCGCTGCGCGGACCTGTTGAATACCGCGGCGAATACCGGAGGGAAAGTTTCGATGTCCGTTTCGCTCAACGGAGCCAACACTTTTCAAGTCGGCAATCTGATTTCCCAGTATCATGTATCCAGCACCGGTGCCGTGACTCTCGCGAATCTGACGCCGGCGAAGATCCAGTCCATGAGAAACATCTTCGGCTTGAATTCCGCGAACCTGCAGCGGACCGCTTATGCAGACGTGCTCGATCGCGCGGTGGAAACTGGCAACTTGCTGAATAGCAGTATCCAGGCGACGGCCATGGCGACGGACACGCCCCCTGGGACCTGGGTTTGGAATACACCCTTTCCGAATACCGGTCTGGGCAACCAACTGAAGATGATCGCCCGAATGATTCAGGCGCGGGGCCTGATGGCATTCAATATGCATCGGCAGATCTTTTTCTGTTCCGTGGGCGGCTACGACACCCACACCAATCAGGTCACTTTCAACGCCAACGGAACCGTGACACCGACGACTGGAACTCACGCCAACTTGCTTGGCGAGGTGAGCGACTGTGTTTTCGCATTCCAACGGGCGATGGAGCAACTCGGATTGTCGGACAAAGTCACGACTTTCACTGCCAGCGACTTTGCTCGAACCTTCCCAACCAACTCGCAGGGCAGCGATCATGGTTGGGGCGGCCACCACATCATGGTCGGTGGTGCTGTCAAAGGCGGTAAGACGTACGGCCACCTACCGATTCTTGCGCTCAACGGCCCGAATGACACAGGATTGGGTCGGTGGTTGCCAACGACCGCGGTGGACCAACACGCCGCGACGCTTGCGCGGTGGTTTGGTGTTGATGAGGGGAATCTTTCTACCATCTTCCCAAACCTGCCGCGCTTCCAAGGCACGGAATACGGTTCAAACGTTGGCTTCATGATGTGACAGGGTAGGGGTAGGCGGTGCTTTCGGCAGCGCGGGCTAAGCCTTCGAATTGCCGAAACGGGTGAAAGTAAACTCGTAGTTGCGTCTACGTTCGATCGTGTTGGCGGGCATTAGTGATTCCGTAGAATTTCAGTGTGGGTCACAGAAATCTCCGGTTGGGCGTTTCCCGTTTCGTGTGGAGCTCAGCGACACCGCGTGCCCTAACGACATGAGATACATGCGCCGAAAGTCTTGCTTCCGAGGGGAGGAAGAATTTGCCTGCCACGCGAAGTTTCTCCTTGCGGAGTGAGCGCCGGGACCTAGCCTCGCCACTGCTGACTTGAATCCAGTTTCCTCCCAGACTCCGGATCCAGCTTCGAAATCTTCGCTTCGTACGGCCTGCAACCTCCCCCTTTTGCTGAACACCGCCAGCACCAACCTGAGCTTATGAACTCAAATTCTTCGCGTATGTTTGCCCTTTACTCATTCGCATCCCGTTTCGTTTTTGCATCGGTCATTGCATCCTTGGTATTCGCCCAAACCCTTCCTGCAGCGATCGATTCGGGAGTGACCCGGACCGCTTGGCGGATGGCTCACAATGTGACCCTTGCACAGGCTGCTGACCCCGTGTGGATGAGCCTGGATGCGGACAAGGATGGGGAGAGCAACGGAGAGGAATGCATCGCCGGAACTGACCCCTTCGTGGCCAATTCCATCGTCGCGATTTCCGGAATATCGGTGAGTGGACAGGTTACCCGCATTACTTTCCCAACCGTCGTCGGAAAAAATTACTTCCTTCAGAAGAGCCCCGTCATTGGAGACTCCGCCGTATGGACCACCTTGATTACCGCGCTGGTGATCGGAGACGGGAACCCCCGAACCCTGAACGTTGCAAAAGACCTCAAGTGCTTCTACCGCGTTGTCGTTCAGGACTACGATAGTGATGGAGACAGCGTTTCGGACTATGCTGAGGAACTGTTCCACTTTAATCCCAATTCCGCCCACACGGGAGGGGCTGGTTCGTCGTCAGATTTTACGGCTATCACCGCATCATTGGCGCAGCCGAATGTGGTCACCGTGACGCCCGACGACCCGAGTGCATCGGAAGATGGCTTGAATGCCGGAATGATCGTGGTCAGGCGGACCGGCAGTTTCGATCCGCTGACGATTCCGATTGCGGTCAGTGGCACTGCGACTCCCGGCGCGGACTATCAGGGGTTGCCCACGTCGGTCACACTGCCGATTGGCGTAAATTCAGCGACATTATACGTCACGCCTGTCTCCGACGGGCTGCCTGAAGGGGGGGAGGTGGTTACGGTCACTCCCTCGGAAGCATCGCAATTCACGCTAGCGGGTCCCACAAGTTCCACGGTCTTGATCGCAGACTCCACACAACCGACGGGAACAGGGTTGACCGGCCAGTATTTCGACACGGCGAATGCGACCTACGCCAGTGGTGAAAATTTCAATCCTGCTCAGTTGAAAGTGACTCGCGTAGATCCGGTGGTGGATTTTACGTGGCTTTACGGGACCCCGAATGGTGCGGTAATCAGCGCGGCAAACTCGGCGGAAAACTACTCCGTAGTCTGGGAGGGCTACCTCACGCCGACCGCTGCCGGCGCCTATAACTTCCAACTCGATGCAGACGATAAGGCGCGGGTGTTTTTGGATAAGAACGACGGAAACGGCTTGCAGCAAATCCTCGAACATGGGTGGGATAGTCCTGCCACGATCGGAACGTTTAAGCAGAGCGCGGCGATCAATCTTCTGGTGCCACCCACGCCTGCTGATCAATACCGCATGCGGGTCGAATATGTGGAAACGTCGGGTGATGCGCGGTGCCGGCTTCAGTGGCGGGCCGGAACAGCGGCTTTCGCAAACATCGCCAGCACGAATGTGCGCTCGCGCACCCAAGCCGTTACCTACAGTTACACCCGGGCGACAGAGACGACGGGCACCGCCATCATCACGCCAACTGGCGGCCATACCCTGGCCGTCGGCGCCTTGGTCGATCTTGTGTTTACGAGCGGCAACTTGTTTGCTCCAGAGAGCTACAGCGGATCGTCTGCGGTCACCGCGGTGACATCGACTACTTTCACGGTCGCGATCGCTGGGACTGCGCTGCCCGCATCCGGAACTGGAAGTGGTTTCGTCGGAAATAGCGGAAGCACGTCCGCAGGCTGGCTGGCGCGATATTATCCAAACTCAACGTTCTCTGGATCGCCGACGCTCATCCGCGTCGATCCCGGCATTACTGACGGAAACAACGGGATTTGGGGTGCTGGATCGCCGGACGGATCGGTAGCGGCGGACACTTTCTCCGCGCGCTGGACCGGACAGGTGCAGCCGCAGTTTTCCGAAACCTACACCTTCATCGTCAATGCCGACGACAGCGCGAAACTGTGGGTCAATGGACAGCCGCAATCCCTTCTCATGGCAGCAGCGGCCAACGCGTCTGGGACGTACAGTTACAGCAGCGCGACGGGCCTGGCAGTCGTCACCAACACAAGCATCCCGGCAAATAGCTTTAGTGTTGGGGAAGTGGTGCGTGTGGACCCGACATCCGGAAATCTGAGCAGCTTGGGGTACGCCGATTACACTGTGGTCGCGGTGACCCCGACGACTTTCACGATCGCAGTCCCAGGCACGTTCACGACGGGCACAGGCAGTTGCACGATCGAATGGGCCAACAAACCAGTGGACTGGCCGACAAACACAGCGACCGATCGTTATGCGAGAGTACCACTCCTGGGGGGTGTTCGTTACGATATCAAGCTCGAGTATTTTGAATCTACGAGCACCGCGAGCTGCCGTCTCTCCTGGTATAGTCCCAGTCAGCCGAGGCAGGTTATTCCCCAGGCCCGCCTCTATCCTGCGACCGGCGCCCAGATGCCGGCCACGTTTGTCAGTCCGACTGAGGCAACGGCATTGGTCGGCGGCCCGTTTTCGTATCCTGTGAAGGGGAGTAATGGAGGGTCTGTTGCAATCAGTGGAAACCCGAGTTGGATGACCTATTCCGGAGGGGTTCTGGGTGGAGTGCCCCCGCCGGGATCCGCTGGCACTCATCAAGTCATCATTACCGTCACGAACGCTGCCGGTAGTAGTTCCTCGATACTCGCGCTCCGTGTCGAAGACACTGGTGGAACGATTGCGCGAGAGCACTGGGATGCGGTCACAGGTACCGCGGTGGCCACGATCCCTGTGGGCAGCGCTCCATCCGGCTCGTCCAATCTTACGTCACTGGAAGTAGGCACAGATCTTGGCGACGACTACGGCGCGCGTATTCGCGGGTTTATTACTGCGCCGGTGACTGGTAACTACTACTTCTGGATCGCGGCAAGCAACTCTGCCGAGCTTTGGATATCGAATGATTCGGATCCGGTGAATGCGATCAAGCGTGCTTCGGTGACGAATGGCACCGCGCCTCTCGAGTGGAGCAATCCGGGCGAATTCAGTCAGAAATCACCCTGGCTGGCGCTTGAAGGCGGTAAACGCTACTACATCGAAGTGCTCCACAAGGCGGGCGTCGGAGCGGGTGACAACCTTGCGGTGGGGTGGTTGAAGCCTGGTCAAGCGGGGACTGTTCCGAGTGAGGTTGTGCCTGGCTATGTGCTCTCTCCTTTTGTGCCGCCCCCGCATGGCTCGACCCCAGGCACACTCTATGTCGCCACGATGCTATCGCAGGGAGGTGCGACGACTAATGGAGTTGGAACTTCGACCATGCGGCTCAACGAGGACGAGACCGTCGCTTACATTCAATTTACGCACAGTGGGCTTTCTGGAAACAATACTGTCACGGACTGGCACGTTCACTCGGATCCTTATCTCACTCAGGGATCGATGATTATTTTCGATGGTGTGGAGCCACCTCCGGGCGACGGATTGCAGCCAGATGGAACCTACAAGTGGACCCTGGTGGCTCAGGGCGCCCTCTCGGTTACGGACATTCGCGAACTCATCAAGCAAGGGAAAGCTTACATCAACCTACATACCGCAGCCTATCCGAATGGGGAGATTCGCGGCAACTACGTCCTGGCGAACGGCTCCCGCACCTTCACGCCGCCACCGGAACCGCCGGCGCTTGCTGATGACAGTAATACCGCGTCCGGTGCTGCGCGGTTTCTCACCCAGGCAACATTCGGTCCGAAT
Organism: Chthoniobacteraceae bacterium; assembly: GCA_031425095.1. Lineage (GTDB taxonomy): Bacteria > Verrucomicrobiota > Verrucomicrobiia > Chthoniobacterales > Chthoniobacteraceae > JANNXQ01. The sequence goes on from JANPIS010000520.1 coordinate 12,148, forward strand.
CCGGCTGACATTGCCGCTTTGAGGGCAACCGTCCCGAGTGGTGGGAAGACGCGATACGAGTTGTGGATCGAAACGCAGTTCACGAAACCCGCCAGCGTCCAGCTTCCAGAGGTGCAGGCCGGCCGGTTGGCGAATATCAACGGAGTTTTTGATGAGACACTGTCCTTCAATTCCTGGTGGCGGAACTCGGTGTCCGGGGAAGACCAACTCCGGCAGCGGGTGGCCTTCGCATTGAGTGAAATCCATGTCGTCTCTGCAGCGGGGCCGCTCGACAATAACGCACCTGCACTCTCGTATTTTTACGACAAGCTGGCGGTCAACGCCTTTGGCAACTTCCGCGACATCCTAAAAGACACCACCCTTACCCCTGGCATGGGTCGGTATCTCGATATGCTCCGGAACGACAAGCCGGATCAAAGCGTTGGGAGAATTCCGAACGAAAATTACGCCCGCGAGATCAAGCAGTTGTTCTCAATCGGACTTTTCCGGATGTGGCCGGATGGCTCTCTCATGCTGAATTCGAAGGATGAACTGATCCCGACTTACACCCAGAATGAGATCATCGGATTTGCCCATGTCTTTACAGGGTGGGACTACGGTTATGATGGTGCTTTGCGCACGACTCTCGGTGCGGCGACGGATTGGACGCGGCAGATGCGTGAAGTGCCAGCACGGCACTACACGGGTCCGAAGCGGATTTTGAACAACGAGGTGCTGCCGGGAATTCAAGCGATCGGTTCACAGCCGCTCGATCCGCATGCCGTGCACACAGCGGCTTACTACAACAATCCCGAGTATCAGACACTCCCGGCCCGGGAACTCGACGCCGCGCACGATCAGCTCTTCAAGCACCCAAACACCGGGCCCTTTATCTGCCGGCAGCTCATCCAACGGCTCGTCACGAGTCATCCTTCCCGGGACTATCTTTACCGTGTTGTGCAGAAGTTCGAGGACAATGGATCCGGTGTCCGCGGAGACATGCAAGCGGTGATCAAGGCGATCCTCCTCGATTTCGAAGCGCGGAGCAGCAGCGAAGCCGCCAAGCCGTCGTTCGGCAAACAGCGCGAACCAGTGTTATTGACTGCCGCAGCGGGACGCGCATTCCGTCCCGACGTGTTTACGGGCACATTCGATCAGAACGGCCTCCGGACGATTACCGTCACTACCACTACCCCGCACCGGCTCAACAGTGGCAATAGCGTCTATCTTGACTTCTCGGGCGCGACTCCGAATCCCTGGTCTGGGGTTTACAGTGTCGCGTCGATCGTCGGATCTCAGGCGACGTCCACATCATTCACGATCAACGCCGTTGGGTGGATGGCCGGAACATATTCTCAAGCGGCGAACTCGAATACGATCGCTATCACGATCAGCAGCCACTGGCTGGCAGCTGGGCACAAGGCGTACTTCGATTTCACCAGCGGCGGCGCGTTGAATGTCCCCGGGCTTGATGGTGTCGTGCATACCATCTCGACATCATCCGGTGAGACCAGCAGTACACTGACGATCACGGACCCGGGAATTGCACCCACCACTGCCCGTAGCGGAAACGTGATGGTTCCTCGTTTTACTCCTGGAAGCTACACGGTGAGCAATTCAGGCCTTGCTTCACCCAATGACAAGCGGGTGACCGTGAACACCAACAATGACCATCACCTCGCCGTCGGTGATCGCGTGTTCCTGAATTTCTCTACGGGCACTCCGTTGCCGTTGGACAATGAGTTCATCGTCGACACAGTCGTGGATCTAAACACCTTTACGGTTCTCAGCACGGCCACCGGGACGAATCTGGTGACACAGAACGAGAACGGGATCTGGATCTTCCCGCTAGTCCCGCAACCGCTGGTGCGCGGTGGGACCGTGACTTCGCGGCCGAGCACTTTCAACTTCGGTTCGACCAACGCGGACCTTGCCCAGTCGCCGCTCAACTCGCCGACGGTCTTCAATTACTTTCTGCCCGACTTTAAATTTCCGGGCACGCTTGCTTCTCAGGCGATAACGACCCCGGAGTTCCAACTGACCTCGGATACGAATGTCGTGCGGCAGACGAATTTCCTCTACAATGGCGTGTTCAATCCGTCAGGGAATACCAACGGTCTCAGTAGCTTCAGGTCGGGCGGCAACGCGCTCGTGATGGACCTCGGACCGTGGATGGGCAATGCGGTGGATATTGGAGGTCTGGGAGCGGGGCCCCAGCCAACTCAGGCGTGGACGAGTAATGCAAACCTGGGCGCATTGATCGATCGGATGAACGTTCTCTTGGTTTCCGGACAACTGACTGCTGCCGGCAAGGCCACGATTCAAGCGTTTGTTTCAAACACCGCGAACGTCGCCTACACGGACGCTGCGCCTTCGGACACCAACAAGCGGGATCGATGCCGGGCGATCCTGCACCTCATCCTTACCAGCGCTGACTACACCATTCAGAGATAGCCCACTCCCATGGACCCCGACAAATACCTGAAACCGACTTCCCGTCGCGACTTTCTCCGCCAGGCCTCGTGCGCCGCTGTGGGCACGATGGCACTGACGAACACGATCCGCGATCTGCGCCTCATTAACGCGGCCGTAGCGCAGGCGGCACCGACCGACTACAAGGCGCTGGTGTGCCTCTTCCTCGGAGGAGGGAACGACGCCAACAATTGGATCGTGCCAAACTCTAATACCGACTACGCCGCATACGCCGCGATCCGTGGGAATTTGGCTCTGCCGCAGAGTTCCCTGCTTTCATTGCGCAAAGCGGACGGTCAGGCCTACATGGATGCCGATGGCCATACTTATGGATTCCATCCCACTTGTATTGAGATGCAGACTCTGTTCGCAGAGGGGAAGTTGGTTCCGGTCCTGAATACCGGCACCTTGGTCCGCCCGATCACCCGCGATCAGTATCTCTCGAACGCCACGGGCACCCGGCCACCGCAGCTTTTCTCGCATAGCGATCAAGTCACGCAATGGCAGACATCGATCCCTGATCAGCCCCCCAACACGGGTTGGGGCGGGCGGGTCGCGGATATTCTGAACGCCAATTACAACATTGGCGGACAAGTCTCCATGTCGATTTCTTTGAACGGGGCGAATACGTTCGAAATTGGGCAACTCGTTTCGCAATACCATGTCTCGACGACGGGGGCGGTCGCATTGAGCGGCCTCACCGCCGGAAGCCCGCGACTGCAGGCGGTCAAAGATCTCCTCGCGCTCAGTAGCGCCAACTTACAAAGGACGGCCTATGCCGATGTCGTGGAAAGAGCTATTGCCACGGGTGATCTCCTGAATACGGCGATTGCGGCTACCCTCCTGCCTACAGACACGCCTGCGGGCACGTGGGTTTGGAATCAGGCCTTCCCGAATACGACTCTTGGGAACCAACTGAAGATGATTGCGCGGCTGATTGAAGCGCGGACCGATTTCAACATGAAGCGGCAGATCTTCTTCTGCTCAGTGGGTGGGTATGACACGCACACCAATCAGGTCACGCTGACGCCGACTCCGAATACGACCACGGGGACCCACACCAATCTGCTCAACGAAGTGAGCGAATGTATGTTCGCCTTCCAGCGCGCCATGGAGCAGCTCGGTCTTTCCGACAAGGTGACGACATTCACGGCAAGTGATTTCGGGCGCACCTTCCCGACGAATAGCCAGGGTAGTGATCATGGCTGGGGTAGCCACTGTATGGTCATGGGTGGGGCTCTGACCGGAAGCAGGACCTATGGAAAGATTCCCACGTTTGCGATCAATGGACCGGATGACACGAGCACGGGCCGCTGGATTCCGACCACTTCGGTGGATCAGCACGCGGCGACGATTGCTCGTTGGTTTGGGGTAAGCAATGGCGACATCCCGGTGATTTTCCCGAATGTCACCCGTTTCGCGACCTCGAATCTCGGCTTCCTTGGTTGACGGAATGGTCCGACCGCGGCGGTCGTAGGCTGACGGCAGCAGGTGAGCCGCCTCTGGTTTTGTTTGGCGATCGCCGGGTTTCCGTGCGGTCGCCGCCTTTTGTTCGGCGAGCGGGAATCCGGCCGCGGCGAGCGGGATTGCGTCGATTGAGCAAAAGATCGCCCCATTGTGCCGGGTTGTTGCGAAGCGTATCTTTCCGACCATGCCGACCATTCGATTTCGCCGTATCAGTTTGAGGTTCGCGGCCTTGCTCTTTCTGCCGATTGCCGCACGAGCTGCGGGGCCGGATTTCAATCGGGAAGTCCGCCCGATCCTTTCAAATTATTGCTTCAAGTGCCACGGGCCGGACGACAAGACGCGCAAGGCCAAGCTCCGCTTCGATGTGCGGGAGAGTGCGCTGCGGGAGGCGGAGTCAGGCGCGAAGGTGATCGAGCCGGGCAAGCCCGAACTGAGCGAGACGATCGTGCGCATTTTCTCCAAAGATCCGGACGAGGTGATGCCGCCGCCGTCGATGAAAAAGGATCTGACGGAGGCGCAGCGCGACATCCTCAAACGCTGGATCGCTGCAGGCGCGGAGTATCAGCCGCACTGGTCCTTCGTGAAGCCCGAGAAGCCTGTGGCGCCCGAGATTGCCGGTTCGAACCGGGATCGGGTGAGTGCGATCGACGCCTTCGTCCAGGCGCAATTACCAAAAGTGGGACTTTCGGCCGCGCCGGAAGCGGATCGGCTTACGCTGATTCGTCGCGTATCGCTGGATCTCGTCGGCCTCCCGCCTACGCCTGAGGATGTGGCGGCGTTTGTGAACGACGCGTCGCCGGGAGCATACGATCGGCTGGTGGATCGGCTGCTTGCCTCGCCGCACTACGGAGAACGCTGGGCGCGCAGGTGGCTCGATCTCGCGCGTTACGCGGATACGAACGGATACGAGAAAGACCGCGAGCGCAGTATCTGGCCGTATCGGGACTGGGTGATCCAGGCGCTCAATGCGGACATGCCGTTCGATCGTTTCACGGTCGAGCAGATCGCGGGCGACCTCCTGCCGGGCGCTACCTCGGAGCAGATCGTGGCCACCGGCTTCCATCGCAATACGATGCTCAATGAAGAGGGCGGCATCGATCCTCTCGAGTTTCGCTATCACGCGATGGCGGATCGCGTGGCGACCACGGGTAAGACCTGGCTCGGCCTGACGACGGGCTGTGCGCAGTGCCACACGCACAAGTACGATCCGATCCAGCATGCGGAGTACTTCTCGATGTTTGCGTTTCTGAACAACGCGGACGAACCCGAGTACGAGCTGCCCGACGTGGGTGCCGCGGCGCGGCAGAAGGCGAACGAGGTGCGGGCGGCGAAGCTGCTCGCGGAACTTCCCGACAAGTGGCCTGTCGAGAAATCCGGATGGACGAGCGATCTCGACCAGACACCCCGCGCGGTTGCGGAAGCGAGGTTTGCGGAGTGGCTCACCCGGGAACGCTCACGCACGGTGAAGTGGCAGGCATTGCGACCGGCAGACGCCCGATCCAATCTGCCTCACCTTACGCTCCAGCCGGATGCCTCCATTCTCGCGAGCGGAGACATCACCAAGAGCGACCAGTACGACCTGAAATTCACCGGCCTGCCACGCGGTATCACCGCCATCCGGCTCGAGGCGCTGCCGCATCCGGATCTGCCGGCGCGCGGTCCCGGGCTCTGCTACTACGAGGGGCCGAAGGGTGACTTTTTCATGGGCGAGTTTCAGGCGACGGCCGACGGGAAGCCCGTGCAGTTCACCAAGGCGACTGAGAGTTACGCGAAGAATAACTTTGGCAAGAATCCCGCGAGCGCGGCGGCCGCCATCGACGGTGATCCGCAGACGGGCTGGACGTGCGCGGATCGCCCCGGCGAAGCGCACGAGGCGGTGTTCATCCCTTCGAGTCCGATCGCAGCGGCGCAGCTCGATCTGCGCATGCTCTTTGGCCGACACTACGCATGTTCACTCGGGAGGTTTCGCATCTCTGTGACCACCGATCCTCGGGGTGCGGAAGCGCGCGAGATGGGCGATGAAGCCGAGCGCTTACTCGCGATTGCCGACGCGCAACTCACCGCGGCACAGCGCAACAAACTGCGCGAGCAATTCCTCCTTACCGCACCGGAGCTGAAAGCCGCGCGCGCCGAGATCGAGAAGCTCCGCAAGCCACAACCCGCGACGACGACGCTCGTCCTGCGCGAGCGTCCGCCGGAAAATCCGCGGCTCACCTTCATTCACAATCGTGGCGAGTTCACGCAGCCGACCGATCGCGTCGAGCCCGGTGTCTTCAGCTTCCTCAATCCGCTGCCCGCGGGTGCTCCGCGGAACCGGCTCGCCTTCGCGCAATGGCTCGTTTCTCCGGAGAATCCGCTCACGGCGCGGGTGACTGTGAATCGCGCGTGGGCCGCCTTCTTCGGCTGCGGGATTGTGAAGACGCTCGACGACTTCGGTTACCAGGGCAGCCCGCCGTCGCACCCGGAACTGCTCGACTGGCTTGCGGTGGAGTTCATGCAGCAGGGCTGGTCGATGAAGAAGCTCCACCGGCTCATCGTCACGAGCGCCACCTATCGGCAGTCGTCGCGCGTGACTCCGGCGCTGCTGGAGAAAGATCGCGAGAATGTCTTCCTCGCGCGTGGTCCGCGGGTTCGACTCGAGGCTGAGATGATTCGCGATTCCGCGCTCGCGATTTCCGGTTTGCTCACGCCGAAGATCGGCGGTCCGAGCGTCTATCCGCCGCAACCGGAGGGCGCCGAAGAGGCGGCCTACGGGAAGTTCACGTGGAAGGCGAGCGAAGGCCCGGATCGCTACCGGCGCGGCCTCTACACCTTCACGAAACGCACCGCGCCCTACGCGATGTTCAACACCTTCGATGGCCCGACGGGCGAAGTCTGCGTCGCCCAGCGCGAAGTCTCGAATAGCCCGCTGCAGGCGCTCACCGTGCTCAACGACGTCGTCTTCATGGAGGCGGCGCAGGCGATCGGGCGCACCGTTGCGGCGCAGGGTGGCGCGGATGAAACTCGCAACGAGCAACTCTTCCGCCGCTTCTTTGTACGGCCCCCGCAAGCCGAGGAACGCGCGCACCTCGCCGCGTTTCTCCAGACGCAGCGCCAGCGTTGCAGTGAGCGTCAGATCGATGCCGCGGCGCTCGCTGGAAAAGGCGACGGCGACGCGAACGAGCGCGCGGTGTGGACCGCCCTCGCGCGCGCTCTTTTCAATCTCGATGAAGCGGTCACCAAAAACTGAGCCATGAATTCACCCACACCTTCTCCCATCGCGCGCCGCCATTTCCTCCGCGAATGCGGCGTTGGGCTCGGCAAGATCGCGCTCGCTTCACTGCTCACGGATTCCTTTTCCGCGCGCGCCTCGGCTCTGCCGGCGGCGAACTCTCTCCTGCCCCGGTTGCCGCATTTTCCCGGCAAAGCGAAGCGCGTCATCCATCTTTTCATGGCGGGTGCGCCTTCCCAGCTCGACCTCTTCGACTACAAGCCGGAGCTGGCGAAGCTCGAAGGTCAGCCGCTTCCGCCCTCGGTCATCGGCGGGCAGCGCTACGCGTTCATCCGGCCCGATGCGGCGGTCATGGGACCGCGCTTTAAGTTTGCCCGCCATGGAAAGAGTGGCGCGGAGATTTCGGAGAAGCTCCCGCATCTCGCGGAGATCGTGGACGAGATCTGCCTCGTGAAGTCGGTGAAGACCGATCAGTTCAATCACGCGCCGGCGCAGATCTTCTTCAATACCGGCTTCTCGCAACCGGGCCGCCCGAGTCTTGGTTCGTGGGTGCTCTACGGCCTCGGCGCGGAGACGCAGGAGTTGCCGGCGTTCGTCGTGATGAGCACCGGCAGCGGGCTGAGCGGCGGTGGCGCGTTGTATTCGAGTGGCTTCCTGCCGACGACCTATACCGGGGTTCGCTTCCGCGAGAAGGGGGACGCGATCCTCAATGTCTCTTCGCCCGCAGGAGTCGATGCACGGCTCCAGCGCGACACGCTCGATCTCGTCGGCGCGCTGAATCGGCAGAGGCTCGCGGCGGACGGCGACCCGGAAATCGCGACGCGGCTCGCGGCTTACGAGATGGCTTTCAAGCTGCAGACCAGTGCGCCGGAGCTCACCGACCTCGCGACCGAGAGCGCTGAGACGATCAAGATGTACGGTTGCGAGCGGGACAAACCTTCCTTCGGCCGCGCCTGTCTGCTTGCGCGGCGGATGATCGAACGCGGAGTGCGCTTCGTGAACATCTACCACGAAGGCTGGGACGCCCACAGCGACCTCGTCGGCAACCACACGAACAACTGCATGAAGACCGACCAGGCGAGCGCCGCCCTCGTGAAGGATCTCAAGCAACGCGGTTTGCTCGATGACACGCTCGTCATCTGGGGCGGAGAATTTGGGCGCACGCCGATGGTCGAGACGAATCCCGCGCTCGGTCGCAGCCTGGGCCGCGATCATCATCCGCAGGCCTTCACCGTGTGGATGGCTGGCGGCGGAATGAAGAGCGGGCTCAGTTACGGTGCGACGGATGAACTCGGCTTCCATGTCGTCGAGAATCCCGTCCACGTGCACGATCTCCAGGCGACGATCCTGCACCTGCTCGGCCTCGATCACGAGCGGCTCACCTTCCACCATCAGGGGCGCGATTTCCGGCTCACCGATGTGCATGGGGAAATCGTGAAAGCGCTCCTCGCGTAGCGCGTTTGTAGCGTCGGTCTATGACCGTCGCTAATCTGCGTGGGCGTAGGCGGTGCGCAGCCCGCGAGCGTCGGTGCTCCGCGCCGCCGCTGCCCACGGATGCGAGCGACGGTCACAGACCGACGCTACAAACTCACCGAAACATCAGCGTGCAGATCGCCGTCGCGGCAATCACTGCCACGAGGTCCGCGGTCAATCCTGCGGCGACCGCGTGGCGGGTGCGGCGGATGGAGACGCTGCCGAAGTACACCGCGAGTACGTAGAAGGTCGTCTCGGTGCTGCCGTAGATGGTTCCAGCGAGCCGGCTGATGAAGCCATCGGGCTCCCCAAGGCGCTGCACGAGATCGATGAAGATACCATTCGTCGCGCTGCCGGAGAGCGGGCGCATGAGGACCATCGGCACGAGTTCCGCGGGGAAGCCGACCACGCGCAGGGCCGGTGAGAGCGCGCGCGTGAGCACGTCGATGACGCCCGCTTTCTGCAGCATCCCGATGGCGACCAGCATCGCGACGAGATACGGGATGGTGCGCTGCGCCGTGCCCCACGCTTCTTTCGCTCCCTCCACGAATTGCTCATACACTTTCACCCCGCGCAGCGCCGCGTAGAGCGGGAAGAAGGAGAGCAGGAAAGGGATCGCGAGCAGCGACACGGACATCAGCGCCCGCACGGGCAGGGTCTTGTCGGCAAACTCCTTTGGCGCGGCGGGCGCGGTCCAGCCAAGCGCTGCAAAGGATTCCGGGATGAAGAGCACGAAGAACGCGACGAGGAACGCGGCGCAGAAGAGCCCGATCCACACGCGATGCAGCGTCGTGAAGGGACGCACCTCGATCTTTTCCAGCTCGAGCGCCTCAGCCTCCGCGGCCGTGGAACTCGCCGCGTCCTGCGTCTCCCCGATGCTCTCGCCGACGCGGAACATCGGCAGGCGCTCGAGGAACTTTGCGGCAATCACGCCCGCCGTCGCGGAGCACACCGTGGCAAGGAATGCCGTGATCACGATCGCCGTCGCGCCTTTCGCTCCCGCGGTGACGAGGATGCCGATCGCGGTGAGTGGCAGGATCTGGATGGACGCCGTATTCACCGCGAGGAAGGTGCACATCGCATTCGTCGCGGTGCCGGGGCGCGGATTGAGCGTCTCGAGCAGGCGCATCGCACGCAGGCCGAGTGGTGTCGCGGCGTTGCCGAGCCCGAGCATGTTGGCCGCCATGTTCATGACCATGGCGCCGACGGCGGGATGTCCAGCGGGCACGTCGGGGAAAAGCCAGCGCATCAGCGGGCGGAGCGCGGTCGCGAGGACTTGCACGAGGCCGGAGCGCTCCGCGAGCCGCATGATGCCGAGCCAGATCGCCCATACGCCGAGCAGCGGCAGCGCCACTTTCATCACGGCCTTCTCCGCGCCCTCAAAAGCACCCGAGGTCACCTCCGGCAGCTTCCCCGTGAAAGCCGCGACGAGCACGGCGACGAGGAGCATGGCGAGCCAGATGGCATTGAGCATCGCGGACGCTAGCGGACGGCGGAACTGGCGCACAAGACGGGCGTGCGCGGGAAAGAAAACGCTTGGCACAAAATAATACGTATGCGTAAAACATGCGCCTCCCCGATCTCATGTCTTCCGGCCTACCCTCGCTCACCCGCACGCAGTGGCTCATCTGCATCATCGCCTCGATCGGCTTTGCCTTCGACATCTACGAGCTGCTCATGCTGCCGCTCATCGTGAAGCCCGCACTGGCCGCGCTCGGTGGCGTCGGCCCCGATGGGCTGCCGCTGCTCGTCCCGGGCTCGAAGGAGTTCACGAGCTGGGCGCGGATGCTCTTCTTTGTCCCAGCGCTCGCGGGCGGCGTCTTCGGTCTGCTCGGCGGCTACCTTACCGATCTGCTCGGACGTCGCCGCGTGCTCACCTTCAGCATCCTGCTTTACGCGTTTGCCGCATGTGCGGCGGGCTTTTCGACGAATCTCTACCAGCTGCTCTTCTTCCGCTGCCTCGTTTTCATCGGTGTGTGCGTGGAATTCGTCGCCGCCGTCGCGTGGCTCGCGGAGCTCTTCAAGGAGCCGGCGCAGCGCGAGAAGGTGCTCGGTTACACGCAGGCCTTTTCGTCGGTCGGTGGACTGCTCGTCGCCGCGGCCAATGTGCTGGCCGCGAAGTGGGCGCTCGATCTGCCGGCCATCCACGGCGGACACGAAGCCTGGCGCTATACGTTGATCTCCGGCGTCATCCCGGCGCTGCCGCTCATCCTCATCCGCCCCTTTCTTCCGGAGTCGCCGGAGTGGGAAAAGAAGCGCCAGGCTGGTGCGCTCAAGCGTCCGAGCATCGCGGAACTCTTCGCGCCGCAGCTTCGCGCGACGACCATCCTCACCACGCTCGTCTTCGCCGCGAGCTACGGCATCGCCTTCGGCGCGATCCAGCAGCTCCCGCAGATCCTCGGCGCGCAGCGCCTCGGCACACCGGAGCAATCCGGCCACGCGGCGATGATCGAGACCGCCAAGGCGGCCGTGGGCAAAGCCGCGGGCGAGGCTAAGGCCGCCGGCAAACCGGAACTGCCGGCGGGCAAGAAGCGTCAGATCGGCGGCAACGCCAGCGACGAAGCCGTCGCGAAAGTCACCTTCTGGCAAGAGATCGGCGGCATGGCCGGGCGCCTCGTGCTGGCGATGCTCGCGGTCGCCATCGTCAGCCGTCGCACGCTTTTCCGCGTCTTTCAGATTCCGTCGCTCATCTTCGTGCCGCTGCTCTTCTGGTGGATCTCCGGGCAACTCGCAAACCCCGAGAGCATTACCGCGATCAAGATCGGCATCTTCGTCGCCGGCTTTCTCGTCGTCGCGCAGTTCAGCTTCTGGGGAAATTACATCCCGCTCGTCTTCCCGGTGCACCTCCGCGGCACCGGTGAAAGTTTCGCCGCGAACATCGGCGGCCGCGTGCTCGGCACCGCCGCCGCGTGGATCACCCTCACCCTCGCTGCATCCGACAAGCCCGACCCGGCGAAGATTGCTATCGTCGGCGCATGCGTCGCTGGCGCCTACGCACTCATCGGCGCAATCCTCACTCAATTCCTGCCCGAACCGAAACCCGAAAACGAATAGCTCCACGCCTCCCCGCGTGAACCCTTTCCCAGCCATGACTCAACTCACACCCGAACAAGCCCAAGCCCAGCTCGAAGCGCACCTCCAGGAGATCATCGCCTGGCATTTTTCCCCGGAGACCGGCTGCCCCTTCTGGCTCGAGTGGGCGGGGAAAAACTTCGATCCGCGCGAGGAGATCAAATCCTTCGACGACATGAAAAAGTTCCCGCACTTCCAGGACGAATGGCTGCGTGATCTGCAACCGGAAGTCTGGGTACCGGCGGCCTTCAAGGGGCAGCCTTACAATATCTTCGAGACCGGTGGCACCACTGGCATGCCGAAGCAGCGCATCGGCTGGAACGACTACAAGGTCGATTACTCCGAGTTCTCGGAGAAGATCAGCGACGAACATTTCCCGCGCGGTGGCGCGTGGCTGATGATGGGTCCGACGGGACCGCGCCGGCTGCGTCTC
>JANPIS010000521.1:0-11344 GCA_031425095.1 Chthoniobacteraceae bacterium
TGATGAGCGCGATGACCGTGATCCACGACACCACCGCCGTCACTGCTTTCATCAAGCCCGAGAGGCGATACCACGGATGCCAGAAAAGCGTGGCCTCGATGAGATGAGTGAACCCGCACGAAAAGATGAATGCGGCGAAGAGCCAGAAGATCGGAATGAACGGCACGTCCTTCCGCCGCCGGATGAAATAGGCCAGCACCAGCGGGATGGCGGCATACGCGCCAAAGATGGCGATGTCCGAAAGGATGTGCAGCCAGCCGTGAGCATCCGACCATTGCCCGCAATGCCAGCGCGGCGGAAAGCCACTGGTATCGAAGAGGTCACGGAAGAACGGGAGCATTGGATTGGTCAGGTTGAGTATTGCAGGAGAGTAGGAACACGGGCGTCGAGCCTGTGCGACCAGCGGGCATCCCCCCCTGCACGCTCCCTGCCCACAGGCAGGATCCCCTTGGGTCGCACTGCCAAGATGGCTGTGTTCCTTCGGCAACGCGGACTTTTTTCACCGTCTTTGAGGCGAAACATCATGCGCCGGGCTGCCGCCACAGAGAGGAGTCGCTCTGCGGAACGTCACCCGGATTTTCCCTCGCCTCTGCAAAGACCATCGGGGAATTGCCGCAGGCGAAGATAAGGTTTCCGCGGTCATTTCCCGGCGAGCATGGAGGTCTTGAGGCTGCCGCCGCAATTCCAAAAAGGCGCCCGCGCAAAGTGCACCTGAGGACCCAACCGTGAACCGACCCCCGAGCTATTCTGGGCCGCCGGCCCGGCGCACGGTTCGCAAGCCGGGCGCGCCCTTGGGGCGACGGTCGGCGCTGGCTCGACGCCGCTGCACCGGCGGCTCGAACCGCTTCAGCTCGGGCTCCGCATAGGCGCGCAGGATTTCACCTTCCTCCGCCTCCGAGATGAAGCGCACGGCGGCGGCCAGGGCGGCCTCGCGATCGGAGCGGCCCTCCGCTTCGTAGCGCGTGCCGTCGCGCGCGAGCCACGCGGCCTGATAACGCGCGCGTTTGCCGGGCAGGCGGGCAGGCGCGATCAACTCGCAGTTCAGGGCGTCGGTGAGACAGCCCATGACGCATTCAAAAACTTCATCGGCCCGCGCCTCGGAGGGCAGATTGAGGAGGGCTTTCACTTTCTGGTGGGTAGTCGTACTGGGGATGCGCATATTGGGATAAGAATCACGAAATGAGGCGTGGGCGTGTAATCGGTGCAGCCCCTGAGCGCGGGGTCAGGGCGTCCCCGCGCGGGCCTTTAGTTTCTCGGTGGTCTGGAGGCAAACGTCGTGGGAACGCTGGCAGGATTCGATGCAGGCTAGGGGCGCGTGGGGGGTGGGCCTGGGGTATCGGAATGGAAAGCACCGGCGAATAACGCAGACGTCGGAGTCAACGGATGCCTCCATCTTTCTGAGCGGGCAATCGACGTTCCGGTGTCAGACAGGCGACAACCTGGCGATATTCTCCGCAGTCCCAAACACGGTGCACCCGGCACCCAAAACCGCCTCTGAAAAGGCGGCGCAAGTTTACCCTTCCGCGATCGTCGCCCACTCGACGGCGAACTTCACCATCTCTGCGGCGTCCTGGAAGCCGAGCTTTTCCTTAATGTGCGCGCGGTGTGTTTCGATCGTCTTCACGCTCAGATGCAGCGCCTCCGCCACTTCGCGGGTGTTCTTGCCGTGACCGAAGAGTTGCAAGACTTCGAGTTCGCGATCGGAAAGTTTGTCCACCGGTGAGCCGAGGTCGCTGTCGCTGCCTTGCACGATTTTGAAGACGAGCTTTTCGCCCAGGGCCGGGCTCACGTAGAGGCCGCCGCTCGTGACTTTGCGCAGGGCGTCGAGCAGTTGCTCCTCGGCTTGGTTTTTCATGACGTAGCCTTTCGCTCCGGCGCGGAGAGCGCGCAGGGCGTAGAGCGATTCCTCATGCATCGAGACGACGAGGATGCGCAGCCGCGGGCGTTCGGCGAGCAGGAGCTTGATGACCTCGATGCCATTGGCGCCGGGAAGTGAAACGTCGAGCAGCACCACGTCGGGATCGAGTCGGCGCGTCGCCTCGAGTGCGGCGTGGGCGTTTTCCGCTTCGCCGCAGATCGTCATGTTGCTCCGGCGGCGGATGAGTTCACCGATGCCGCGGCGGAAGACGGGATGGTCATCAACGATGAGCACGCGCTTCGGTGCATCGCCTGCGACAAGACTTGGAAAGGGGGGTGAGGTTTCTGTGTGCATCGGCTCGACACAACAGGAACGCACGCGCCGGAGTCGGTGGGTGTATCGCGAGTCAGCAAGCGCAGCGCGGGCGCGCGGCGCGATTCCGCGGCGATGTCCGATCCGCTCTGGTTCAAAGATGCCGTCATCTATCAGCTCCACGTCAAAACTTTCCAGGATAGCGATGGCGACGGGGTGGGGGACTTCATCGGGCTCACGCAGCGGCTCGATTACCTCGTGGAACTCGGCGTTACGGCGCTTTGGGTCATGCCATTTTACCCATCGCCGCTGCGCGACGATGGCTATGACATCGCGGACTATCTCGCGGTGCATCCGAGTTACGGAACGCTCGCGGATTTCGAGGCATTCATGGCTGCGGCGCACGCGCGCGACCTGCGCGTGATCACGGAGCTCGTGCTCAATCACACCTCCGATCAGCACGCGTGGTTTCAGCGTGCGCGACGGGCGCCGGCGGGTTCGCCGGAGCGCGACTACTATGTGTGGAGCGACACGCCGGATCGCTACCGCGAGGTGCGGCTCATCTTCCCGGACTTCGAGCCGTCGAACTGGACGTGGGATCCCACGGCTAATGCCTACTACTGGCACCGCTTCTTCGCGCATCAGCCGGATCTGAATTTCGATCATCCGCCAGTGCAGGAGGAGTTGCTGCGCGCGGTGGATTTCTGGATGGAGCGCGGGGTGGATGGACTGCGCCTCGACGCGGTGGCTTATCTCTATGAACGCGAGGGCACCAATGGTGAGAATCTGCCGGAGACCCACGCCTTCATCCGCAAACTCCGCGCGCACATCGACGGAAAATTCCCGGATCGGATGCTCCTCGCCGAAGCGAACCAATGGCCGGAGGACGCCGCGGAGTACTACGGCGCGGGCGACGAGTGCCACATGAACTTTCACTTCCCGCTCATGCCGCGGCTCTTCATGGCGCTGCAAATGGAAGACCGCTTTCCGATCATCGACATCCTCGAGCAGACGCCCGCGATCCCCGAGGGCTGCCAGTGGGCGATCTTCCTGCGCAATCACGACGAGCTCACGCTGGAGATGGTGACCGACGAGGAGCGCGACTACATGGTGCGCGTCTATGCCGCCGATCCGCGGGCGCGGATCAATGTCGGCATCCGCCGCCGGCTGGCGCCGCTCGTGGGCAACAACCGGCGCAAGATCGAACTGCTGAACTCGCTGCTCCTCTCCATGCCCGGCACCCCGATCCTCTACTACGGGGACGAACTCGGCATGGGTGACAATATCTTCCTCGGCGACCGCAACGGCGTGCGCACCCCGATGCAATGGAGCCCGGATCGCAACGCCGGCTTCTCTTCCGCGAATCCGCAGCGGCTGCTCCTACCGCTGATCATCGACCCGGAATATCACTACGAGACGGTGAATGCGGAGAATCAGCAGCGGAATGCGTCGTCACTCTTTTGGTGGATGCGGCGCATCCTCGCGGTGCGACGCGGGAGTGCGGCTTTTGCGCGCGGGACGATCGAGTTTCTCCAGCCGGAGAATGCGAAGGTGCTCGCGTATCTGCGGCGGCTGGAGGGCGAGATGATCCTTGTGGTGGCAAATCTTTCGCGCTTCGTGCAGGTCGTGGAGTTGGAGCTGAGCGAGTTTGCCGGCGTGGCGCCGGAGGAGTTGTTTGGCCGCACGCGCTTCCCGGCGCTGCGCGCGGATGGGCCGATGGTCGTCACGCTTGGGCCGCACGGCTTCTATTGGCTGGCGCTGCAATCAAGCTCTGTGGCTGATTGCGCGTTGGTGCCGAAGCTGCCGGCCTTCAACGCGTGGACAACCGCTTTTGTCGGTGAGTTCACACGCCGCGTGCTGCCGTGCTATCTCCCGCGCTGCGCTTGGTTCCGCCCGGAAGGGCGCACCGTGCGCGACTACGCCGTCGGTCGGACCATCGAGCTCGCGGAGTCCGCGTGGCTCTGTCTCATCGAGATCCACTTCACCGAAGGCGAACCCGATACCTACGTCCTGCCGCTGGCCCGCGTGGCGGGCGAAGCCGCGGCGCGACTCCAGGCGGAGCATCCTAAAGCCGTGCTCGCGCTACTGGGTGCGGATGAAGTGCTCGCGGACGCGTCGTATTTGCCCGCCATGCGCGAGCGCCTGCTGCAACTCCATCGCTCTCCCGACGCGCGAGTTTTCAGTGTGCGGACGTTTGCCGGAAGTCAGGCTGGAAGCCCGACTTCCGACGTGCGGTCCGACCAGCCGTCGAGCGGCAGCCGGCTGCTGGACGAGGATTGCGCCAATACCAACATCGCCTTTGGCGACGCGCTCCTGCTCAAGGTCTATCGACGGATCGAGCCCGGCTCGCATCCCGAGGTCACGGTGCTCGAAGCACTGCAACGTCGCGCCTTCGCGGCCGTTCCGCCGCTCGTCAGCGCGCTGTCCCTCCCGAGCCGCGAAGGCAGCACCGTGCTCAGCGCCGTCACCGGCTACGTCGCGCATCAGGGCGACGGCTGGACTTTCACGCTCGACGCCCTTGCGCGGTTCTTCGATCGCGCGCAGGAGGCCCGCCTCCACGCTGCCACTGCGGATGCGGCAACGGTCATCGGTGCCGTCTATCCCGAGCGCGTGCGTCTGCTCGCCGCGCAGGTCGCCGAGCTGCATCTCGCCTTGGCCGACGAGACCGGTCCGGCGTTCGTTCCCGATCCCTTCAGTGTTCACTATCAGCGCTCGCTCTATCAGGCGATGCGCGGGCAGGCGGGCCGCGTCCTGCGGCTGCTGCGGCAGCGTCTCGGGAGCCTCTCCGAGGACGATCATGCACTCGCCGGGCAGATCGTGGAAAACCGGCGCGGGATGCACGCCATCTTCGCGCGCCTCCATCAGCAGCGCTTCGCTGGTGCGAGGATGCGCGTGCATGGCGACCTGCACCTCGGGCAATTGCTAAATACCGGAAAGGCTTTCGTCGTGATCGACTTCGAGGGCGACGCGAGCCGCCCGCTGGGGGAACGGTCCTTGAAGCGTTCGCCACTCGTCGATGTCGCCGCGCTCCTCCGCTCCTTCGATTTCGCCGCTGAGGCCGCGCTCCATCGCGAGGTGGAAACTGATCGCGCCGTGCTGCGACCGTGGGCCGCCGTCTGGGTGGCACACGTTACGGAGGTCTTCGTGCGCGCCTATTTCGAGGGGCTCGGCGAGGCCGCCATCGTCCCGCGCGATGCCGCCGAGCGCGCCGCGCTTCTGGAGCTCTTCCTCGTCGATCGCGCCCTCCGCGAAGTCGCCCTCGAACTCACCCGCCACTCGGAATTGGTCAGCGTCCCCCTGCGCGCCCTCGCGGCGCACCTCATGGACTAGGCGCACCCCTGCTCCTTGGCGCTACATCAGCCTTCAACCCATCTTCCCCGAAGCGCCCGTGTCGTTCGGGATGCCGCCGGGCGATTGTCCGTCCGACGGACCATCTCCGAAGCGCCGACGCAGCTCACGCTCGGCCCGCTCCCAATGCTGTACCGAGCGGTCCTGGGGGCAGCCTTCCTCCATCCAGTATTGGTGGGCGAGCGCAGCGATCTCTTGCTCGAAATCAGGCCAGTTGCTTTGGGGCGTCATCATGCCTGGAGAATCGCCGTCGGCTGCCTGGGTGCGCGTGTGAAAAAGTCACGCCCCGTCCGCCGGCCACCGGGCGCTCGCGGCGTCCACGAGCGACGTGGCGCGCGATTCCGTGCCGATGCTTTCGCCCTGGCCCGCCATCCGCTCCACCCTCCAGCACCTGAGCAGTGTCGTCTGGCTGCTCGTGCATACGGTGGAGGAAATGGGCGACCAGGTGGTCCGCGGGCGGTTTCCTTTTCGGCTCTCGATCTTCTTTCAGCAGACGGAGCGCACCGGCGTCGGCTCGATCCCCTTGGTCGCTTTGGTCTCATTCTTCATCGGTCTGACGATGGCGCTGCTCACCGGTTACCAACTCCAGACTTTCGGCCAGGAGCGGCTCGTGCCGGCGCTCGTCGGCATCGCTTTCACGCGCGAACTCGGACCGCTCATGACGGGCATCATGGTCGCGGCGCGGATCGGCGCGGCTTACACGGCAGAGCTCGGCACGATGACGGTCTCCGAGGAGGTCGAAGCCATCGAGGCCATGGGGCTCGGGCCGCTGCGCTTCCTCGTTAGTCCGCGGGTGCTCGCGGTTTTCCTTTTGCTGCCGTGCCTTGTCGTCATCTCGGATCTCACCGCGATGTGCGGCGCGGGCCTGATCTCGCGTTGGGCGTTCGATATTCCCTTTCGCAGCTTCATCGAGACCGCGGGGGATAACTTACTCATCCGCGACATCGTGGCGGGCACGGTGAAGAGCTTTCTCTTCGGCCTGATCATCGGTCTCGTCTCCTGCTATAAAGGGCTGACCGTCCGCGGCGGCGCGGCAGGCGTGGGCGACGCCACGACCTCCAGCGTGGTGACTTCGATCACGACGGTGATCGGCTTCGACACGCTCTGCAATGTGGTGCTGGTCGCGCTCTTCGACCAATGAGCGACACCGACGCGTCACCCATCGTCGAGTTGCGCGACGTGCATCTCGCCTTCGGCGAAAAGGAAATCCTCTCCGGGGTGAATCTGTGCGTCCCGGCGAAGGCGCGACTCGTGGTGCTCGGCCAATCGGGCAGTGGCAAGAGCACCTTGCTCCGGCTCATCCTCGGCATCCTCGCGCCCACGGAAGGCAGCGTGGCTTTCAAGGGTCTGGAAGTGACGCGCATGGGTCGGCGGCGGCTGAACCGGATGCGGCAGAAGATCGGCATGGTCTATCAATACAGCGCGCTCATCAGTTCGCTGAGCGTGCGGGACAATCTCGCGCTGCCGCTCGAAGAGCTGACCCGCAAGACGCGCGCGGAGATCGACGAACTGGTGGATGAAAAGCTGACCTTGGTCGGCATGGCCGACGCGCGCGACAAGATGCCTTCGGAACTCAGTGGCGGCATGCGCAAACGCATCGGCCTCGCGCGCGGGATCATCATGGACCCGGAACTCATCCTCTACGACGAGCCCAGCGCCGGCCTCGATCCGGTGATTAGTTCCGTGATCGACGAACTCATCATCGAACTGAGCGAAAAGATCGGCGCCACCTCCATCATCGTCACCCATGAGATGGAGAGCGCCTTCAAGATCGCCACCCGCATGGCCATGCTCTTCCAGGGAAAGATCATCGCCGACGACACCCCCGAGGGTTTCAAAAGCTCCGCCGATCCCGTCGTCGCGCAATTCATCGCCGGCGATACCCAGGGACCCATCCTCGAAGCCGCCAACGCATGAATATTCTCCGCAACGAAATCCGCACCGGCCTGCTCGTCGTGCTCTCGCTCGCCGCGCTCGTCGCCCTGCTGCTCTATCTCGGATCGCCCGGCGTCTTCGTGCCGCAGAAGACTTTCCGCATCTACTTCGACAACGCCGCCGGCCTCGAACCCGGCGCGCCCGTACTCCTCGCGGGACGCAAGATCGGCCAGGTGCGCAAGCTCTTCTCGCCGGTGCCGGAAAAGGAACGCCCGACCCCGAAAATGGAAACGCTCGTCGAAGTGCAGGTCGCCAAGGCGGCGGAAATTTTCACCAAGGTGAAAGCGCAGATGACGCAACCGAGCGTGCTCGGCAAACCGGTCATCGACTTCACCAGCGGCGAGGAAGCCAGCGGCCTCGCCCCCGATGGCGCGACTTTCCTCGGCGAACGTCTCGGCGGCCTCGCCGACGCCGTCCCTGCCGTGCTGGAGAAGATCGACCCCGCGCTGATCAAAGCCACCGCCACGCTGGAGAGCCTGCAAAAGACCGCCGATAACCTCACGAAGCTCACCGCCGAAGGTTCCGACCTGCCCGTGGCCTTTGCGGAGTTTCGGAAATTTGGGACGAACCTCAACGAACTCAGCGGCCCCGACGGCTCACTGCGCCGCTCGCTGAAAAACGTGGAAGCCATGACGAGCGACGAAGGCCGGCTCGGCACCGCGCTCGCTCACATCGCGGAGCTAACCGGCCCCGGCAGCGACCTCTCGAAGACGCTCGCCAACGCCGAAAAGTTCACGGCCAACTTATCGAGCAACAAGGACATCGAAGTCACCCTCCGCAATTTCCGCCGCGCGTCGGAAACGCTCGACCACAACCTCGGCCGCCTCACCGGTCAATTCTCCGACATCGCCGCCAATCTCGAACAAGCCAGCGCCACCGTGAAGGCGCAGCCCTGGCGGCTGATCTGGCCCACGACGAAAAAATACGAGCCCGACGGCCGCGCCTCCCCGCCCCAACCCCGCCTCAAAGTAAAAGCCGCGCGGAGGTAACCCGGCGGGTTGAAACACGGAGGCCGGACAAAGAAGCACTCAGGGAATGGAGAAGCATCCCATAGTGCCTGGGTGCTTTCGTCGCCCCGCGGTGGCGCTGGCCGTCCGGGCGCGGGCGTGGCACGGTGCGCCTCATGTCCGTCGAAAGCCCCATCCACACCCTCGCGGCCGCCTTCCAAGAGAACCACGCGGAACTCATCGCGCACTGGCGGGAGCAGGCGCGGTCGCTGCCCAGCGCTCAACAGCTCGACCACCTCGCGCTGACCGATCACATCCCCGATCTCGTCGCCGAGATCACCCGCGACCTCGCGCTCCATCGCGACGACGCGCTCTCTTTCGATCATACGAAAGGCAGCCCGCCCGTGCATGGCGTGCAGCGTTATCACGATGGCTTCGACCTGCGGGAAGTGGTGGCGGAATATCACGTCCTGCGCGAGGCCTTCCAGACCATCGCCGAACGCCACGGCCTGATCCTGGCCGGCGGCGCGGCGCGGATCATCAATCGGCGCATCGATGAAGCGATCGCGCTGGCCGTGGAGGCCTTTGCCTCGCAGCAGGCCATTGAGCGCGAGAAGCAGCAGCGGGAACATCTCGCCTTCATCGCCCACGATCTCCGCACGCCGCTCAATGCGATCGGCCTGGTGCATCAGGAGATCGAGCTTTGCCTAGACGAAAAGGCCCGCGCGGAGGTCGGCGAGCTATTCACCATCGCCGCCCGCAATTTGCAGCGGCTCGAAGCGCTCGTGAAACGCGTGATGGAAACCAATATGCAGCCTGCGGACGACGGCGGGGTCTTCCGCCCCGAACGCCGGCACTTCGAGCTCTGGCCGCTCGTGCAGCGGCTCATTCACGACCTCAGCCCGCTCGCGGCGAAAGACGGGATCGAGGTCCGCAACGCCGTGCCGCGTCCGCTTCTCGTGGATGCCGATGCGGGTCTGCTCGCGCAGATTTTTCAAAACCTCCTCGGCAATGCCTGCAAATACGCGGCCCGCGGCAGGATCGTGATCTCCGCGCAGGAAGCGGACGGCCTCGTGACCTGCACGGTGCAGGACGATGGCGCCGGCATTCCGCCGGAGCTGCTACCGAAGGTCTTCGACAAACTCGAAAGCGATCCCGGCCAGGACGGCGCGGGCCTCGGCCTCGCGATCGTGAAGCAAATCGTGGAGGCGCATGGCGGAGCGGTAAGCGTCGAAAGCACGCTGGGCGCAGGAGCGACTTTCATCTTCACGCTCCCGCCCGCGGTGGAGCATTGAAGTTCGCACACCGTTTTGGGATCGGTTTTTTCACGGGGGGCCGTGGGTACTGGCGATTGGGTTAAAGTTGCGGGCGCAGCATGGCGGCGAGTTGTTCGAGGAGCTGGACGGCGTTGAAGCGGTCTTTGACTTCCGAGCGCGATCAGGACGGCCCACACGGAGCCGGCCGCTTCGGAAGTCTTGCCCGAGAAGTGATCGAAGCGGTCACGGAATGTTGGGGATTTCGGCGCTCGTTCGCTCATGCCGGGCAATTCGCAGGGAGACGCCATCACGTCGTCTCGCCAGGACAATTTTGATACGCGCAGCGCGATGCCGGATCGCGAAGAACGGATATATGAAAACCTCGAAGACGCATTCCGAATCCGGCGCACTTGGCTGGGGCGTGCTCTGGCTGATCGGCGTTCCGATTCCCATCCTGCTCGTCCTTTTTCTCCTTCGCGGCTGCACCTAATCCGCGGTGCAAAATTCGTCCCCAATGTCAGCAGGTCCCCTCGTCATCATGGAAGCGTCCACGGAATCGAGCGCCGGCCTGGGCAGCAGAGCGGGCGCCAGCCAAGCCTTATCCTCACACATCCGCGTCGGTGCCAGGTGCCGATTGCAGAAATGCGGATTCAACTCACCCAAAGATGCCTGCAAAACCTAAATCAAAAAAGAAGCCCGCCGCCGCGAAGTCCGTCCCTTTGAAAAGCCTCGCCTCCGAAAAGGATGGCGCACTGAATCCGCAAGACACCGTGGCCACGGCCGGCGCGCGGATGCGGGAGCACGGTGCGGGCGCCTGGCCGGTGGCGGAGGACCGCAAGCTCGTCGGGACCGTCGACGAAAAGAATCCCGACTGGAAACTCGGCGGCCATGGGCACGACCCGAAGACGAGCAAAGTCGGCGAGATCATGAAGCGCGAGCTGGTCTTTTGTTATGAGGACGAGGATTGCACCACGGCGCGACTGCTCATGGATGAGCGCGGGCTGCACTACCTGCCGGTGGTCGATCGCGAGATGCGCATCGTCGGGATCTTCAGTCGCCACGAGATCGCGGAGAAGGCCGACGCCGCGGGCAAGATGAGGAGCAGGAGAGGAATGTCGTAATTTATACCTGTCCAGGGGTGGACAAACGCGAAAGGTCGCAGTCAGGGGTGGCTGCGGCCTTTCCTTTTTTGATATCGGGAATCGAGGAACAGTCAGCGGGGCGCTGGCGTGCGTAGCGTAGAGATGAACGATCCGCGCGCCGAGGCACCCGCCGTTGAATCCGCTCCACCCGTGCCCGTGCGGGTGCTGGTGGCGGATGACGACGCCGCTTCGCGGCGGCTGCTTGCGCGCACGCTGGAGGCCTCGGGCTTCGTGGTGCAGACGGCGGCGGATGGCAGGGAAGCCGTCGAGCGCGTGGTGGCGGAGCCGCCGGATGTTCTGCTGCTCGATTTCCAGATGCCGGGGCTCAACGGCGTCGCGGTGTGCGCGACGTTGCGGCATCATGTGCAGGCGGGGCTGCGCGAGATTCCGATCATCATGCTCACGGCGCACGATGGGGAAGCCGAGGAAGTGGCCTGCCTGCACGCGGGCGCGAATGATTTCGTGGCCAAACCGGTCACGCGTGCGTCGCTGGTCGCACGCATCGAGACGCAGCTCCGGTTGCGCGCGCTGAATACCGCCTTGCGC
>JANPIS010000522.1:0-22650 GCA_031425095.1 Chthoniobacteraceae bacterium
GATGTGGCCCGGGCCCTTCGGCGCGACCATGATGATGTTCACGTCCTTCGGCGGGACGATCGTCTTGAAGTGAATGGAGAAGCCGTGGCTGAAGACGAGCGTCTTGCCCTTGGTCAGGTTCGGACGGATGTCCTTCTCGAACGCCTTGGCCTGCTTGGTGTCGGGCAGCGCGACCATGATCACGTCGGCCCGCTTCACCGCTTCGCCAGTATCGAAAACCTGAAAGCCCTTTTCCTCCGCGACGGCGCGCGACTTACTGCCCGGGTAAAGCCCGATGATGACTTTGACGCCGGACTCCTTGAGGTTGAGCGCGTGGGCATGGCCTTGGGAGCCAAAGCCGAGCACTGCGCAGGTCTTGCCTTTCAGCACGGAAAGGTCGGCGTCTTTGTCGGTATAGATTTTCGAGGGCATAAGGGAAAGGGGGCGGAGACTAGCGGTTCACCCCGGGGTGTCAACGCCAGTGGAGCACAGGATTGGAAACGACGTTTCCGCTGCAGCAAACGAAAGCCCGCCCTCGTGGGCACCTTCAGCGCGCGACGCGCTCCACCGCCCGTCGCCTACTCCGCGCAGCGGTCGTAGAGCTCGCGGAAGCAGTCGCGCACATTCCCGCGATGGCGCGAGAGCAAGGTCGCGGTCTCGCCCGGAGGCAGGCTGCTGCCGGTGAGTTCGTGGATCAGCTCCGTGAGCAACGCGGGTGTCGTCTCGGTCTGAACGACGATCGGGAGCCGGCCGGTGCGGTGCAGAGTGACGATGCAACCCGCGAGCGAATCGACGGCCACGCGCAGCGGCAGCCATTGCCGGGTGGAAAGCTGCTCGGCGCCATCGAGCAGGAGGATGTCGGGCGCGCGCAGTTCGCGCACGGCGGCGACGAGCGCGTCCTTGTCAGATTGCTTGCTCTCCGTGGTGAGCCGGCAGAAGTGCGGACGAAAGCCGCGGTTTTCCAGCCGCGGCACGAGTTGTTCGAGCAGCGTGGTCTTTCCGGACCCTTGCGGTCCGACGATGGAACCGATCCATTTATTGGCCTCGAGCTTGGCGAGCAGGCTGTCCCAAGTCATGCCGCCGGGGAGGCGCATTTTGAGATTCTCGACGGCTTCGACGCAGAATGGATTTTCGCGCGGCAGGAGGGCGGTCAGCTCTGGCGTTTGTAGGTCCATTACCGACAATCCACTAGCAGGTATGCTGCCGCGCGACCAAGGCGAATCTCCGACCGCGGCACCCTGCGCCTGCGGCTGAAGAAGTTCCGGCTCTAAATTTTTTCCGTACTCCGCGGCAGCAGCACCTCGGCTCCGTTCGGAGCCACGACAATTTCGCGACGTTCACAGCGATTTCCTGGCTGCAGGACGAGCTCCACGGCCCAGACGAGCGAGATGAGTTTGCCGGAAAAGCTGTAGGGCGACGCGGGAAGGCGGAGCGTGAAAGGGCGCGTGTCTCCGGCCTGCGGGGCGTCGAACGTCACTCGCTCGACGACCGCAGCATCCTCGCTGCCCTTGCCCTTCGTGCTCCAGACGAGGCGGATCTCGGCCAGCGCAGGCGGCGAATCACATTCCCAAAGCGCAGTGCCGACCAGTTCTTCGCCGGGGGAGTACGTCGTGCGGTTTTCGCGGAGGCCGAACTGCAGCATGTCAGATTTAGGATTTCAGCTCCTGCGGCAGGAGGGTCATGGGATACTCATCGTCGATGTCGGGCCAGCGCGG
This sequence comes from Chthoniobacteraceae bacterium, assembly GCA_031425095.1. Taxonomy (GTDB): domain Bacteria; phylum Verrucomicrobiota; class Verrucomicrobiia; order Chthoniobacterales; family Chthoniobacteraceae; genus JANNXQ01. Next base: position 1,695 of record JANPIS010000522.1, read on the forward strand.
CACTTCGCCGGCGATGTGGAGACGCCAGACGACCTTGTTGTGCCGTCCCTCGAAGGTGTGCATCGCGCCGGCGGGAATGGGGAAGGATTTGTGCCCGGTCTCGATCTCGGCGCGGTCGGCGGTGTCGAGCAGCGCGAAGCGGATGAAGACATTCCGATCCGTGTAGGTATGCGTGCCGCGCCGATACGTGGCCTCTTCCCGACCTTCGAGCGTGATGCGCAGACGCCGCAGACGCGAGGCGCGGCCTTCCACGGTCCACTCGAGCCGCAGGTCGCGCCCGAGCGGGATGGACTGCGCGCTCGCGACGAGGCGCACCACCGGATTGAAGAGCGCGAGGCACTGGTAAAACACGGAGCAGATCAGCCCCACGCCGCAGAGGGCGAGCACGCCGACGATAACCTTCGCGAAGAGCGGCGTCTGCGGATCGCGCACCATCGTCAGGTGCACGAAGAAACCAATCAGCGCATTCCAGATGACGGCGAAGATCAGGATGAAGACAAACTTTCCCACCCGGCTCTGCTGCGGCTGCAGCACCACGCTGCCAGCCGGCGCGGGCTCCACCGCCGTCGCCGGCAATCCATCGAGCCGCGCCGGCTGCGCCGCTCCCGAAAGTTTCCGCGCACCGGCCATGCCGAAGGCCCCGAGCCCGAGGAAAACGAAACCAATCGCCCCGAAGCCGAGCGCCTTGAACGGCTCCCGCCGCAGCACCGCTTCGGAAGGATCGCGCGGATTCACGTAGCAGGTCGTCTCCGCGCCGACGGGATAGTTCTGCACGATTGCCGCTTTCGTCCCGTAGCCGCTCGAGGAGCCGCGGGAAAAGTCGTATCGGCTCGATTGCCGGGGCGCGCCGTCGAAGGTGTACGCGTAGAGGATATCCACGCGGTAGCTATTGCCGTCGCTGTCGCTCTGCGCGACGACACGGCTGGAAAGCACGCTCGCGGGCGTCGCGACCCACGCGCGCGCCGCCAGAATCTCGAGCAGCGGCCCGATCGTCAGCACCCAGAGCACGCCGGCTCCAACGACGAAGAAGATCAGAAAAAAGAAGCGCACCCACGCGACGCTGGTGACTCGTGGCCGCGCGCGTTCGGAGACGGGTCGCTCATCGAGCCGCTCACCCGGTTTCCACCGTCTCCAGATCGCCCAGATCCCGCCCGCGCCCACGCCAACGAAGATCAGCGGAAAGAGCACCACCAAGCCGAAGAGCGGACTCTGCCGCTCGAGCACCACCGCGTGCGCGTCGTTCGGATCGCGCCAGCATCGCACCTGCGCTCCGGGTCGGAAACGATCCGCGAGCCGCTGCGCCTCGTCGAAGCGCTCGAAGGTTGGCTCCTTCGTGGACCAGCGCGTACCCGCGAGCCAGTCCCGCCCCGAGTCATAGCGATACTCCACCGCAAACTCGTAGCCCCGGGCGCCTCCATCCGGCCGCGGTCGCGCACTGCTCGTCACGATCTGCGCATCCGCCTGCGTCCAGCGATACGTCTCCAGCACGCTCCAGAAGGAACGTCCGATCAGCGCGGTGAAGAAACACCCCATCCCGAGAAAGACGCCGAAAAACAACGTCGCGAAAACTTTCCCTGCGATGCCGGGCTCCTTGCGGGCGGAAAACTGCGCGGTGGAATTCAAGCGGTGCGATCATTTTCAAAGTGGGTGACTTTCGCAACCTCCGCGGGGTGCGGCCGAAAAACTTTTGGAGCTTGGAGCCCCTCGAATTTGGCGATATCGGGCGCTCGCGATTTTCCCCGATCGCTCCCCATATGAATCACTTACGCCCCTCGTCGTGCCGCGGCCTCGTGCCCGGATTCCTCGCCTTCCTCACCCTCGCCTCCGCCGCACATGCGCAGGACGCCCCGCCGAAAATCGACACGGGCGACAATGCCTGGATGCTCGCCAGCTCCGCCCTCGTGCTGATGATGACCGGCCCCGGCCTCGCGCTCTTTTACGGCGGACTCGTGCGCAGCAAAAATGTGCTCGCGACGATGATGCAGTCGTTCTTCCTGATGTCGCTGATGTCGCTGCTCTGGCTGCTCTACGGCTACAGCATGAGCTTCGGCGAAGGGAACGCCTTCTTCGGCAATCCCATGCAGTATTTCCTGCTCCGCGGCGTCGGCGGAGCGCCGAATGCGGACTACGCCGCGACGATCCCGCACCAGACCTTCATGATCTATCAACTCATGTTTGCGATCATCACCCCGGGCCTGATCACCGGGGCATTTGCGGAGCGGATGAAATTCAGCGCCTACGTGCTGTTCATGATCGGCTGGGCAACGCTCGTCTATTTCCCGCTCGCACACATGGTCTGGGGCAAGGGTGGCTTCTTCAATTGGGCGCTCGGCGGGAAAATCCCCGTACTCGATTTCGCGGGCGGCACCGTCGTCCACATTTCCTCCGGTGCGGCAGCGCTCGTCTGTGCCCTGGTGCTCGGCCCACGCCGCGGCTTTCCGCGTGAGCCGATGCTGCCGCACAGCGTGGTGCTCTCGCTCATCGGCGCGGGTCTGCTCTGGGTCGGCTGGTTCGGCTTCAACGCCGGCTCCGCGCTCTCCAGCGGAGCGCTGGCCACGAGCGCCTTCTGCGCGACGCACTTTGCCGGGGCCATGGGCGGACTCGGTTGGGCTGGCGTGGAGTGGTTCGGGAAAGGCAAGCCCAGCGTGCTCGGTGCCGCCTCAGGCATGGTCGCCGGGCTGGCGACCATCACCCCGGCGAGCGGCTTCGTCACCATCCCGAGCGCCGCGCTCATCGGCTTATGCGGTGGCATCGCGTGTTACTTCGCAGTAGCGAAAGTGAAAGCGCGCTTTGGCTACGACGACTCACTCGATGTCTTCGGCGTGCATTGCGTCGGTTCGATCGTCGGCATGCTGCTCCTCGGCTTCCTCGCCAGCAGCGAGGTGAATCCGCTCATCGCATCAACGTTTCTCCGCGACGGGCAGCCCGCCTCGCTGGCCGGCGGCGGCGCGCAATTCGTGAATCAACTCATCGCCGTCGCCGCGACCTTCGTGGCCAGTGCCGTGATCACCTTCATCCTGCTGAAGGTCATCGCCGTCGTCATCGGCCTGCGCGTCGATCCCGAAGCCGAGCACACTGGCCTCGACATCGGCGAACACGGCGAGACCGCCTACAATGAGTGAGCCATCGTTACCGCACCGCTTCCCGCAGTCCTGCGGCGTAGGCCTCGAAGACGCGCCGGATCTCGTCGCGCACTCGGCGGAAAAGGGCGAGCTGCGCGTCCTCGGTGCCCTTCGCGTGCGCCGGATCGTCAAAACCCCAGTGGTGCTGATGCACCTGGCCGGGAAAGATCGGGCATGCCTGATCGGCATGGCCGCAGACGGTGATCACCGTCCGCACCGGAAGGCCAAGAAACTCGCTGAGGTGCTTTGAGCGATGGCCGGAAATATCGATGCCGATCTCCTGCATCGCGCGGATCGCGAGAGGATGCACGTAGCCGGCGGGCTTTGAGCCAGCACTGGCGACTTCCACGAGATCGCCCGCCGCGGCGCGCAGGATGCCCTCCGCGAGATGACTCCGGCACGAATTGCCCGTGCAAAGGATCAGGACGAGTGGCTTGGTCATGGGCGGATGGGTGGCGGACAGCCGGCGGCGGCCGCGGCAAGCACTGAAGCAGAGGCGGGCGCGAGCTCGTGGCCGAAATACTTGCGCTGAAAGAAAAGCGCCACGTGGACGAGGGCGAGGAGGACGGGCACTTCGATGAGCGGGCCGACGACAGCCGCGAAGGCGACGTCGGAACTAATGCCGAAGACCGCGATGGCCACGGCAATAGCCAGCTCGAAGTTATTACCCGCGGCGGTGAAGGCGAGGGTGGTGGTGCGGCTGTAGTCGGCTCCGAGCTTCCTCCCGAGGTAGAAGCTGACGAAGAACATGACCACAAAGTAGATCGTGAGCGGGGCGGCGATAAGCAGCACGTCGAACGGGAGCGAAACGAGTTTCTGCCCTTTGAACGTGAACATCGCCACGATCGTAAAGAGCAGGGCGAGCAGGGTGAGCGGCGCGATCCGCGGGATGAAGCGCTTTTCGTACCATTCACGCCCCTTCCAGCGCATCAGCAGGAAGCGGCTGATCATCCCGGCGACAAATGGGATGCCGAGGTAAGTCATCACGCTCCAGAAAATGTCCATGCGGCCGATGCTGACCACGATACCCGCGACGCCAAAGAGCGGCGGCACCAAGGTCACGAAGATCCACGCATAGATGCTGTAGAAGAGGATCTGTGCAACGCTGTTCACCGCGACGAGACCCGCGGCGTATTCGGTATTACCGCGCGCCAGTTCATTCCAGACGAGCACCATCGCGATGCACGGTGCGATCCCCACGAGGATGAGCCCGACCATGTAATCGGGACGGTGGTGCAGGAACAGAAGCGCCAGCCCCGTCATAAGTGTCGGCGCGATGAACCAAGTCTGGAAGAGCGACAAGCCGAGTATGCGACGATCCGCGAAGACCTTGGGCAGTTGCTCATACTTCACCTTCGCCAGCGGCGGATACATCATGAGAATGAGACCGATGGCGATGGGGATATTCGTCGTGCCCACCGTCATCGGTGCGAAGAAAGCCTCTGGGTCTTTGATCACGAAACTGCCGAGCAGGACGCCGAATCCCATGGCGACGAAGATCCAGACCGTCAGGTAACGGTCGAGGAAGGACATCTTTTGGGCGATAGACTCAGACATGGCCGGTCGCGCCTAGCAGCAGCCTCCGCCGGGCGTGCAACAGCCGGCGCTGGCGAATTGCGGGGGGCATACGTCCTTGGCGAGGACGAAGGTAAGCTCGTGATCGGGAGACTGCCGCAGGTTACTCGTGACTTGGGTTAGTTTCATATGGGTGATGCTGGGTAAGAGGGTTCGCTACTTCCGTTTCCGCGCTGGGCTTGCGCAGCACACTTCCTCGAGCCATCCGGTTTTCGGCCGGAGCACTTCCAGCCGGCGCAGGTCGCTCTTGAAGATCGGGTGGCTCTGCACGCAGTCCTGCAGGCAACGCAGATTCGCCTCGAGCTCCGGCGAACGGCGCTTCGGCAGGGAGTAGATCATCCAGTTCTGATGTCTCGCCGCTTCCACCAGTCCCTTGGCCCGCAGGTAGCCGAGATGTTTGGAGACCTTCACCTGGGCTTCATCCAGCAGCTCCTGGAGATGGCACACGCAGAGCGGTCCGCGGCTGAGCGCATTCAGGATGCGCAGCCGCGTCTCATCGCAGAAGCACTGATAGATTTGAATGAGGGAAGCGGTATCTGGCACAAGCCATGTATATTCTATTATTGGTATATTCTGTCAACGGCATGTTCGTTGGCACTCAGGAAGTGGGGCAAAAAAGTGCCCGCTCCGGCTGGGGTCCGAAGCGGGCTGTAGTTTTCTACAAAGTGTGTGCGGGGTAGATGGTGCAATGAGGCCGGATGGGCAAGTCCCTTCCGGAATGGGATTGGAACGAGCCGTGGATCTACGTTACCGAACGCAAAAGCGCTATCGACGGCGGCGGCGGTGGAGTCCGAGGAGCGCGGCAGCTCCGCCGAGTGTTGAGCCGAGGCCGGCCGGTTCGGGGACGGGCGTGAATTGCACGGTGATTCTTGGCGAAAGGCCGGCACCCGGTGCTTCGCTCGACGAAAAGCGCCGGGCGGTCCCACCGGTGGCCTCATTCGTCGCGAGAAAAAACCAGCCGTGATTCCCTGCCGGGGCGTCGAGCCAGGCCTGTGCATCGGCGACAAGCGCGGGCGTCGAGGAGATGGCGTAGGTGATATTGGCGGAGCTGATGCTGGGCCCTGTCGCGCTCGCGGTGGCGGTATATTCGACGCCCGCCTGACCACCCGGGACGCTCCATGGCGTGGTGCCCGAGAACTGGCTGTTCCAAGTCGTCTCGCCGGCCAGCGCTGGAGAACCGTTCGAGCCGGCGCCAGTACCGCCCGAGCCTTCGGTCCAGTCTTTCAAAAATCGATGCAGCGCATAGGCGCTCGGCTGATTGAGATTGGATTGTCGGATAACGCCGACTTCGAAGAGGACGCTGTCGATGATGCTGCCGGCGGGAATCGAAGCGGGGATATCGAACTCCCAAAGTCCCCGCGCCTTTGCCCCGCCCGCAACGCTCCCGGCGACGAGGTCGGAGTTCCCCAGATTGGCATTCGGGTCCGACTCAAAAAGGGTCGTATCGCGAAAGGGGGAAATCGTGACGCTATCCGCCGAAGCCTCGGGCGCGCAGGGAAGCGCCGTGACCAAGACGGCGAATCCCCTTTGGATAAATGAGTGAAGCTTCATCGGAAAGTGAGCAGGGATCCCCCGCACCTGGCGAGGGACCCCTGTGAGTCAGTACTCGAATCGTGAGGTTTTCTCAAGGATCATGCCCGGCGACGGCGGAGGCCGAGGAGCATGCCGAGGCCGCCGATCACGGAGATCGCCGCGGTTGGCTCGGGAACGACTTGCACGGCGATGAGCTGTCCGCCTTCGACCTGCGCACCCGCGATGCCGTAGTGCTGCTGGTCGTCCAGGAGATACCAGCGTTCGTTCGGGTTTCCGGAATTCAGGGCGCTGCCGGCCATGATATTGGTGATGTCGATGACGCCGGAAAATTCCTCGTCGTTATTGAACGGCCCGGTCGTCCCCACCCCGATGTCGCCATTGCGCGCTGGGTCGTGTTTGGCGAGCATGGTGAGCGAGTCGGTGTTTGGGTTGTAACGCCAGAGTTTGCCGTTGTGCGCCTGACCGCCGACATCTTCCTGGAGGAGGATGTTTCCATCGATATCCACCGTCAGGTTATCGATCATCTGGGTCGCCTCTGTGCCGTCCAGCAACAAGCTAATGTCGCCACCCAGTTCGGGATTGGCCATGTCAAAGAAATCCAGCTTCCAAAGTCGGGTGCGGCCGACCTGTGCGCCGACGCCATCCTTCACCTGGTCGTAGCGATCGGTCGTAGCAAAGTAGAACACGTCAGGGTTAATCGTATCCCAGGCGCCGTCTTCCGGGCGGAGAAAGTCGGTCGTGCCCGCACCGATGCTGTGATTTTCCAAAGCGAGCCCGGTGGTGTTGGTGACATTTCCTGCATTGGGGCCGAGGACGAGGCTGAAGGGTTTGCTCCCGGCTCCGATGCCGAGCTCGGTCGTGCGATCCTCGACCTGGGGCGCGCCGCCATCGACTTTGATCGAGTAGAGCAGGCCATTGGTCAGGCCGGCTTTGTCCACTTCGGTGCCGCTGTTCGTTTTGGTGCCGACGTACATGTAAACGCCGAGGTTCGAGCCGCCGTTGTCGTCGAGACCCATGACGATGGTTTTCGCCTGCGGGAGCGGGCTGGCCACGGAGTTTTCCCAGGAGAATTTACCGAGCGCTGGGAGCTCGTAAGTCGTCCCTGCATTCACGCCCGTGGCGATGTGACCGAAAGCCCGGCCTTCGTTGCCGATTTCCTCGCCATTCATGAAAATCCGCTCGGTGGTGCCGAGACTGCCGAAAGAGAATGCACCCACAGCCGGAAGATCCGCGGAGCAGAGGCGACCCATGGCCAGGGCCGACGGGGCTGGAGATCCGGCGTTATAAGTCGGGTAACTGGCGCCATTCCAGAGATTGAAATTTTGAATCAAGTCACTGCCGCCCGTGACCGCGAGCGTGTTCTTATCGATCGTCCACTTGGAAACGAACGAACCGGCATTGCCATGGGCGCGGGCCACACCGGCGGTCGAACCGATCTCGTGGTTCATCAGCACGGTGAAGGTGCCGTTACCATTGTCGAAGGCGCCGAGACCATCCGGGATGCCGACCATGCCGTAGCCGCCAACCTGGTCGTCGGGATTCGCGCCGGTGTTATCGACGGTGAAGATCGAACGGGTGATGACGTCCGGATGGGTCGGGACGGCATAGGGCGTAGAGCCGGTGCTCGGACCTTGGATCTGGGCGTCGACCGCACTGGCGAGGGTGAGGGCGATGGCGGCAGAGAGGATGAATGGGCGGTGCTTTTTCATGAAGGAGTTGGTTGGTGCAGCGTGCGAAGGACGGCTCGGATGAGCCGCGAGCTTTCTGCCATCGGGCGTTCAATGCGGACAAGCCATGCACCGTAAAGCTTGTGCGTCGGATACGGCGGATCCGTGACATTCATGGCGTTTGGAATTCTGGCGGGCGCCGACATGGCATCTGCGTCGCAGAAAGGTGACGTCTGCGGAACGGCGAACCATCCTGCTCGAAAGCCGCCGACCGGCCGCGAGGGCTGCAATCTCCAGCTTCCGCCCGGGAATCGCATTGACCGCGAGCCGCCTGCAACTACGCTCGCAGAGCTCACCTCAACCCTCCAACCACCTCAGAAAGGACACACACCAATGGGCCTCATGGACTTCATCAAAGGGGAACTGATCGAGATCATCGAATGGACGGATGACTCACGTGACACCCTTAGCTACCGCTGGCCGGACGACGACAAGGAGATCAAGAACGGTGCGCAGCTCATCGTGCGGGAATCGCAGGTCGCGCAGTTCGTGTACCTGGGCCAGTTCGGCGACACCTTTGGCCCTGGCAAACACTCGCTGACCACGGAAAACATCCCCGTGATGAGCACGCTCAAGGGCTGGAAGTACGGCTTCAACACGCCCTTCAAGACCGACGTGTACTATGTGAACACGCGGCTCTTCACCGGCAATAAGTGGGGCACGGCGAATCCGGTGATGATGCGCGATAACGACTTCGGCATCGTGCGCCTGCGCGCCTTTGGGACGTTCGATTTCCGCATCGTCGATCCAAAACTCTTCCTCAAGGAAGTCGCCGGCAGCGATCAGCATTTCCGCCTCGATGAATTCGGCGACACCATGCGTTCGCGGATCGTCAGCCTTTTCAGCGAAGCCCTCGCGGAGGCGAAGGTGCCCGTCCTCGACGTGGCCTCGCGTTACAGCGAGCTCGGCGAGGCGCTGCTGCCGATCATCAACCCGATCACGAAAGCGAAATACGGCATCGAGTTCCCGAGCTTCATCCTGGAAAACGTGAGCGTGCCGCCCGAAGTCGAGCAGGCGATCGACAAGCGTTCGTCCATGGCGGCGGTCGGGAATCTGAATGACTACGTGAAATTCCAAATGGCCCAGGGCATGGGCAAGGGCGAGGGCGGTGGCGCGGGTGGCGCGGCGGCCGAGATGGCGATGGGCTTCGCGATGGCGCAGCAGATGATGAATCAGCCCGGCGGCATCACTGGCCCGCAGGCGACCCCGGCCGCGGGAACTCCGCCTCCGCTGCCCGCGCAAGCCGCTGGAACTCCAGCGCTGCTCTCCCCAGCCGAGGCGGCTCAAGTCCTCGGCGTCACCGAGGCCGATGTGCTCCAGTCGCTCGACGCGGGAGAGCTGAAAGGGAAAAAAATCGGGTCGAGCTGGCGAATCACCAGGGCCGCTATTGACGCTTTCTTGAATAGCTGATCTAACGGCGCACGTAATTCTAATAATTATGGCCCGCATCATCGTTCGACACTGGCGCTACTCCCTCCTCGCTTTCCTTGTCGTCGCCATGATTGGCGTCCTCGGGTTTCAGGCGGGTGCTGCCTCCCGACCTCAGATCGTGCTGCAGGACGCTCGGGAAGATGAGCTCGTGGTCATCAATGGCTGTGTCGTCTCCGCCTGCCAGTATCTCGCCAGCGTTCGCTCGCATCACAACCTCGACCGGCATTTTTGGTCCCGGGTGATGCTGGTGCGCTACAAGGACCTCAAATCTGGCCACGCCTACTGCGTCTGGGAGACGGATGGCCAGATCTTCGGCTACGACCGCAACGGCGGCGCGTTTCCAATCCCCGTGAAGGATCGCGATCCGAAGGCGATCGCCGGCGCACTGGCTGGCGAGCTCGGCAAGGTGCTGAAGCGTGACGTCGAAGTCGAGCGGGCCGAGTTCATCGAACCGACCGAGACGGCGACCTACGCATTCTAGCTGTCGCGAGCTGGGCATTTCCGGCGTCGCTCCGCACCCACAGCAGACACGCGAGCCGATGCGGGGCTTGCATCCCGGGTCCCGATCCGTAGCCTCCGCGCTCCCCAACGTATGCTGAGTCCCCACGAGATTTTTGCCCGCATGCCGGCGCCCTGCGCTGAGCAACTCTTCATGTTCCTGCATGAAAAGGAAAAGCGGCTCTACAAGGCGACGATCGAGACGCTCGCCAAGCAGCGCAAACTGCGCGGCGTTTTCATCGAGCGGAAGCCGCGGCCGGAGCGCCACGCATGGATGCGCGACGTGCTGGGGAAGAAGGTCAATGACGGCGTCGCCGCACAGCTCCTCCAGATCTGGCTCGTCAGCGCGCATTCGGGAATGCTCTGCGACTTCCTCGACAGCCTTGGCATTCCCCACGACGACAACGGCACGATCGAGGAAGTGCCCGCCGCACCTTCGCAGGAAAAGCTCAAGGAAGCCGCGACCGCGCTGCTGGCGAAGCACGACCCGGCGGTGGTCACCGTCTACCTGCACGCTTTCCAGGCCCTCGACGACGCCGGCGGCTGGCCAACGCTCGACGCACTTCTCGCGGACGATCCGCGACTCAAGCTGTGAGCCGCGCCATCAGTGTCTCCTTGCCAATCGAACGCCACTCGATAGCAATGGCCGCCGCATGAAAAAAATCGAGGCCATTATCAAGCCCTTCAAGCTCGAAGACGTCAAAGAAGCCCTCACGGAAGCCGGAGTCGAAGGCATGACCGTGACCGAGGTGAAAGGCTTTGGCCGGCAGAAGGGCCACACCGAGATCTACCGCGGCAGCGAATACACCGTCGATTTTCTGCCGAAGGTGAAATTTGAAGTGGTCGTCGCGGACGACAATGTGGCGAAGATCGTGAAGGCCATCGTGAGTGCCGCGAAAACGGGGAAGATCGGCGACGGCAAGGTGTTCGTCCTCCCGATCGAGGAAACCATCCGCATTCGCACCGAGGAACGCGGCGAGGACGCCATCTAAGGACACGGCCAGTGCTGACTCTCGCCGCGGCGGCCGATGCCGCGACCATGAACTGGTGGCAGGCGCTGATCATCGGGATCGTGGAGGGCGTCACGGAATACCTCCCGGTGAGCAGCACCGGGCACATCTTGCTCGCGCAGCGGGCCATGGGTATCCCGGAGAGTGATGCCTCCAAAGCCTTTGCCATTGTCGTCCAGGCGGGGGCGATTCTAGCCGTGCTGGGGCTCTACTTTCAGAAAGCCCGCGGCATGGCCGAGGGCCTCACGGGGAAGAATCCGCAGGGCCTTCTGCTGGTGCGCAATATCCTGCTGGCCTTCATCCCGGCAGCGATCATCGGGTTGCTGCTGGAAAAGCGGATCGATGCCCTGCTCACCGGCCTGTGGCCCACGGTGGCGGCGTGGTTCGGCGGCGGTGTTGCCATTCTTGCGGTCGCATGGTTCAAGCGCAACGCGGCGCCTGGCACCAGCGGCAGCGGCCTTACACTTGAGCAGATCACGCCGCGCATCGCCGTGACCATTGGCCTGCTCCAGTGCGTCGCCATGTGGCCCGGCACCAGCCGCAGCCTCATGACCATCGTGGCCGGGCTGCTCTGCGGGCTGCAGATGATCGCCGCGGTCGAGTTCAGCTTTCTCCTCGGCATGATCACGCTCACCGCGGCTGCCGGCTATAAATTCTTGAAGAATTACGGTGTGCTCTTCGACAACTACAGCATCCCAGCCATGCTCCTGGGCTGCTTCGCAGCCTGGCTGTCGGCCTTCCTCGCCGTGAAATGGATGGTCGCTTTCCTCCAAAAGCACGGCCTTCAGCCTTTCGGCTACTACCGCATCGTCCTTGCCATCGTCGTCGCGGCGCTCGTCCTGCGCGGCGTGCTCTGAATCTGGCGGCGCTACTCCAAGCTAGCGCGCACCGCTTCGTTGACGAGGCCCCAGTCGAGATCCTGCTCCTGGCGCCATGAGCCTACGCCTGTCGGCAGGACGAAAAGATTCCGCCCATCGCGGAACTTCTTGTCCATCTGCAGCGCGCGGATGATTCGGTCGAACAATCCCGGTGCATCGGGAAAGTGCGTGGGCAGGCCAGCCCGCTCGATGAGGGACTGCAGGCGCGTGTGAAACTCCTGCTCACAGGCTCCGACCGCGAGCGCGAGGCGCGTCGCGGCCAGCATCCCGATGGCGATCGCCTCGCCATGCGTCAGCGCGTAGTCGGCGCTCAGTTCCAGCGCGTGTCCGATGGTGTGTCCAAAGTTCAGCACGTTGCGAATACCCTTCTTGTCGAACTCATCCTTTTCCACCACTCGCGCCTTGAGCTCCACGCATTGCGCCACGACGTCGGCCAGCACCTTCGGTTCGAGCGCGAGCATCCGCTCCAGATCGCCGGCCTCGAGCTGCTCAAAGAGTCTGCGTGAACACACCGCTCCATACTTGATCACCTCACTGGCCCCGCTCCGCACTTCGCGCGGGTCCAGCGTGCGCAGCAACTCCAGGTCGCACACCACGAGACGCGGCTGATTGAAGATCCCCATGATGTTCTTCACGCCGCCAAAGTTCACCGCGACCTTCCCTCCAACGCTCGAATCGACCGCCGCGAGCAGCGTCGTCGGTATCTGCACAAACGGAATCCCGCGTCGAAACACCCCGGCCGCGAAGCCTCCGAGATCGCCGACCACTCCACCCCCGAGCAGCAGCACGAGTGGGATCGCTCCGGTGTCGGGAAAGTTTTCGAGCAACGCCGCACATGCCCCGCTGAAGACATCCCAGCTCTTCCCTTCCTCCGTCGGCGGAATGTCGTGCCGCACGACGCGGGCAAACCCCTCGTGCTCAAGGCTCGTCTGTAGTCGATCGAAATACAGCCCACCCACCACCGGATTCGTGATTACGAATGCATTCGTCTGCCGCAGCACATGCTCGCGCAGTAGTGGGCCGAGACCGTCGAGCATCTGAGCGCCGATGAGAATCGGATAGGAACGCGGCCCGAGATCGACGTCAGTGCGGTGAGGATTCATGCGATCCAACGATAGTCTCAGCCGGTGTGGTGTGCGCAAGGCGCGACGACTTACTCACACGGTACTGAGGAGAGATATTTTTTAGGAAACCATTCTCTTCATCTTAATCTTGTGAAGAACTTGGCCTCAGGACGCTCCACACCGTCTGGCTCTGCGTTCCATGCCGATCCGAGCCTGCGAACAACCCGCCAGCGACTCGCCAGACCCGGCGAGGAAAGAGCTCACATCACCGGTTGCTGGGCCTTTTCAAGAGTTGTTGGCACGTTGTTCGAAGTTTCGTTGGCGCTGTTCGGACTCGTCCACAATTGCCGCGCCAAGGCATCGCGCGCCGCAGCGGTCTCGGCCTCTTTTTTACTTCGTCCGGTTCCTTCCCCGAGCTCGCGTCCGCCCCACACAATCTTCGCGACGAAACGCTTCTGATGCTCTGGACCAGATTGATCGATGATCGGATACGTCGGGCTCTGCGGAGAGAGAGATTGCAGCAACTCCTGCAGGCGGCCTTTCGGATTGGTGTCTGGCGGATCGACTTCGAGTTCGTCGAGCAGTTCACGGGATTCCGCGAGCACGATGCGCCGCGTGGTCACGAAGTCGCTGTCGAGATAGATCGCGCCGATGAGTGCTTCATACGCGTCGGAAAGCGTGGACGGGCGATCACGTCCGCCGCTGGCTTCTTCGCCGCGGCCCATCATGAGGTAGCGCCCGATGCCGATACGCTCTGCCAGGAGGCGCAAGCCTTCGCGCGAGACGATCCGCGCACGGATCTTGGTGAGAAACCCCTCTGGGAGCGTTTCGTATTTGTCGTAGAGATACTCGGTAAAGATGAGCTGCAGCACGGCGTCGCCGAGGAATTCCAGACGCTGATTGTCAAAATGATGCCGCTGCGTCTCGTGGCCAAGACTCGGGTGCGTCAAAGCCTCCGCGAGCAGGAGCGAGTTCCTGAACTTGTATTTGATGCGCGCTTCCAGGGGATTCATGTCTGAGGGAGTCCTTAACACCTCCGAAGCCCAGTTGCCTTGGAAAAAAAGCGGTCCTGGCGAAGCCTGTCCATCGCGGTGGTTGCAAAAAACACGGCGGTGGACACCTTCGCTCCCGTGTCTTCCGACGCTCCCCCTGGCCGTCCTCACCTTATCGCCGCACTTTTGGCGCTGCTCATTGCCGCGCTTCCGCTCGCAGTTGGCTTGTGGTGGGCGCAGAGGCTCGAGCGGCGGCATGTGCACGATCTGATCACGGATTTTTCCGATCCGAAGCTGCACGGCGTCGCGTTGCAAAAGCAGGCCTTCGAACAGGACGATCTGCTCGTGCTCTACGGCAGCTCCGAACTCGTGCAGCAGGTGCCGAATACGGCTGGCGAGTTTTTCGAGGAGTTCCCGACTGGCTTTCGTGTCTTCCCGGTGGGCAAAGCGGGCACCACCGCGCTGGCCGTCCTCCAGAAACTCGCTGCTGTCGGAGAAGATCTGCGTGGGAGGAAGGTCGCGATCTCCCTATCACCCAGTTCGTACTTCGCGGAGGAGGTTGATCCCGGCTACTACGCTGGAAATTTCTCCACGCTTCAGGCCACCGAGCTGGCTTTGAGTGGATCACTCACCCGTGAACTGCGCCGCGATGCCGCGCGGCGGATGCTGGAATATCCGAAGACTGTGGATGACGACTGGCTGCTGCGGAGCGTGCTCCTGAGGCTGGCTGGTGACACCGCTTGGGATCGTGTGCTCTACACCGCACTGCTGCCGCTCGGGCAGCTTCACCGCGGGATCGGGCGCGCCCAGGATCATTTTGCCACGGCAGGGCATCTCTCGGATTTGCACGATGAGCCGGAGCGAGTGCGCCGGCGCCAGGTTCTGAACTGGAAGGAGATCTTCAAACGCGCCGATGAACTGAGTCGCCGCATGAAAGCGACTGCCCGGAAACAGCCGGTGCTCGCGAAGCGGCCAAAAGGTTCGCGCGACAAGCAGTTCCTCCAGACTCTCGCCCGCGCCGACGAGTGGACGGACCTCGAGCTGATGCTCCGCGCGCTCGACGAACTCGGCGCGCAACCTCTGATCCTGAGCATGCCTGTCCACGCCCGCGATCTCGAGACCACTGGCGTCTCGCAAAGCGCGCGCAGCGCCTACGAATCGCGGCTCCGGAAGATCACAACGGAGCACGGCGCGCCGCTCGTGTATTTCCGCCAAAACGAAGACGACCCCGATTTTTTCTCCGACAACCTCGATCATCTCGGTGCGAAAGGTTGGGCCTTCTACAACAAGATGCTCGACGATTTCTTCCACGGGAGATTAACGAACCTGTAACGGCCTCCCTCCCCCAATATGACCACGACCGACCCTACCGAAAAAATTCTGAACGTCCTCGCTGAGGTGGCGGAGACCGACGAAGTCCGAACTGATCGTGACCTCGCGCTTTACGATCTGCAGATCCTCGACTCGATGAAGACGGTGCAGCTCATCGTCGCCTTCGGCGAGCAGCTCGGTGTCGAGATTTCGCCGGCCGAATTCGAGCGCGAGGCGTGGGCCACCCCGCGCAAATTGGTGGAGGATGTGCTCCGCCGGCTCGCGGCGTGAAGACGATCACACACTGGCTGGCGGTGCATCCGCGACTGCGGGTCGTGCTCTTGACGGCCTACTATCTCGCGATCATCGCCGGACTCGTGGCGATCTATGGGCGCGGCGATTTCTCCACCCCGCCGTTTGTCTATCAGGAGTTCTGACGTCGCCGTGCATCTCCTCGAACAAATCGACTTGTGGGCGCATCTCGCTCCCGATCGGCCCGCGCACATCAGCGATCACCACACGCTGACCTACGGCGAACTGCGGGAGCGTTCGGACACGGTCGCGGCCTGGCTCGATGCTGAGTTCGGCGACAGCCGTGCGCCCGTCGCGGTGCATGGCCATAAGGAGACCGAAATGCTCGTCGCCTTTCTCGGTGCGGTGAAATCGGGCCGGCCTTATGTGCCAATCGACCTTTCGATCCCGCCGCAGCGCGTCGAGCGCATCGTCGCCACTGCCGGCGCCGCCGTGACACTCACGCCGGCACGCGTCGCGGAGATCGTCGCCACGCCGCGCACGGGCCCGCAGCGTCACGTCCAGCGTGACGAGCCATTCTACATCCTCTTCACGTCCGGCAGCACCGGCGAGCCCAAGGGCGTCGTGATCACGCTGGGGAATCTCGAGCATTTCCTCGCGTGGATGACGGCCGAGCAGCATTTCGCGCCGCAGGCGGAAGTGTTCCTGAATCAGGCGCCGTTCTCCTTCGACCTCTCGGTCATGGACCTCTACTGCAGCCTCGTCACCGGGGGCACACTCTTCAGTGTGACGAAGGATCACGTCGCGAATCTCAAGCGGCTCTACGAAGCCTTCCACGTCGCGCAGCTCACGACGTGGGTCTCGACGCCGTCCTTCGCACAGATGTGCCTGATCGAAAAAACTTTCGCCGAACCGATGCTGCCGACGCTGCAGCGCTTCCTTTTCTGCGGGGAGACGCTCGCGCCGGAGACGGCCTTGCAGTTGCTCGAGCGTTTCCCGCGCGCCGAAGTCTGGAATACCTACGGCCCGACGGAGGCGACCGTCGCGACCACCTCCGTCCGCATCGATCGCGACGTGCTGGAAAAGTGGTCGCCGCTTCCGGTCGGGCGCGCGATGCCTGGCACGCAGGTCGTGATCCTCGATGCGCAGCGGGAACGCGTCGCGGAAGGTGAACGAGGCGAAATCGTGATCGCCGGTGCGAATGTGAGCCCGGGCTATCTCCGCCGCGCGGACCTCACGGAGCGCGCCTTTTTCCGATACCAGAATGCGCCCGCCTATCGCACCGGCGACTGGGGCCGGGAGCGCGACGGACTCATCTTCTTCGAGGGCCGCATGGACAGTCAGGTGAAGGTGAATGGCTATCGCATCGAGCTGGGTGATCTCGAAGCGAACCTGCGCGCGCTGCCGGAGATCGCCGATGCGGTGGTCCTCCCCGTGATGAAGCAGGAGCGCATCGATGGCCTCGCCGCGATCGTGGTGCTCGCCGTGGAAAAGACCGGCTCCGATTTTGCCTTCACCGCGCAGCTCAAGACGCGACTCGCCGAGCGGCTGCCCGCGTACATGGTCCCGCGAAAGTTTCTCTACGTGGATGCTTTCCCGATGACGGCCAACGGCAAGGCCGACCGCCGCAAGCTGGCGGAGCTGCTGTAGCCGCGGCGCGGATCAGCGCGCGATCAGCGCCGTGGAGTGGCGCTCGGCGTTGAGTCGATCGAGCGTCTCACGGGCCACGGTGGCATGCAGCGGGTGGAAGCGCGGGTTCATGGCGAGGGCCGTTTGCAGGTGACGCTCGGCCGCGGGGTGGTCACCGGCCGCGGCGGCGATCATCCCGGCGTGGAAGTGCAGCTCGGGGTCGGGAGTATTCTGGCTGAGTGTTTTCTTCATCGTCGCGATCGCGCGGGGCAGGTCTCCGGCTTTGAAACAGACCCATGCGAGCACATCGGCCTCGAGCACATTGGGCGTGTCTGCGTGCTCCGCGGCGAGCTTCAGCGCTTCGTCCAGCCGGCGATCGTGATCGGCGTAAAACTTGGCCATGCTCGTGTGATCGTGGACGCCGGTCGCGCGGTTCGCGGTGTGCAGCGCCTCGACTCTCAGAAAGTACGCCTCCGCGCCGGCGGGATCACTTTCCACCGAGCAGAGATCACCGAGCGCGACGAGAGCGTCGTGATTCTCGCCGCGCTCTAGCATTCGCTCGAAATACTTCCGCGCACTCGCGAAGTCACCGTGCGCGGCAGCGATCCGGCCAGCAGCGAGCAGCACCTCAGAATCGTTCGGCGCACTTTTCAACGCGGGCTCGATCGCCTGAACTGCAGGCACCAGTGCGCCGTCGTGGAGCAGCATCGTCGCGAGGCGCACGCGGCACCACGCGGTGTTTTCGGCAAATGGCGCGCCGCTCCGGATTGCGCGTTCCATGAGCGCGATGCCTTCGCGCTTGTGGCCGGTGATCCACAGCAGATGCGCGCCGCGACTCCACGACGAAAGATCCGGACGGAGATCCATCATCGCCTGGTAGTGCTCGAAGGCCGCGTCGTAGTCGCCGAGCTCGAGCGCCGCGTCGCCGAGGATTCCGTGCGCCGGGTGATGTTGCGCATCGATGGCTAGCGCGCGTTTTGCCCACTCGATGCTCCACGCAAAGCGATGCCGCCCACCATAAACCCACGCGAGTCCGGTCATCGCCTCGACGCTGCGCGGGTCGAGCTCCAGCGCCTGGCGGTACGCAGTCTCCGCGTGATCGAAGTAAGCGACGCTACGCGCAGTGCGCTGGGCCTGGGTGAGACTTTCGCCGATTCGAATCCACGCCGCGGCGGATTTCGGACTCGCCAGCACTTGCGCGCTCGCCCGCTCCAAGGCTGCGCCAGCGTCGGTATCCGCAGGCAACTGCGGAATGCGGGCGATGATCGTCTGCGGCGTTTCTGCGGCAGGCGCAATGGTTCGGGCCGGCTCAGGGCGCGGCCCCTTTGGCCAAAGTGCGACGCCCGCCGCCGCGAGGAGGATCCCCGCGCGGAGCGCCCCGATCTTCCGCAACCGCGAGAACCGCAGATGCACTCCGTCTGAATGCATGATGTTCATCTTTCAGCGTGGACGAGCGCCGGAACTCCAATTCGGCGCTCGCCCACAGATTTTTTCAGGCGGTTAGAAGCCGACGTTCGGACCGGAATCCTTGCTGTGACGCGGGCCGGCGTGCGGCGTCCCGCCGTAGGGGAAGATGCGATGGTAGAGCTGATCGTTGGCCGCGACGTTATCGCCGACGACGGTGATCGTGGAGAAAGCCGGTCCGCTCGCCACGGCGGTCAGGGCGATATCGACGACATCATCGCCGAAGCGCCGCCCATTTGGCCAACCGGCGGGAATCTGTGCTCCCGCGCCATTGTCGATGGTGTCTCCGCCGATGAAGCTCAGGCGATTGAAGCCCGCGTCGCCGGCCACTTTCGTCGCGAGCGTCTGCGTATTCACGCGGATGACATCAGGGATGTACACTGCCACGAGATCCGCGCGGTCGGTGGTCTGGAATGTGGTGCCGAAGACGGCGTTGAGGAGCACCGGGAGTTCCGGATTGCGTGCATACTTGGCGAAGAGCGCGGCGTCCTGAGTTGGGCTGGTGCGGTTGTACGTGTCCTTGTCGGCGAGCGCGACGAGCACTTCGTTGAAGAGCGGATTGCCGAGGCGATTGACCTGCACCCACGGGCCTGAACTGACGTCGGGTCGCTGCGCCGTGCGCAAAGTCACCCGCGGACGGCTGACGGACGCATACACGCCGACACCCTGTCCGGCAGGCTGCAGCGCGCCGGTGAAGGCGAAGCTCGGCAGTGAAGTGAGCGGGATGACGACGCTGAATTGCAGGACGTTGAAGCCCTTGAAGCCATCGTGCCCTCCGCCGTCCTGGCCGAGCCCGTCGGCGAGCGAACCGTCGTTGTCGAGGATGCGCGTTTGCAGCAGGTCGAAGATGCCGGGCGTGTCAGCGTAGAAGCCGTCTTCGCGCGGTCCGCAGAAGACGGTGTAGCCCGTCGGGACGCGCGAATTGGGGAGCGTGTAGAGCGTCTGCTGCGTGTAGGCGTCGAGCGTGGCAGTAGAGGTGGCGCCAGAAATCGCGCGCCCATTCGCATCGTTGTACAGGGGCGTGGTCTTCAGCCCGACATTCGGCGGAGCGACGAAGAGCGACTGCCTGGGATCACCGGGCAAGAGGGCACGGCGGGGCGTCCCGACACCGGTGGAGGCGAAGACGCGATAGGTCTGCGAGAAATTCTGCCGCGCGTCGCCGACGGTCTGTACCGGGCCGATCTCAGTCCCGCGTCCGTAACGCAGAATCGTGCTCGTGTTCTTGTAGTTCCCGCCGACCACGGACGGGGTCGAGAAGAGGAAGTCGAACCGCTGCACTTCGACGCCCGTGGTGGGGTTGGTAATATGCAGGCTGTAGAGCGCGTCCGGGGAAAACGCCTCGTACATCACGCCGTCTCCAGGTTCGGAAAACGGCCGCACGCTCGCGGCGACCACGAGCACGCGCTCGCCGGTCGGACGCTGCCGCACGAAGGCATAGACGTCGGTGAGATTGGCCTGTGGATCGAGTTTGATGAGCGGTGCGTCGCTATGGCTCGAGGCCCCAGCGTCGCTGGGTGCGCCGAAGAGGAGACCCGCCGCGAGGGCGACGGAAAGGATGGTGCGATGGGAGAATTTCATAGGCTATGGCTTGGGTTGGTTTGAAGAAAGGTGGAGGTCGGACTGGTGATTTTATGCATTTCAGCTACCCCGCGGCCGTCCGGGCGGATTCATGGTCCGGCAATTTTTTTCGCCCGCTCGCAGTAGAGTTTTGCCGCTGGATGAATCCGGTTCTGGCCGCGCGGGGTAGTCGAGTGCAAAGGTGCATGCCACTCCTACCGCATGTCCGCCGATGCCGGGGCTTCCCCGACCGACACTCAAATTCTCGCAGCCGAAGACCTGCTGGCCCGCATTGCCAGTCGGGACGCAGGTGCCTTATCTCAACTTTATGATCGATTCAGCCACGCTCTCCGCGCGATCGCCATCCGCATCCTCCGCGATGAAACCGAGGCGGACGACGTGCTGCAGGAAGTCTTTCTCAAGGTGTGGGATCGCGCACCGGATTATGCGCCAGCGCAGGGCACGCCGGCGACGTGGCTCATCACCATCGCACGCAATACGGCGCTCAATCGTCTCCGCGCGCGCCAGCGCAATGCCGCGGCGATGGAGCGCGCCGCCGCGGAGCCAGTCCCCGAAACGCCGCGCACGGACAGCGCATACGATTGCCTCGTCTCCGCGGAAAAGGCCGCGCTCGTGCGCCGCGTCCTCGCCGAACTTCCCGACGACCAGCGCGTCCCGCTCGAGCTCGCCTATCTCCAAGGGCTCACCTACGAGATGGTGGCGGAGCGGCTTGGGCACCCGCTCGGTTCCGTCAAGAGCCGGTTGCGCCGCGGCATGGCCCGCATGAAGACCCTTCTCACCGACTGCGAGCCCCCCACCTCATGAGCGACGACCTTCCCACTCCTCTGCCCGCTGCACTCGACGACCTCGCCCTGCGCCACGCCCTCGGTTCGCTGAGCGCGGCGGAGCAGGC
>JANPIS010000523.1:0-6720 GCA_031425095.1 Chthoniobacteraceae bacterium
TGATTCACATTGCGCCGATAAGGCGGGAGGTCGGTGACTTCCTCGCCGGCGATATGCACCGAGCCTTCCGTGGGCGTTTCAAAGCCGGAGATCATCCGCAGCAGCGTCGTCTTCCCGCAGCCACTCGGCCCGAGGAGCGTGAGAAATTCCGCCGCGCCGATCTTGAGATCCACATCCGCCACGGCGACGAAGCTCCCGAACCGTTTCGAGACACCGCGGAGTTCGACCATCGGGGAGGCGCTGTCGGTGCTCATTGATTCGTGGAGCTAGGAAACCAGTCGAAGGCGGGACCAGCAAGGCGGATTCTGTTCTCAGGCAGGACGAAGCCAAAGATGGCGACAGGCGCGGACTACCGCTACCGTCCCGGCATGCCCTCCCCGCGCCTGCTCATCGCGAACGAATGGCTCAGCCCGGCCACCACGCTTCCCGTGACTGATCCCTTCACCGGGAAAGAGATCGCGAAGGTACCACTCGGGGACCGCTCGACGATCGACGCTGCCATCGGTGCCGCGGAGGCGGCATTCGCGAAAGTACGCGGTCTTTCCGCCCACGTGCGCGCTACTGTGCTCATGGAAGTGGTCGCTGGGATCGACGCGCGGCGGGCGGAGTTTGTCGAGACGATCATCGCCGAAGCGGGAAAACCGGTCACCTTCGCCGAGGCGGAAGTCGCGCGGGCGTTGATGACCTTCACGATCGCGGCAGAGGAGGCGCGGCGGCAGCATGGTGAGCTGCTCGACATCGATGGACTGCCGCCGGGCGAGGGCCACTTTGGTCTCGCGCGCCGTTTTCCGATCGGCGTCGTGAGCGCGATCGCGCCCTTCAACTTCCCGCTCAATCTCGTCGCCCACAAAGTCGCACCCTGCCTCGCGACGGGGAACACGATGGTCGTGAAGCCCGCGACGAAGACACCGCTCACCGCGCTGCTCCTCGCCGAGGTGCTCGTGGCAGCCGGGATGCCGGCGGGCCAGGTGAATTTCGTGACGTGCAGCAATGAGGACGCGCTGCCGCTCATCACCGATCCGCGGGTGAAGAAGGTCACCTTTACCGGCAGTCCCGCGGTCGGCTGGCGGCTGAAGGAGCAGTGCGGCAAAAAGCGCATCACCCTCGAGCTCGGCGGCAATGCCGGCTGCATCGTCCATGGCGATGCCGACCTTGCTGCGGCCGTGCCGATGGTGGCCATGGGCGGCTTCGCGCAGGCCGGGCAATCGTGCATCAGCGTTCAGCGCGTCGTCATTCACGAGTCGATCTACGACGACTTCCGTGCGCGGCTCGTCGCGCAGATCGCGGAGAAGATCAAAACCGGCGACCCCCGCGACCGCGCAACGGTCGTCGGCCCGATGATCACGTCCACCGCCCTCGACGAAGTGCGCGGCCGCATCGACGCCGCCCTCGCTGCCGGGGCGAAGCTCGTCTGCGGTGGAAAAGTGCAGGGCCGCTGCCTCGAAGCCACGGTGCTGGAAGACGTCGCTCCGGAACTCGACCTTTGCGCCAAGGAAGCGTTCGCCCCCGTCGTCACGCTCCACCGCTACCGTGACTTCGACGAAGCCCTCGCCTTCGTGAATGCCTCCGACTTTGGCCTCCAAGCCGGCATTTTCACCCGCGACCTAAAGGTCGCGATGCGGGCGTACGAGGTTCTCGAAGTCGGCGGCGTGATGATCAATCAAGTGCCCACCTTCCGCGTCGAGAGCATGCCTTACGGCGGCATCAAAGACAGCGGCTTTGGCCGCGAAGGCGTTCGCTACGCCATGGAGGAAATGACGGAGCTTAAGTCGCTGGTGATGCGGCTGGCGTGAAAGACTCATCAGTTGCTTCGGTTTTCCGCCGAGTGAAATTCCTTCCATGAAAACTTCCCAGATGTTCCTCAATGGCGCGTGGGTGGTGGCGGCGGAAGGCGGCACACGCGAGATCCTCAATCCGGCGACCAATGAAACGATTGCGGTGGTGGCGGATGGGACGCAGCGCGATGCGGAGCTGGCGATCGGGCATGCGCGCAAGGCCTTCGATGAAGGTCCGTGGCCGCAGATGCGCGCGCCGGAGCGGGCGGCGTATCTTTTCAAGCTGGCGGATCTGATCGAGAAACACGGCGACGAACTTGCAGTGCTCGACACTCGCAACAACGGGAAGCCACTGCGCGAGGCGAAGTTCGACGTTGCCGATGCGGCAGGGTGCTTTCGATATTACGCGGGGCTGATCACGAAGCCGCTCGGGCAGACTTATGAGGTGGGCGATCCGACGATCCAAGCGATGGTCGTGCGCGAGCCGATCGGGGTGTGCGGGCAGATCATCCCGTGGAATTATCCGATGCTCATGGCGGCGTGGAAACTCGCGCCGGGGCTGGCAGCTGGAAATTGCTGCATCCTCAAGCCAGCGGAGGTGACCCCGCTTTCCGCGATCCGACTTTTCGAGCTCATCGCGGAGGCAGGCTTCCCGCCGGGGAGTGCGCAGCTCCTGCTCGGGCCGGGTGCGGGATGCGGCGAGGTGCTGGCGTCGTCGCTGCTCGTGGACAAGGTGGCCTTTACCGGCGGCACGGTGACGGGTCGCAAGGTGATGCAGGCGGCAACGGGCAACATCAAGAAGGTGACGCTGGAACTCGGCGGGAAGTCCCCGTGCATCGTCTTTGCGGATGCGGATCAGGACGTGGCGTTGGAGTTTGCGATGTTCGCGATTTTCGCCGGACAAGGGGAGGTGTGCAGCGCGGGGTCGCGGCTGATCCTGGAGCGGAAATGTGCGGACAAATTCCTGCCGCGACTTGCGGCGGCGACGTCGAAGATTGTCGTCGGCGACGGCATGCGGCCGGAGACGGAGATGGGGCCGCTGATTACGCGGCAGCACATGGAGAAGGTGCTTGGCTACATCGAGAGTGGGCGGGCGGAAGGCGCGGAGTTGCTGTGCGGAGGGAAACGGCTGGACGGCCCAGGGAATTTCGTCGCGCCGACCATCTTTGCCGGGACGCGGCCGGACATGAAGATCGTGCGTGAAGAGATCTTCGGCCCGGTGCTCGCCGTGCAGCTTTTCGACACGGAGGAGGAAGCGGTGCGCCTGGCGAACGACACGATCTACGGACTGGCCGGTGGGGTCTTCACCGGCGATCAGGGCAAGGGTCTGCGCGTGCTGAAGAAACTCCGCGCGGGAATCACCTGGCTGAACACGTATCACCCGACCTTCAATGAAGCGCCGTGGGGCGGCTACAAACAGAGCGGGATCGGCCGCGAACTCGGCACCTACGGCCTCGACGCCTACCTGGAGGTGAAGCAGATCAACATCAACACCGCACCCGCGAAGCTCGGCTGGTTCCAGAGCGCGCAATGACGCGCGAGGAGTAGGGGCGCCCTCGCCCCGAGGATGAACACGGGGTGAGGGCGCCCCTGCTCGTTGGCTACTTTGCCTTCTTCTTTGCGCGCACTAGGCCGCTCCACGCGGGTTCGATGTTGCCGGCGTTCCATTTCTCCCAAACGGCAGAGAGTTCCTTGAATTTCTCCGGCTCCTTGCTCGCGAGGTTTTCCTTTTCGCCGATGTCCTTGGCCAGATTGTAGAGTTCCGCGCCTTCGACGCTCGCGGCACCACCGCGTTCCATGGTCGCGTTGCCGGTGGCCTTTACGAGTTTCCAATCGCCGACCCGCGCAGCGATCTGCTGGCCGAAACGCCAGTAGAGCGCCTCATGCGGTGCGCCTGCTTTTTCGCCGGTGAGATAGGGCAGCAGGTTCACGCCGTCGAGCTCCCATGCGGGATCGATCTTCACTCCGGCAGCGGCCAGCGCGGTGGGATGGATATCAAGCTGGATCACTGGCCGGTCGTCCACTTTGCCGGCGGGGATTTTCCCTTTCCACTGCACCATCCACGGCACACGGATGCCGCCCTCCCAAGTCTGCGCCTTGAAGCCGCGTAGCGGGCCGTTGCCCGAGGTGTTGTTCGCGGTCGGTCCGCCGTTATCGGTGAAGAAAAAGATGAGCGTGTTCTCCTCCTGCTTCTGCTCGCGAATTTGGGTGAGCACTGCGCCGACGGCGTCGTCCAGCGCCGACTGCATCGCGGCGTAGGTGCGGCGCTTTTTGTCGGTGATGTTTGGGAAGCGGCTGAGATATTTCTCCGTCGCCTCCATCGGCGAGTGGACGGCGTTGAAGGCGAGATAAGCGAACCACGGCTTCTCGCGATGCTTCTCGATGAAGGCGACCGTCTCCGCGCCGAGGGCGTCGGTGGTGTACTCAAATTTCCCCGCCGGCTCGGTGCCGCGGAGCATCGGGCTGCGATCGTTCGCCGCGTCGAAGTAACTGCGCGCGCCGCCGAGAAAGCCGTAGTATTCATCGAAGCCGCGCTTGAGCGGATGATATTCCGGCTCGTAGCCGAGGTGCGACTTCCCGAACCAACCGGTCGCGTAGCCCGCGGCCTTCATCCGATCGCCGATCGTCGTTTCCTTCAGCGAGAGCCCGATACCGGGCGCGCTCGGTCCGGGGCCAGGGTTGAACTCATGTCCGTAGCGCTGCTGGTAGCGGCCCGTCATGAAGCCCGCTCGGGTCGGCGAGCAATACGGCCCGCTCACGTAGCCGCTGGTGAAACGCGTGCCGTTCGTGGCGATCGAGTCGATGTGCGGAGTCGGGATTTCTTTCGTGAAGCCCTGGCAGCCGAGTTCACCGTAGCCGAGATCGTCGGCGAGGATCACGAGGACGTTCGGGCGCTTCGGGTCAGCGGCGTGTGCGGTAGCGGCGACGAGGAGGCAAAGGACGAGGAGGTTTTTCATGAGGGAGGAGGTCGTGGACGGGGAGTGAAGCTAAAATAGCGTTCGCTGTGTATTTTCGACTTCGACATTCTCCCCGGATGCTCCTCCCGGTCCTCCCCGTCCTGCTCCTCTTCGCGACGGCTTCCGCTTTCGCCCAAACGCCCGCGCTCTGGTGGAAAGGCAATCTGCACACGCATTCGCTCTGGAGCGATGGCGACGACTACCCGGAGATGATCGCCGCGTGGTATGCGGCGCATGGCTACCACTTTCTCGCGCTCTCCGATCACAATGTCCTCTCCGACCACGAACGCTGGATTCCGATCGAGAAGAACAAGGGCGGCGCGGCGGCTTTTGAGAAGTATGTCGCGCGTTTTGGGAGGCCCTGGGTGGAGGAGCGGGAGACGGGTGGCGTGCGCGAGGTGCGGTTGAAGATGCTGAGCGAGTTTCGCGGGAAGTTTGAGCAGCCAGGGCAGTTCCTGATGATCCAGGCGGAGGAGATCACCGACAACTTCATCAAGGTGCCGATCCACATCGGCGCAATCAATGTGCGGGAGGTCATCAAGCCGCAGGGCGGCCAGAGCATCGTCGAGACGATGGAGAACAACCTTGCGGCGCTCGACGAGCAGCGCACCCGCACGGGAGTCCCGATGTTTGCGCACCTCAATCACCCGAATTTCCGCTGGGCGCTGACCGCGGAGGAGATGGCGCAGGTGGACCGGGAGCGATTCTTCGAAGTGTACAATGGGCACCCGATGACCTCGACTGACGGCGATGAACACCACGCCAGCACGGATCGGATCTGGGACGTGATCCTCACCGCGCGCCTCGGCCAACTCGGCAAATCGGTGGTCTTTGGCGTCGCGACTGACGATGCGCACAACTACCACACCGCCGACCCGACGAAGAGTCTGTCCGGCCGCGGCTGGGTGATGGTCCGCGCGCTCGCGCTCACCCCGGAGAAGCTCGTCGCCGCGATGGAAGCCGGCGACTTCTACGCCTCCTCCGGCGTGACGCTCAGGGATGTGCGCCGCGACGCGCGAGGTCTGAGCGTGGAGATCGAAGCGGAGCCGGGTGTCACCTACACCACGGAGTTTTTCGGCACGCGGAAAGGCTTTGACCCAAAGAACGAAGTCGTGCTCGGCAAGGAAGGCGCGACCCTGCGAACCACACGCCGCTACGGCGCGGATGTCGGCGCCGTGCTGGCAAAAGTCACTGGCCCAAGTGCGAGCTACGCTTTCAAAGGCGACGAACTCTACGTCCGCGCCCGGATCACCTCGTCGAAGCCGAAGAGCAATCCGTCCGCCGAGGGCGAAGTGGAGCGGGCGTGGACGCAGCCGGCGGTGCGGCAGTAGCGCTGGGAGCGCCGCCTTCCCCGCCGGCAAAACCTCCCTCCGCGCGAAGCGCCAATGCTCCTCCTTCGCCCGCGTTTGGATTTGCGCTTCGCGGTTCACGACGATTGCCGCCAGAGATGGTGGCGCTCCCGGATGGCCCCGCCTGCGCGGCGGAGGTTCGCGCCGCTTCCGTGAAAGAAGGGCTGCGACGGACATGGACCGCCTCGTCAATCGAGGATCGAAGATTCCCGAAATTCGTTTTTGACAGGGAGGGGCGAGTTGTTAGCTTGCGCGCTCGCTTTTCAGAGAAGAAGAGTGCGACGAAGCCTGAGTCGATCGCGGTTTATCCCGCTTCGGCGCGGGCTTTTTCGCCCTCTGCGACTCTGGCGGGCGGCTACCAGTGATGCGAATCGCTGGGGAGAGTTAGCCTGCGTAGCTCAGTTGGTAGAGCACGTCCTTGGTAAGGACGAGGTCACCGGTTCAATCCCGGTCGCAGGCTCTCCCTTCCGAATTGCGCAGCTTTCATCTCAAACCACTAAAACAGCAACCAACCCACCATCCTCCTGACCTTATGGCCAAGGCCCAATTCGAACGCAACAAACCGCATGTGAACGTCGGCACGATCGGCCACGTCGATCACGGCAAGACCACGCTCACCGCGGCAATCACCACCATTCT
>JANPIS010000524.1:0-2767 GCA_031425095.1 Chthoniobacteraceae bacterium
GCCTTCCGACGTATCCTGCAAAATCTCCACGCCGGTGATGTCCGTGGGCATCAGGTCGGGCGTGAATTGAATGCGGCGGAATTCGAGATGGAAAATCTGCGCGATGCTTTTGACCAGGAGCGTCTTCGCCAGCCCCGGCGCGCCGGTGATGAGGCAATGTCCGCCCGCCATCAACGCGATGAGAATTTCCTCGATGACCGCATGCTGCCCGACGATCGCCTTGCCGAGTTCCTGCAGAATCTTCGTCCGCGCCGCCTGGAGCTTTTCGAATGTTTCCTGTTCGCTGTTTGAGATCGGCGGTGGCTGGGTGGACGCGGTCATGAATGATTAAAGCAATGCGGCAGATGTTTCTTGGAACGTTGCGAGCACCATCGCGAGACAGCACGCGGCTCCATCAATGGGTCATCGCGTAAAAGACAATGTTAATCCCGAGCGGATACGACTTCTTCTCGGAGAATTCGCGGAAGTAGTACTGGTTCTCGCCTTCCCGCTCCCAGCCGTCGCCGTTGTCGGTGTTGTGGCAGATCACGACGCAGAGCCGGCCCTTGTCGTCATTGATGCCGCGGATGTGAACTTCCTGGGCGTCGGGGCGCTCCCAAGTGATGCCATCGAACTGACTGTTAGTGCCGGTGCGGATGTTCGGGCATTGGAGATTGAGATCGTCCGGCAGTTCGAAGACGCAGTGGAAGATGGGATGGGTGCGCGGGATGTCGAAGATCTCGCGATCCGGAAACACGCGGCCCATTTGTTCGGCAAAGTTTTCCCACTCATCCTCGCCCCAAAAATCATCCACCATAAGGAAGCCCCCATTGAGCAGGTAACGCCGCAGGATTGGCACCTCCTCTTCCGTGAAAAGCAGATCCCCAGGCTCGACGATGTAGATCCACGGATAGCGAAAAAGTTCGGGGTCGGAGATCTCGATGACTTTCCCGTTCGGGTCCACCTTCAGCGAAGTCATCTGCTGCAGCCTGTAGGCGAAATTCAGGTCGGCGTCGGGGTAGTCGATAGCCCAGCGCTCGTCGCGGGCAAAGCGGTAGCCATTGGAAGTGCGGCTGCCAGTCGCGCCGTAGCGGATGCGGACGAAGGTGAAGACATCCTTTTCAAAGCCCGCCTCATTCTTCCACTCCGGGGTCGGGACGGAGTCCTGATTCTGACGCGGATTCGCAACGACCGCCGCCGAACCCCTTCCCCGCCTGCTCTGCCCGAAGACGGCACCCGCGATCAGGAGCACGACGAGCAGCGGAAGGAGGCGAGGGTATTTCATCGGGGCGTCAGCCAGCCGCATCATCGGGCGAAATCCGGCGCGCGCCAGACCTTTTCCGACCCCCGTGACACAAGCCTACGGCCCGTGCCGCGTGCGACCGGCGGCCAGCGCGTGATTTTCCCGAAATAGTTCATTCCCGAGCAAGCTGGCCGAAAGGGCGCGAGTTCATCAGAACTCCGCCACCAACCCACTGCCCTATATCATAAAGCCGAGGTCAGGGGTCGCGAAGCGAGAGAGATTGGGGAAGACGGTCGCCATGTTGGCGGGACTGATGCCCATCCACTTCGCGAGCGTTGCGGCGTGCTGGTCCACGGCGGTCGTCGGGATCCATCGACCGGTGCTGACGTCGTCCGGGCCGCCGACGGTGAGGGTCGGGAAAGTGCCGTAGGTCTTCTGCCCATCGACGGCGCCGCCGACGACGATCGAGTAGGTGCCCCATCTATGATCGCTGCCGCCACCGTTGCTGGGAAGGTGCGACCGAAATCGCTGGTGGTGAAGGATGTGACGCGATTGACGAAGTTCGTGTCGGCGTATTGCGCGCCGATCGCGACCATCGCGCGCTGGAAGGAGTGGATGCACTGGCTGACTTCGGCGAGCAGATTGGCGTGCGAACCGAGGATGGGATTGGCTCCGTCGGTTTGGTTCGTGTGGGTGTCGTAGCCACCCACCTGGACAAAGAAGATCTGCCGCTTCATCCCGAGGCCATTACTTACTGCGTTCCGCTGTGCGGGAGGACGAGACGAAGATCAAGCGCGGCTTTGCTCCCCGCCGTGGTGATCTTGAGCATTCTGTCGTCGCTCGGATCGACCTTGCCACTCTTGATCTTCTCTGTGCGCTTCACGAGTTGATCGACGAAGCGTTTCAACTCCGGGCTGGTCGGCGCGCTCACGGTGATCGGGCCGTCTTGCTCTATCTTCGGCACCAGCAGTTTCAAAATCTCCGGCGTCTGCGCGTCGGCGACCTGGTGGAATTGTTTTGGAAAACCTGTTGCGGGTGGCTGGCGACGTTGGTCACGCGATGTTCCGCGGAGCTGGGGTATGAGGGAGGCTGTCACGGCGGCGTCACTTTTAGGCGGGCGAAGCGCACCGAGATCGTAGCACCGGTCGGAATGCTGGCCTTGACGGTCTGTAGGGTGCCGTTGTCGGTGAGCACCGTCTGGGTGACGCCGGTCGAAGACCAGGAGTTTGTGACGAGAGTGTCGTTCCACTCGATGGTGAAGTTCACGCCGCTCGTGAGCGCAGTTTTGCTGCGGGTGTAGGTGACGTCCACGGCGCTGGCGGTGCGGATCGCGGAGAGTGCGACGAGCGACGTGGCGTTGGGATTCTGTGCGGTGGCGTATTCGAGGAGGTTCGCTTCGCCGTCGCCGTTGGCGTCGAACGTGTCGGCAGCGTTGCCGGTGTTCGCGGTGGTGCCGAAGTTGGCGAAGCGCCACGTTTCCAAGACGGTGCCGGTGACGGTGACGAGGAAGGTGTCACTCGCGGCGAGCGCGCCATCGCTCACGGT
>JANPIS010000525.1:0-3473 GCA_031425095.1 Chthoniobacteraceae bacterium
GGGGCCACTCGGCCAGCAGCCCGGCGCCTCGCCGAAGAAGGAAACTGCGCGCATCACCCTGCCGCCCGAAGGCGCCAAGCCCGCCGGCTTGCCGAAGGCCACGGTGAAGATGCAGCAGACGCAGCCTCTCGCCCGTCAGCCGTCCACGATTCAGGCCAGCCCGATGATCGCCCAGGCTGCGCCTTCGATGTCCGCCGCTTCGGAAGGCCCGGACAGTGGCACCACGATCATGAGCATCGCCGCTTTCGTCTTCGCGCTCGCAGCGCTCGGCCTGTCCTTCTGGACCTACAGCGCCTCCGGCGTGCAATAACGCTCCGCCTGCCTCTCTCCTTCATCCACCAAACATCTATGGCCAGCGCCAACGTCCACACCGTCACCGACGCCAATTTCAAAACCGAGGTCCTCGAGAGCGAACAACCCGTGCTCGTGGACTTCTGGGCGCCCTGGTGCGGACCGTGCGTGCAGCTCTCGCCGATCATCGACGAGATCGCCGATGCCAAGGTCGGCACCGCGAAAGTGGCCAAGGTGAACGTGGACGACAACGTGCAGATCGCCAGCCAACTGCGGATCACTTCGATTCCCGCGCTGCTTTTCTTCAAAGGCGGCCAGGTCCGCGATCAGCTCGTCGGTCGCGTGCCGAAGTCCGAGATTCTCGCAAAGCTCGAAGCCCTGATCTGAACGCTCCCGGCCAGGGCCGGATCGTTCGAAAGTCTCGGGTTCATGACTGGCCCTGATTGAGCGTGGGGAAATCGGCTCGCTTGCCTCCATCGTCCGGCATCGCGCATTCTCGACTGCATGGCTTTCAACATCGACCTGCATTGCCATTCCTTCTTCTCCGGCGATGGCGTCAGCAGTCCTGAAGAGAACCTCGCGGCGGCACGCGCCAAGGGCCTGCACGGTTTCGCACTCACCGACCACAACACCTCCGACGGCTGCCGCTACCTGCTCGACAAGGGGCTCATGCGCGAGGATGGGGAGCCGGTCGATGGCTTTCTCATCATCCCGGGAGTGGAGGTCACGACGGCGGAAGGTCACCTCCTGTGTCTTGGCGTGATCCTGCCCTATCTGAAAGGCGCACCGGCAGCGGAGGTCTGCAAGATCGTGCACGAGATGAATGGCATCGCGATCCCGCCGCATCCGTACGATCTCTTCCGCGCCGGCATCCGGCAGTCCGTGCTCGATACGCTGGAGATCGATGCGCTCGAGGTCTTCAACGCCGCCACCACGCTCAAGCGCTACAATCGGATGGCGTTTGAATATGCGACGATGCGCGGTCTGCCGATGACCGCCGGGAGCGACGCGCACCACTGCGCTGCGATGGGGACCGCCTACACCATCCTCCACACCGACGACTTCTCCACCCAGGGCATCCTCAACCAGATCAAACACGGCACCGAGCTCAACCAGCGCTACCTTTCCCCGAAGGACGCCCTGCGAAAGACCTGGAACAACTGGCTGCGTCTGCGCCGCAAGCGGGTCCACCGGCCGGGCGAGGAAAACGGCACTTAGGCGCGCGCAGCTACCGATCGCACGCGACCACTTCGGGTGATCCGTGCAGTTCGCGGTTCGGCCCGACGAGGCGGACTTCGATCGTGTGCGAGTGCCCGTCGCGCACATACGACGGCACCTCGAACCGAAAGCCGAGGCGCCCCTCGCCGAGGCCGCGGTCGCGCAGATCTTCGCGCAGTTCATTCGCAGGCACGCGCGCGACCCAGCCGTAGTCGATGTAGATATCCACCGCATGCGGCGACCCCGGCTGCGTGCGATCCCACACGTAACCGATGACCTCCGTGCAGTCGGCCTTTTCCACGACCTCCTCGCGCAAAGGCGGCGTGTGCGGAGTCAGCCGACCATTGAACAACAGGATGCCGAAGGCGAACGCGTGGAAGGTCAGCACGATGTTTCCCGCACGCCACCACGGGCCGTCGCCCCAGCGCTTGGTCTGCTTGTTCCAGCGCGCAAACCAATCGTAACCGCAGAGCAGCGCCGCGTGGTAGAGGCCATAGAGGATGTAATGCAGCGCCAGCCCGTGCCACACGCCCATCAGCCCGAAGGTCACGAACAGCCCGACGTAGTTCGCCGTGTGTTTGCCCGCGAACCATTTCCCTTTCGCCGCGGCGATCTGGAAACGCATGTAGATGTGATCGCGAAACCAGAACGACAGGCTGATGTGCCAGCGCGTCCAGAAGTCGCGGATGTTCCGGGACAGAAAAGGTGCGTTGAAATTGTCCGGTGTGCGGATGCCGAAGAGATGGCTGATGCCGACTGCAAAAGCGCTGTAGCCCGCGAAGTCGAAGAACAGATACAGCGTGTC
Source organism: Chthoniobacteraceae bacterium (assembly GCA_031425095.1). Classification (GTDB taxonomy): domain Bacteria; phylum Verrucomicrobiota; class Verrucomicrobiia; order Chthoniobacterales; family Chthoniobacteraceae; genus JANNXQ01. The sequence continues at coordinate 2,315 of JANPIS010000525.1, forward strand.
GGCATACATCAACCCGAGCTTCGCCAGGAAGCCGCGCTGCTTCACCAGCGGCGTAACCCAGTGCGAGTAGAGCAGCGCCGCGATGATGAACTTGTAGAGGAAGCCGCGGAAGATGCGGGCGATCGCGAGGTCGAGATCGTCCAGAAACTCCGCGCGCGTCCGCTTCCGGACCCAGTCCTGGCCAAAGCGGCGATAGCGATCGATCGGGCCGGAAGAGATCGTCGGGAAGAAAAGGAGGTAGGCCAGATACTGTCCGGGCGAGAGTTGCTTGATCAGCCCATCGTGAATGCAGAGCACGACATCGATCGCGCGAAAGGTGACGTACGAGATGCCGAGAAATCCAAACACGGTCTCCGCGGCAACGAGTGGCAAGACCTTGGAAGTCGCGAGCGGCAGGATCGCGGCCGTGAGCGCGAGCCAGAAGCAAGGACGAGACTTCCAGCGCAGATAAGCCCACGCGACCACGCCTTCAAAAACTGCGTAGCCGAGCACGATCCACAGCTCCCGCACTTCGACACCGGGACGAATCGCAAGGTCATCACCAAATTGCACCGCGAGCATCACCAGCGTGACAAAAAGCAGCCAGCGGCTCCCGGCTTTCCCGCAGAGGCCGAGCAGAATCGTCGGCACGACGGCATAGAGCAACAGCCCGAAAAAGATGAAGTCGCCGAAGGGGGTCATTCAGTGCCCACGTGAAATGCGCGGCTGCGCATGCGAATGCGAGCACGATTCGTTTGGGCAAATCCACCCGGGAGGCCATCACCGAATCACCGCGCGATCCCCCCCGCGCCACGCGCTGCCTTTCCCCCGCGAGCCGACTGGCCTTGCCGCGTTAGTTTTCCCCCGCACCGATCGTGCGTTTCAACTTCATCGCGAAACGATGCGCGATGGCGTAGGCGCGCATCAGCGGTGGCGAGTAATTTCGGCGTGACGTGATGAGCAGCGCGCGGCAGCCGCTCGGCGACAGCATCTCGCGGTGCGGCGTGCCGGGCTCCCAGTGCAGGAAATCGCCGGCGCGCAGCGGTCGCCCGTCCATCACGGCATCGCCCGACACGAGGTAAAGCTCTTCGGCGCCAGTGTGTTCATGGGATGGAAAAACGGCGCCCGGATCGAGCTCGATCATCACCACGGAGAAATCCGGAGACGCGGAAGACACCTC
>JANPIS010000526.1:0-3861 GCA_031425095.1 Chthoniobacteraceae bacterium
CGACCTCGACGAAGTCACCGCGAAGTTCACCGACATCCCGAGTGTGCGGAAAAAGAACGCCTTCATCACGCGCCACATGCCGGAGCTGAAGATGGGCATCGACCTCACGCAGACGGCGAACAAGCAGAAGTTCGCGAAGGCGATCTTTGCCATCACGCAGGTCATGGAAGGCACGCAGTTCTACGCGCTCTTCGCCATGGTCCTCTCGCTGCACCGCCAGAATAAGATGACCGGCATCGGACAGATGTTCCAATACACGCTGCGCGACGAGTCGAACCACATCGAACTCGGCCGCTACATCCTCACGCAACTCATCGCCGAGAACCCCGACCTGTGGACCCTGGAGTTTCGCGCGGAGCTTGTGGAATTCATGCGCGAGGGCGTGGAGCTGGAGAAGGAATTCGTGCGCGACTGCCTTCCGGAAGACGGCGTGGGCATGACCCAGGCGGACTTCCTGACTTATGTGGAATACAACGCCGATCGGCGGCTCGCGGGCCTCGGTCTGCCGACGCTTTCGACCGTGAAGACGAACCCCTTCGCGTGGCTCGACGAGGTGATCTTCCTGCGCAAGGAGAAGAATTTCTTCGAGACCCGCGTGACCGAATACCAGACCAGCGGCAGCGTCACGAATGCGGCAGAGGACGATCTGGTTTAATGGGCGTCCACGCTGACACCTGGATTCGTCGCATGGCGAAAGAACACGCGATGATCGAGCCTTTCGAGGAAGCGCTCGTCCGGCAGACCGCTGCCGGCGCGCCGGTGATCAGTTACGGGCTCTCGAGCTACGGCTACGACTTGCGCGTGGCGGATGAGTTCAAGGTCTTCACGAACGTGTACAACGCCGTCGTGGATCCGAAGGCCTTCGATGAGCGCTCGTTCGTGGACATGCGCGGCGACTCCTGTCTCGTGCCGCCCAATTCCTTCGCCCTCGCCCGCAGCATCGAATACTTCCGCATCCCGCGCGACGTGCTCACCCTCTGCGTTGGCAAGAGCACTTACGCCCGCTGCGGGATCATCGTGAACGTCACGCCTTTCGAGCCCGAGTGGGAAGGACACGTCACCCTCGAGATTTCCAATACCACGCCGCTGCCCGCCCGCATTTACGCCGGCGAAGGCCTCGCCCAGGTGCTCTTTCTAGCCGCCACCGAGCCGTGCGAGACGAGCTACGCGGAGCGCCGCGGCAAGTATCAAGCCCAGCGCGGCATCACCGTCCCTCGCATCTAAGTCCGTCACCCGTCAGTGCCCATGAAAATCAGTACCGCATCCTTCTCGCTCACCAATGACACGCCCGCCGTGGAGCATGGTGAATTCCCGCAAGTCATCCGCCGCGATCAGGCCGGCGACGCTTCCGGCAAGCCGCGCGTCGTCCCCTGGCTCGGGCACAAGATCGCGCGCGCCGTCGCGGCGGCGTGCGTGGCCGAGGGTGTGGAGGAAATCATCGGGCAGCAGGTCCAGGCGGAGATTGAATTCCGCATGCGCCGCGAGCGGCCGAGCTTCATTCACATCGAGCAGCTCCAGGATCTCGTGGAGGAGACGCTGATCGAAATCGGCCACCCGCGCGTCGCGCTGACCTACGGGAAATATCGCGCCAAGCGTGCCGCCGAGCGGGAGCTGGGCCTCGCGCCGAGCGACGACTCCGGCCAGCAGCTCGAACTCGCCACTCGCGAGCAACTCGCCGACATCCGCGCCCGCATCTCCTTCGCCAAGATCGGCCTCGCGCTCTCGCTCGGCGACGATGACGTGCTCGCACGTCTGCTCCGCAGCACCTCGATCAATCTCAGCCCCACGGAACGCCGCGACACGATCATCCTGAACGCGAAGTCACTGCTCGACCTCGATGCGGACGCGCGCTTTTTCGCCGCCCGCATCCTCCTGAGCTACATCTACGAGGAGACGCTCTCGTGGAAAGTCGCCGACGGCCCGCAGGCCCTGAAGGAAGCGCATCGCCGCGCCTTCCTCGCCTACATCCCGCGTGGCGTCGAGCTGCGCCGGCTCGATCCGCGTCTCGCGGAATTCGATCTGCCGCGCCTCGCCGATACGCTCGATCCGTTTGCCGATTTGCAGTTCGACTTCATCGGCATCCAGACGCTCTTCGACCGCTACCTCATCCACGACACCGACACGGTGACCGGCCGCCGCCTGCGGCTCGAGGCGCCGCAGATTTTCTGGCTCCGCGTCGCGATGGGTCTTTCGATTTTGGAGAAGGATCGCGAAGCGCGCGCGGCTGAGTTCTACGGCATCTACAAGTCGCGCCGCGCCTGCTCGTCCACGCCGACACTCTTCAATGCCGGCACGATGCACTCGCAGCTCTCGAGCTGCTACCTGCTCTATTGCGGCGACTCGATCGAGGAGATCACCGAGACGTGGCGGCGCTTTTCGCATCTCTCGAAGTGGGCCGGCGGACTCGGCTGCTCGTGGACCGCGATCCGCGGCGCCGGCGCGCACATTCACGGCACGAACGGCGAAAGCTCCGGCGTGATCCCTTTCCTCAAAGTCTCGAACGACATCGCCATCGCCGTGAATCAAGGCGGCAAGCGGCCCGGCGCGCTGTGCTCGTATCTCGAGCTCTGGCACGCGGACATCGAGGACTTCCTCGACCTGCGCAAGGAGACCGGCGACGACCGCCGCCGCACGCACAATATGAACACGGCGCATTGGATTCCCGATGTCTTCATGAAGCGGCTCAAGGCGATCTCGGAAGGCGCGCTGCCAAAGGATGCGACCTGGACGCTGCTCCGCACCAGCGATTGCCGCGACTTGCCGGAGCTTTATGGTCGCGCCTTTGAGCGGCGCTACGAGGAATACGAGCGCATGGTCGATGCGGGGAAAATCTGGGGCCGCAAAGTCCGCGTGCTCCAGCTCTGGAAGCGCATGCTCGAGATGCTCTTTGAGACCGGCCACCCGTGGATGACGTGGAAGGATCCCGCGAATGTCCGCAACCCGCAGGACCACGCCGGCGTGATCCACAACTCGAATCTCTGCACCGAGATCGAGCTGAACACTTCCTCCGACGAAGTGGCCGTCTGCAATCTCGCCAGCGTGAACATCGCTGCGCATCTCCGCGCCGACGGATCGCTCGATCACGACAAGCTCCGCGACACCATCACTGTGCTCATGCGGATGCTCGACAACGTCATCGACATCAACTTCTACCCCGTCGAAGCCGCCGCGAACTCGAACCTCAAGCACCGCCCCGTCGGCCTCGGCGTGATGGGTCTGCAGGATGCGCTCTACGACAAGAAGGTCGCGTTCGACTCTCCGGAAGCCGTGGACTTCAACGACGAAGCCCTCGAAGCCATCGCCTTCCACGCTTACACCGCGAGCAGCGATCTCGCCGTCGAACGCGGTGCCTATCCCAGCTACCAGGGCTCGAAGTGGAGCCGCGGAATGATGCCGCTCGATACGCTCAATCTCCTCGAACAGGAGCGCGGCACGCCGATCCTCGTCGATCGGAAGTCGCGCCTCGATTGGGACGGCCTGCGTGGCCGTATCGCGAAGCAGGGCATGCGCAATTCGAACTGCCTCGCCATCGCGCCAACGGCGACCATTTCGAACATCCTCGGCTGCACCCCGTGCATCGAGCCGACCTACAAACACATCCACACGAAGTCGAACATCAGCGGCGAATTCATCCGCACCAACGACCACCTGCTCCGCGACCTCCAGGCGCTCGGTCTCTGGGACGAGGAGATGCTCGCCGACCTGAAGTACTTCGACGGCAGCGTGCAGGGCATCGACCGTGTGCCGAATGGCTTGAAGCAGCTCTACAAGACCGCGTTTGAGATCCCGCCGACTTGGATCCTCCAGTGCGCCGCCGTCGGCGGGAACCCAGAACAATTGGTTGTAGCCGGGCTTCAGATA
>JANPIS010000527.1:0-25363 GCA_031425095.1 Chthoniobacteraceae bacterium
TCGCACGCTCCCGAACTTCGATCAGGCCTACGCCACGCTCATCCGCGACCTTGATCGCCGCGGCATGCTCGATCAGACGATGGTCATGGTGTCGTCCGAGTTCGGTCGCACGCCGAAGATCAACAAGGACGCCGGCCGCGACCACTGGCCGCGCGTCTTCTCCGTGGCCTTCGCTGGCGGCGGCTTCAAGCGCGGCTACATCCACGGCTCTTCCGACGCCACGGGCGCCGAGCCGGAGAATGATCCGCTCACGGTGGAAAACATGTCCGCCACGGTCTTCACCCAGCTCGGTATCGAGCCCGAGAAGCGGTTGATGGCTCCCGGCGGTCGTCCGCAGGCCATCGTGAAAGATGGAACAGTCGTGACCGACCTGCTGGCCTAAGCCAGCTATCCAGACCGCGGTTATTTTTCATGGGTTCCATGGGTCGCGTGAGACCCATGGGACCCATGTCCACGTTTCGCCCATGAAATCTCCTATCCTCCTCACCGCGCTGCTCGCGCTCTCGACGCCACTTCTGGCCGGTACTCCGCGGCTTCTCCATATCTCTCCGGCCGGAGCACAACGCGGCGGAGAGATGGAGATCACCTGCACCGGGCAGAACCTCAGCGACCCGCGCGAGTTCCTGTTTGAATTGCCCGGCTTCACCGTCACGGACATCTCAGCTGCGGGCAATAAGGTGAAAGCGAAGGTGAAAGTCGCGCCGGACGCGAAGCTCGGAGAACACCGCGTGCGACTCGTGACGCAGAGCGGCATCAGCGATGTGCGGCTCTTCTTCGTCTCACCATTTCCGATGGTCGCAGAAGCACCGCTGAAGAACGATGCGCCGGACGCTCCGCAACCTGTCGCCCTCGGCACAACGGTTTACGGCCAGACCCAAAACGATGACCAGGACACCTACGAGGTCGAGGCGAAAAAAGGCGACCGGATCAGCGCTGAGGTCATCGGCGTGCGCGTCCAGACGCAGAACATCTACGACCCGGCGATCTTCATCACCAAGGAAGACGGCACGCTCCTGACCATGGTTGATGACATCCCCTTTTCGCGCCAGGACCCAGTGGCGAGCGTGATCGCTCCCGCGGATGGAAAGTATCGAATCACGATCAAGGATTCCTCCAACGCCGGTCCCGGCGAGTGCGCCTATATGATGCATATCGGGAGCTTCCCGCGACCTCTCGCGGTCTATCCGCCCGGCGGTCCGGCTGGCTCGGACTTGAAGCTCACCTTCGTCGGCGACCCGAATGGGCCGATCGAGAAAACGGTCAAGCTCCCGGCCAATCCCGACGAGCAGTTTGAAGTCTTCGCCGAACAGGGGCAGATCGCCCCGCAGCCAAACTACATCCGCGTCTCCAACATGGTGAATGCGCTCGAGGTCGAGCCGAACGACGACATCACCAAGACGCAGGCCGCCCAGCAGCTCCCCGTCGCCTTCAACGGCATCATCGAGAAGGACGGCGATGCGGATTGCTTCAAATTCATCGCCCGGAAGGGGCAGGACTACGACGTCACCGCCTACGCGCGCCGGCTCCGCTCCCCGCTCGATCCCGTGATCGAGATCATCGGGGCGAAAGGCAACCGACTGGCGCTCAACGACGACGCCGGAACGCCGGACAGCTTTGTGCGGTGGAAGGCACCTGAGGACGGCGAGTACTTCATCGCCATCCGCGACCAGCTCAATCAAGGCGGTGCAAACTACATCTACCGCATCGAAATCAAAGCTGTGGAGGCGCGCATCACGACCTGGCTCCCGGAGATGACGCAGAACCAGAACCAGGATCGCCGCGCGATCGCGGTGCCGAAAGGCAACCGCTACGCATCGCTCGTGCGCATCAAGCGCTGGGACATCGGCGGCGATGTCGTCCTCGAACCCAAAGACCTGCCGCCCGGCATCACCGCCGTCGCCGGCCCGATCGACAAGAGCGTGGATACCATCCCGGTCGTCTTCGAAGCCGCCGCCGACGCGCAGCCAGCGGCCCGCGCTTTTGAGTTCCAAGCCAAGGTGACCGGCGCGCCCGAAGCCGCGAAGACGCCGAGTGCCATCGAGCACATCGTGGACGTCTCGGAAAACGGCAACCAGCGTCCGTATTACACCATCCAGGAACGCAAACTCGCCGCCGCCGTGACTGACGAGGCGCTGGTCACGCTCACGCTCGATCCACTGAAAGTGCCGCTTCTCCAGAGCGGTTCGATGGGTTTGAAAATCAAAGCCCAGCGCAAAGGTGATTTCAAAGGTCCGATCAATCTCGCCCTCCTTTACTCGCCGCCCGGGATCGGCAGCGCCGGCACGGTGGTGATCCCCGAGGGCAAGGACGAAGGCGTCGTAACCATCAGCGCCAACAAGGATGCCGCGCTCTCGAAATGGAAGATCTGCGTCGTGGGCAATGCCGACTTCGGCAAGGGCCCCGTCTGGATCAGCACGCAACTCACCGACCTCGAAGTGGCCGCTCCGTTCGTCGCTGGCCAGGTCCAGCGCACCTTCGTCGATCAGGGCGACAGCACGATCGTCACGGTGAAGCTCGAACAGAAAATCCCCTTCGACGGCAAGGGCAAGGTCACGCTCTCGGGTCTGCCGCCGGGCGTCACCGCCGAGGAAGTGGAAGTCACCAAGGAAAGCACCGAGGTGAAGATTCCCATCAAGGCCAGCAAGGACGCCCAGGCTGGCCAGCACAAACAACTCTTTGCCACCTTCACGCTCGAGAAGGATGGCGAACCGATGCTCACGAGCTTCGCCCAAGGCGGAATCCTGCGCATCGACAAAGCCACCGTCGCCAAAAACGAAGAACCCAAGAAATGAAACCGACCATCCGCCTCGCCTCCGTCACGGCCCTCCTCTTCAGCGGCTCGCTGGCGTTCGCCGCCGTCGCCACGGACAACGCCGAATTCTCCGTCTTCCCGGCGGATGTGAACCTGAAGTTCCAGCGGGACAGCCAGTCGCTCGTCGTCCGCTTCAAGCAGCCCACCGGCGTGCATCGCGATGTCACGACCGAAGCGAAATTCACCGTCGCCGACCCGGCCAAGGCAAAGGTGGAGAAGGGCGTCGTCCGCCCGCTTGCCGACGGCACCACGACCGTGAAGGTCGAGTGGGAAGGAAAGAGCGTGGACGTGCCGGTGAAGATTGAGCAGGCGAGCGTCGATCAGGCGGTGAGCTTCCGGCTGGATGTCATGCCCGTCTTCATGAAGGCGGAGTGCAATCGCTGCCACGGCGCCGCGCGCGGGCAGGATGGATTCGCGCTCTCGCTCTGGGGCTTTGACCCCGAGAAAGACCACTATCGGATCACTCGCGAGCAGCCCGGCCGGCGCATCAATCTCGCGGTGCCTGAAGCTTCGATGCTGGTGACCAAATCCACGGGCGAAGCTCCGCACACGGGCGGGAAGAAATTTGAGAAAGGCAGTCCGATGTACAAGACGCTGCTCCGCTGGCTCGAAGCTGGCGCGCCGAACGACCCAGCGGACGTCGCGACCTGCACGAGCCTCGAAATTCTCCCGAAGCAGCTCCTCCTCGAGAGCCCCGGCCAGAAGTTCAAGATGACCGTGCGCGCGCACTACAGCGATGGCACGGACCGCGACGTCACCGGCGAGGCGCTCTTCCTCTCCAGCAACGACGGCAGCGCGAAAATGGGTGACGACGGCACGCTCACCACCGGTCAACGCGGAGAAGCGTTCGTCATGGCGCGATATGCCACCCATACCGTCGGTTCGCAGGTCATCGTCATTCCGAAGGGCCTGAAGTTCGAGTGGCCGCAGGTCGAAGAGCGCAACTACATCGACCAGCTCGTGAACACAAAGATCCGCAATCTGCGCATGACGCCGAGCGATGTCTGCGACGACGAAACCTTCCTGCGCCGCGTGCAGCTCGACATCGTCGGCCTGCTGCCGACTCCGGATGAGGTGAAGAAATTCGTCGCCGATCCGAACCCGCAGAAGCGCGCGGCGAAGATCGATCAGCTCCTGCAGCGCGACGAGTTCGTGGATCTCTGGGCGCTGAAATGGGCGGAGCTGCTCCAGATCCGCACGGTGCAGAATCAAGGCAGCTACAAATCGATCCTGAACTACCACACCTGGGTCCACGATCGGCTGAAGAAGAACGTGCCGGTGAACGAAATCGCGCGTGAACTCATCGGTGCGAGCGGCTCGAATCTCTCCGATCCGGCAGTGAACTACTACCAGCTCGAAGTCGATCCGCTGAAGCTCGCGGAGGACACCGCGCAATCCTTCCTCGGCATCCGCATCCAGTGCGCGCAGTGCCACAATCATCCGTTCGACCGCTGGACGATGGACGACTACCGCGGCTTCGTGGCTTTCTTCACGCAGATCGGCCGGAAGAATGGCGAAGACCCGCGCGAGAAGATCATCTTCAACAGCGCCTCCGGAGAATCAAAGAATCCGGTCGGCGACAAAGTGGTCCCACCGAAATTCCTGGGCGGCGCCGCGCCCGAGACGAAGGACAAGGACCGCCGCAAAGTGCTTGGTGACTGGATTGCCTCACCGGAAAATCCTTACTTCCCGCGGCACATCGCGAACCTCGTCTGGGCGCAATACATGGGCCGCGGAATCGTCGAGCCGGTGGATGATGTCCGCATCTCAAATCCCGCGTCGAACCCCGAACTGCTCGACGCCCTCGCGACCAAGCTCGTGGAATACAAATACGACCTGCGGAAGATCGTCCGCGACGTGACCACCTCCCGCAGCTACCAGCTCACCACGCGACCAAACTCGACGAACGAGCTCGACGACCGGAACTTCGCGAAAGCGACGATCCGCCGGATGCGCGCCGAGGTCATGCTCGACTGCATCAATCAGGTCACCGAGACCAAGGACCGCTTCAAGGGCTTGCCGCTCGGCGCCCGCGCCGTGGAAATCGCCGATGGCAAGACGACGAATTACTTCCTCACCACCTTCGGCCGCCGCGATCGTGAGGTCATCTGTGCCCGCGAGGAAGTCGGCCCGACGCTCAGCCAGGCTCTGCATCTCCTGAACGGCGACACCGTCGATGCCAAGATCTCCGAAGGCGGCGTCGTGAAGAAGCTGCTCGCCGCAAACATGGGTCCACGCGACATCGCCACGGACCTGTTTCTGCGCGCCTTTGGCCGCATGCCGATGGACGATGAATTGAACAAACTCGAGAAACATTGGGGCGTCACTGAGGAGCAGCCGAAAGTCTTCAACGACATCTTCTGGGGCCTGCTCAACGCCAAGGAGTTCATGTTCAATCACTGACGGATCTGCGTCGCAGCGTCGTCGTCATGCGTTATCCCCAGTTGCCACCATGAGCCAAACTTCACTCCCGAGACTCACCCTTTTCGCAGCCGCTGCATTCGGCCTCAGTGCTCGTGCGCAGGCCCAGGATAAGATCACCTTCGACGACCACATCGTCCCGGTCTTCCGCAACGCCTGCAACAACTGTCACAACCCGGACAAAAAGAAGGCTGGCCTGGATCTCACCACCTACGCCGCGACCCTGCAGGGCAGTGAGAACGGCAAGATTTTGAATCCCGGAAACGCCGATGCGAGCCTGCTTTTCAAGTGCGTAAAGCAGATCGAGGAGCCGAAGATGCCGCCGAAAGGCGAGAAGCTCACCGACGCGGAGATCGAGCTGATCAAAAACTGGATCGCCGGATTCGCGCTCGAGAATGCCACCGGAAAGCCGGCAGCACCGGTGCAGAACAAAGTCTCCACGGCTGTCGTCTCGCTCGAAAAGCCGGACGGTCCACCGCCGATGCCCGGCGAACTGCCGCTCGAGCCTTTCGTCCGCACGAGCAAGACCAACGCACTCGTCGCGCTCGCCGCCAGCCCCTGGGCGCCAGTCGTTGCCGTCGGCGGCCAGAAGCAGGTGCTCCTTTACAACACCCAAACCCTGCAGCCACTCGGCGTGCTGCCCTTTCCAGAAGGGTTCCCAACCGTCCTCCGCTTCAGCCGCAACGGCAAACTGCTGCTCACCGGCGGCGGGCTCGGCGGCAAGGCCGGCAAGGTCGTTCTCTGGGACATCGCCACTGGCGAACGCGTCGGCGCGGTCGGCAATGAGGTCGATCAGGTGCTCGGGGCGGACCTCAGTGCCGACCAGCAGTTCGTCGCCCTCGGCGGACCCACGCGCGTCCTGAAGATTTACTCCACCAAAGACGGCAAGCTCCTGCACTCGGTCAAGAAACACACCGACTGGGTGACCGCCGTCACCTTCTCGCCGGATGGCAAGTATCTCGCCAGTGCCGACCGCGCAGGCGGCGTGGTCGTCTGGGAAGGCGCGACTGGACGGGAATTCAATACGCTCCCCGGGCACAAAGCCCCGGTGACCGCGCTCGCCTTCATGCCCGGGGTGCTCGCGAGTGCCAGCACCGACGGAAAGATCGTCCTGTGGGACATGAAGGAGGGGAAAGAGATCCGCAACTGGGCCGCCCATGCGGGAGGTGTCGAGTCGGTGGACTTTACGCCCGATGGCCGCCTCGTCTCCTGCGGACGCGACAAGGTCGCAAAGGCTTGGGACCAGACCGGCAAGGTGCTCGCGACGAGCGAGACTTTTGGGGACATCGCGTTGCGCGCAGTCATGAACAGCGAGCGCGTCGTCGCAGGCGACTGGACCGGAGAAGTGCGCGTCTTCGGCCTCGACGGCAAACGCATCGGGAACCTCGCGGCAAATCCGCCCTCGATCGCCGAGCAACTCACTGCCGCACAGAAGCGCGGGACTGATGCGCAGGCGTCGCTTGCTGGGTTGCAACAGGCCGTCGCCATCGCCGAGAAGAAAGTGCAGACCGAACTCGCCGCCGCGCAGGAGAAGCAGAAAGCCGCCCAAGTGAACCTCGAAACGGTGCGGGCAACGATTCCAAAGTGGGAGGAGAGCCTGACTCGTGAAAAGACCGCGCTCGCGACCCTCACCGAGACCGGTGCTGCGGCTACGAAAGCGCTCGAAGCCGCTCGCGCCGCACTCGCGGCCAAGCCCGAAGCGACTACGCCTGCTCCGGAATCGGACGCCGCCAGGGCGGAGGTCGCCGCGAAGAACGAAGCTGCCGAAAAAGCCAGGCGCCAGATCACCGAACAGACCGGAAAGATCACGCGCATGGAGACTGAGCTGAAAGCGGCTCGCACGGCGCAGCCCGCCCGCCTCGCCGCAGCCGAGAAGGCCGTGCAGGACGCCGGCGCTCAGCTCGCCACCGTGCAAACTCCAGCCCCACCAGCACCCGCTGCCGCCATCCTCAATGCCGCGCAAACCGCCGAGGTAAAGAAGAAGATCGAGGCGTTGTCGGCCGAAGTGGACAAGCTGCGCACTGCCCGGGCCCCGACCAAAGAGGGCACGCCGGAATACAAAGCCGCCGATGAAAAAGTGCAGGCCAAGAAAGCCGACGTCGCGAAGGCACAGGCCGAGATCGCTCCGCCACCGGCGCCACCGGCTCTTTCCCCCGCCCGTCAGGAACTCGCGAACGCGAAAGCCGCACTCAACGCCGCCAACGCCGAACTCCTCGCCAGCCGCATGGATGTCGAGCGGTGGACGCGCGCACAGGTCTTCATGACTGTTCACCATGCGCGCGAGACCTTCTCCGCGAAGAAGTCGAGCTACGAAGATCTCCTGCAAACCGCAAAGGATGCTTTCGTCCCCGTCGAGCGCGCCAAGGCACAAATCGCCTCGCTGGAGAAAGTCGTGGCCGACGCACCGGCCAAACTCAGCGAAGCGGAAGCGCAGCTCGCGCAGGCCGTTCAAGCGCGCGATGCGGCCCGGATAGCCGTCACGACCCACCAGACGACCGCGACTCAGAAGGAGAACGCCATGGCCGAAGGCAAGAAAGCCGAAGCCGAAGTGGCTGAACTGACGAAGAAACTCACCGGGCTAAACGGAGATCTGACGAAGCGCAGCGAAGCGCGTGGCAAGCTGACTGAAGGCACTCCCGATTACGAAAAAGCCGAAGCGGCCGTGCAGGCCGCCAAAGGCGAAGTTGCCACCGTCGAAGCGGCGCTCGCCGCGGCCAAAGCCAAACTTCCAAAGCCCGAACTCGCGGCGGAACTGGCGGCTGCGCAGGAAGCCGCGAAGAACGCGGTCACCGAAGCCAAGCTCGCGACCGATAAGGCGAGTGCCGCGGAGAAGAACGTGGCCAAGGTGAAGCAGTCGTCCACGGATGCCGCGCAGCAGCTCGCGACTTTGCAGAAGAATCTGCCTGCACTCACCGCGACCGCCGCGGCCGCGAAGGAAAAGGCCGAGATGGACGCTAATGTCGCCGCCAAGGAACTCGAGGCTGCGAAAGTGGAATCAGAGCGGGCGCGGGCCGACTACGAAAAGCGCTACCAGCCAGCTGAGAAAGTCGCAGGCAACTAGCCTCGTCGAGTTCGACCCATCGGGTTCATCCGCGCGCTTTCGGCTGGGTGATGTGCGGCTCGCGGAGATAGATCGGTTCGAGATCGCCACGGGCCACGATGCCGCGGTCTTCCGCCGCGAGTCGCGCGAGTCGCACCGCGGAAGGCGGCAATTCGATCGCTGCCGGAAATCCTGGCACCGGCGCCGCGCAGAAGATGGGGATCGACGCTCCGGCGAGCGTTTCGCGCAACTCCACTTCCGCCAGCAAACGCGGACCGGCCACGCACACGCCATCTTCGACCTCAGTGAAATAGTAGGAGGCGCGTCGCGCGTCCCCGATGGCGAGATACCGCCGCGCATCGGTCGGGAGCGCGGCGACGGATGGGATTCCGACGAGCGGCGCACCCAGTCCGAGCTCAAACCCGAGCGCCGCCGCGATCGAAATGCGCACTCCCGCATACGAGCCCGGCCCGAGGCCCACCGCGACAAGGTCGATCCGCGCATCGAGCCTCCGGGCCCGCTCGAGGATGGGGAAAAGCAGCGCGCTGTGTCCGCGTTCGGTGACGAACTGCTCCTCCAGAAGCACCTGGCCGTCTGCGAGCACCGCGACGGTGCCGTGATTGGTCGAAGTATCGAGAGCAAGGATCGTCACGGCCCATAGCTTCCAAACTCCCGAAGCCAGATGCCAGATAAGTTCCAAGCTCCGAGGCGGAAAGTAATCATGTATGCGAAGGCTCCAGGGTCCGCTGATACAGTGCCGCTGCACGGTTTCGCGTGTTGCCCGAAGCCCCTCCATCCCCTATCTCAACCACTCCATGAAATCCCTCCTCGCACTCACGCTCTCCCTTTTCACCGCTTCCGCGCTCGTCGCGGCAGACACGAAACCGCTCAAGGTCCTGCTCATCACGGGCGGCTGCTGCCACGACTACGCCGCGCAAAAAGACATCCTCAAAAAGGGCCTCGAGGCGCGTGCGAACCTCGTCGTCGAGCACGTCCACTCGCCCGACACCAGCACCAAGCCGCCCCTCGCGATCTATGGGAATCCGGAGTACGCGAAGGGTTACGATCTCGTGATTCACGATGAATGCTCGGCCGACATCAGCGATCCGGCGGTGATCGCGGGGGTGCTCGCGCCGCACCGCGACGGCGTCCCCGGCGTGAATCTCCACTGCGCGATGCACTCGTATCGTTTCGGCAACTTCAAGGAGCCAGTCGCGGCGGGAGCGGATAACGCTGGCTGGTATGAATACCTCGGCTTGCAGTCCACGAGCCACGGTCCGAAGGAGCCGATCGCGATCACGTATGTGGCAAAGGATCACCCAATCGCCAAAGGGCTCGAGGATTGGACCACCGGCAATGAGGAGCTTTACAACAACGTCCAGCTCCTGACGGCAAAAGCGCTCGCGCGGGGCAAGCAGCTCGCGAAGCAGAAAGACGGCACGATGAAAGAGTCGGAGACCGTCGTGACCTGGACGAACGAATACGGTCCGAAGAAGACCCGCGTTTTCAGCACCACCATCGGCCACTTCAATACGACGGTGGAAGACGCGCGCTACCTCGATCTCGTCACGCGCGGCGTGCTCTGGGCGACGGGCAAACTCCAGGACGACGGCACTCCCGCAGCGGGCTACGGCCCCGCCGGCAAGTAAGACAGCCGCCGGGCGACAAGGGCAGGTGACAAGTGCCATGGGCGCCATGACACTTGCGCCCGCCACATGACTCCCGATCGCACGCCCGAACTCCTCGCCCCGGCCGGAAACTGGGACTGCGTGCGGGCCGCGGTCGCGAATGGCGCGGACGCCATTTACTTCGGACTGCCGCGGTTCAATGCGCGGTTGCGCGCCGATAACTTCACGGAGGCCGAGCTCCCGGAGCTCGTCGCCTACTGCCATCGGCATGGGGTGAAGGCGTATGTCGCTTTCAACACGCTCGTCTTCACCAGCGAACTCGATGACGCCGCGGATTATCTGCGGTTGCTCAATCGCGCGGGTGTCGATGCGCTGATCGTCCAGGATGTCGGCCTCGTGCGCCTGGCGCGCGCGATCGTGCCGGAGCTTTCGCTGCACGCGTCCACGCAGATGACGATCACCTCTCCGGAAGGGGTCAGCTTCGCCCAAGAGCTCGGGATCGATCGCGTGGTGCTCGCGCGGGAGCTTTCGTTGCGCGAACTGGAAAAGTTTTCGACCGCGCTCCCACTGGAAGTCTTCGTGCACGGCGCGCTGTGCGTCGCCTACAGCGGCCAATGCCTGACCAGTGAGGCCCTCGGCCAGCGGAGCGCGAATCGCGGCGAGTGCGCGCAGGCCTGCCGCATGCCGTATGAACTCATCGTCGATGGCGCGCTGCGCGATCTCGGCGATCGGCGGTATCTGCTGTCGCCGCAGGACCTCGCCGCCGTGGAGGAAATTCCGGCGCTCATCGAGCGCGGGGTGGTGAGCTTTAAGATCGAGGGGCGACTGAAGGCACCCGAGTACGTGGCGGCGGTGTGTCAGGTGTATCGGAAGGCGATCGACGCAGCGATGGCTCTCGCCGCCGGCAAGTCCGCGCCGAACGCGACGGTTACCGACGCCGACCGCTACCAGCTCGAGATGACCTTCTCGCGCGGGCTCTTCAGCGGCTGGATGCACGGCGTCGATCATCAGCAGCTCGTCTCGGCGCGGTTCGGAAAAAAGCGCGGGCCCTACATCGGGACGATCGAGCGCCTCGGTCGCGACTTCATCGCGGCGCGCGCGAAGCTGCAGCTCAAAGCGGGCGATGGGCTCGTCTTCGACACCGGCGGCGACACCGACTCCGAACAAGGTGGACGCCTCTGGCGGGTCGAAGGGGATCGCCTGTATTTCGAGCGCGGGCGCATCGACTTTGCGAAGCTGAAGGTCGGCGACCGGATTTGGAAGACGGACGATCCCGCGCTGAACAAGCGGCTCCAGCAATCCTATGCTGGACGCATCGAGCCGCGGCATCGGACGACCATCGATCTGCGCGTCAGCGGCCGTGCGGGCGACCCGATGACGGTCGAGGCCCGGCTCGCAGATAGCACGCCTCGGATTCAATCCACGATCCCGCTGCAGACTGCGCGCACGGCGCCGGTGACGACCGAGAAGTTGTGTGAGCATCTCGGGCGATTCGGCGACAGTGCGTATGCGCTCGGAGACTTCCGGAACGATCTCGAAGGCGACGTGATCCTGCCGATTGGTGAACTCAACCGGCTCCGCCGCGAACTCGTTTACCAGCTCGATGCGGCGCACCGGCCGAACCGTCCGGAGCATGCGCGCTCTTGGAAAGAAGTGCTCGGAGAGGAAGCTC
Organism: Chthoniobacteraceae bacterium; assembly: GCA_031425095.1. Taxonomy (GTDB): domain Bacteria; phylum Verrucomicrobiota; class Verrucomicrobiia; order Chthoniobacterales; family Chthoniobacteraceae; genus JANNXQ01. The sequence continues at coordinate 11,574 of JANPIS010000527.1, forward strand.
ACGAGCCCTCTGGTGCCGACGATTCTGCGCTCGCCGTGCTCTGCCGCTCGATGGACCAGATCGAAGCCGCGCTCGCTTGCGGCGTCGGGACGATCTACGCCGACTTCGAAGACATCCGCCGCTACAAAGACGCCGTGGCGAAGGTGCGCGCGGTCGCGGGCGACACCCAGATCCTCCTCGCCACGCCGCGCATTCAGAAAGCCGGCGAGCAGGGCTTTTTCAACCTGATCGAAAACGCCGCGCCGGACGGCGTCCTGATCCGAAATCTCGGCGCGATCGACTACTTCCACGACCACCCGACGCTCCGGAGAATCGGGGACTTTTCCCTCAACGTGGCCAACCCGCTGACCGCACAGTGGTTCATGGGCAAAGGCCTCGAGCGCGTGACCGTGAGCTACGATCTCAACATCGAGCAAGTGCTCGATCTCCTCGCCGCCGCGCCGCCCGCGTGGTTCGAGCTCACGCTGCACCAGCACATCCCGATGTTTCATATGGAGCACTGCGTCTTCGCGGCGTTCCTCTCGAAAGGTTCGACCTTCCTCGATTGCGGTCGCCCGTGTGACTCACATCGCGTGCATCTGCGCGACCGCGTCGGGATGGAGCACCCGCTGCGTGCCGACGTGGGCTGCCGGAATACGCTCTTCAATGCCGTCGCGCAGACCGGTGCACGCTTTCACGGCCAGCTCACCGACGCCGGTCTGCGGCACTACCGCGTGGAGTTGCTGGAGGAGTCGCGCGACGAATCGGCGACGACCATCCAGGCCTATCAATCGCTGATCGCGGGAAGGCAGGACGGCGAACAGCTCTGGCGGACGCTCCGCGCGCAATCGCAACTCGGCGTCACGCGCGGGACGCTCTGAGGCTCCTTCGCAAAGGCCTCGCACCAAACGCACACATCGCTAAGCCCTCGGCTTCACGTAAACGCCGATGAGCGGTCGTTTGGAAGGATTGAGCGAGACGAAGTCGCTGACGAATCCCTTCGTCGTCCGGAACTCCACGTGGCCAGCACCCTTGCCGCCATAGACGAGCACCGAACCCACCGGCGCCTTAAAGGGGTCGCGGACATTCAGCTTCTTGAAGCCGTATTCATTCTGCAACTCGGCGGCGGCCTGCTTGGCGTAGGCGGTGTCCGGGCGGGTCGGGATAATTTTCGCGGCGAGGAGCGCGTCTTTCACGTAGCGCCAGCAGCGGCTCGTCGAATGCGAACGAGCGCGAGCTTGGGCGATCTCGGCCGCGCGGACCATGCGGCTGTCATACTTGAAACTTCCGGCTTTGGGGCCAAAGAGCGAAAATTTCGCGGGCTCGAGTTTCTGTGCCGTCCGGCGATCGTAGAGCGACTCTGCGGCTGTGGCGGAGCCAGAGAGAATCGTGAAGACGGCGGCCAGAAGGCCGTAGAAATAAGCTTTTTGCATCGGATTGACAGACATGGAGCGCGCGAGGCTATGCAGCCGTCCGGGTCGGTCAACTGGGAACTCCGGCGCCCACATCCCGAATGACTATTGCAGGAAGTCGGCCACATCCGACGGCATTTTTTATTCTCCTGAGAATCACGCGACTCCCTTTTTCTCGTCTCGATTCCGAGCGTGAGTATCGTCCGCGCCGTGCATCTCGAAACGCCACTCGCCGAACTCGAATGGCTGCCGCCCCAGCGCGCGCGCCAGCTCGAGCGGTTCGGACTCGCCACGGTGGCGGACCTGCTCACGCACTTCCCCCGACGGCACGAGGACCGGACGCAGTTCGATCGCTTCCCGACCGGCGACAGCGACCAGCCGGTCTGCGTCTGCGGACTCGTGAAAAAGACGACGCTCCGGCGCATTCGTGGGTCGCAGAAGATGTTCGACGTGATCCTCGAGGAGGAGCGCCCGCACGCCTTGAGCCAGCCGCTGACCTGCCGGTGGTTCAATGCACACTGGGTGGAGAAGGCGATCGTGAATGGCCAGCGGCTGGTGGTCTATGGGCGACCGAAGCGTTCCGGGTCGGCGGTGGTCATCGCGCATCCGGAATTCGAGGTGGTGGAAGAAGACGCCGAGGTATCGATCCATCTCCGGCGGGTCGTGCCCGTGCACCGAGCCACGGAGGGGCTGAGTCCACGCGTGATGCGGCGGATCGTGTGGGATGTGCTGGAGCACTTGCAGGACGACACGGTGGACACGCTCATACCCGGATCGCTGGACCCGCTGCCCCGCGGCTGGGCGCTGCGGCAGATGCACTTCCCCGATTCCTTCGAGACGCTGGCGAAAGCGCGCCGGCATCTGGTTCTGGAGGAGTTTTTCGCCATGCAGCTCGTGCTCGCCGCACGCCGGACGGAGCAATCCGCACTGCTAGGCGCCGTACATTGCGGGCCCGGCGAGCTGATGGCCAGGCTGCACGCCTCACTCCCCTTTCCTCTCACCGGCGCGCAGCTCCGGTCGATCGAGGAGATCCGCGCCGACCTCGCCGCGCCGCGGGCGATGAATCGCCTGCTCCACGGCGACGTCGGCAGCGGAAAAACGCTCGTCGCCCTGAGCGCCATGCTGCTCTGCGTGGAGGGCGGCCACCAGGCCGCGCTCATGGCGCCGACGCAGATCCTCGCCGAGCAGCACTTCCTCACCCTGCGCAGGCTGTGCGAACCGCTTGGCCTGCGCGTCTCCCTCCGCACCGGCGCCCGCACCGAAGACGCGGAACCAATGCCGCTCTTCGCGAACGCGCCACTCGGAGCTCCGGGGAGCGCGCCCGTCCCGGGCGCTGGCGACGGCGTCCCGCCGTCGCGGACTTCCGAAGACTCCACGAAGTCTGGTAGCGCCCGATACTCACGCCACCGACTTCCGCATTTCGAACAACCATGGGCCATCTACGCGGTCACGACCAGCACGCGGACCCGGCGCAATCTCTCACCAAAGGCGAGGACGATCGTGCTGGAGGCGCTCCAGCACTTCCACAATCAACGCTACGAAGTCTTCGCCGCCTGCGTGATGCCGGACCATGTGCACTTCCTGATCCAGCCCTGGCCGAAGGAACGTGACGCGGAAGGCACCCCCACTTTCTGGGAGCTGAAGGAACTGCTGCACACGATCAAGTCTTTCACGGCACATGCGATCAATAAAGCGGACGGGAGCATGGGCCCGATTTGGGAAGCGGATTACTTTGATCGCTACGTTCGATCCGATCGCGATTTGGAGGAGAAGTTCCAGTACATCTTGCGCAATCCTTGGGACGCTGGGGTCGTGCGGCCCGACGAAGACTACGGTTGGCTGTGGCTGCCAGAGGACGCGCCACCCCTCGGATCTCGCTTCGAAAGTTCGTCGCGGCGGGACGCCGCGACCAGCGGGCGAGACGCCCACACTCCCCCGATTCCCAACTCCGAGCCGCATATCCTCGTGGGGACACACGCGCTTCTTTTCGAGGGCGCGGGGTTCACACGGCTCGGGCTCGCGGTGATCGATGAGCAGCACAAATTCGGCGTGCTGCAGCGCGCGCGGCTTCGGGATCAGGGCGTGACGCCGGATGTGCTCGTAATGACCGCCACGCCGATCCCGCGCACGCTGACGATGACCCTCTACGGCGATCTCGATGTCTCGACGCTCGATGAGCTGCCCGCAGGGCGCGGAAAGATCGTCACCGGCGTCCGGCCCGAAGCGAAGCTGCCGGAGGCGGTGAAGTTCGTGCGCGAGCAGCTGGAGAGCGGCCGCCAGGCGTACATCGTCTATCCGCTGATCGACGAATCCGAGAAGCTCGAGGCCAAGGCCGCGGCGACGGAATTCGAGAAGTGGGCCGCGTTGCTGGCCCCGATGCCATGTGCGCTACTCCACGGGCGCATCGCCGCCGAGGAGAAGGACGTGATCATGGAAAAGTTCCGCCGCGGCGAGACGAAGGCGCTCATCGCCACGACGGTGATCGAGGTGGGCATCGACGTGCCGAACGCGAACTTGATGCTGATCGAAAATGCCGAGCGCTTTGGCCTCGCCCAGCTCCACCAGCTCCGCGGCCGGATCGGCCGTGGCGCGCACAAGTCCTACTGCGTGCTGCTCACCGGTGCAAAAGCCGATGCCGCCGCGCTGGAAAAGCTGCAGGTGCTCGAAGAGACGGGCGACGGCTTCCAAATCGCGGAAGCCGACCTGCAACTGCGCGGCCCCGGCGACATCCTCGGCACCGCGCAGAGCGGCCTCCCGCCACTCAAGCTCGGCGACGTGCTCGCGGATCAGGAACTGATGCGACTCGCCCGCAACGCCGCCTTCCTGATCTTCGAGCGCGATCCGCAGCTCGAGCAGCCGCAGCACCGCGCCTTCCGCGCGGTCGTGGGCGCGCTGAATCGCGGCGCATTCTCGGAGGTCAGTTGAGTCTGCCACCCAAGCGGGATAGGAAGGGTGCCATGCAATCCACCACTGCCCTGCGCATCTCTGCCGTGTTTGGCTTCCTCGCGGTCGCGATCGGCGCCTTCGGGGCGCACGGCCTCAAGGAATTGCTCGTGCGCAACGGCACCCTCGCGATCTTCGAGACCGCTGCGCATTACCACCTCCTCCACGCGGCGGTGATGCTGTGGGTCTCCACGCGCGAACCGCTGCCGGTCGGAAGTTGGCGCTGCTTCTGCGCCGGCGTGCTGATCTTCAGCGGCAGCCTCTACGCACTCGCCATTTCCGGGGTGAAGGTGCTGGGTGCGATCACCCCGCTCGGCGGGCTCTTTCTGCTCGCGGGTTGGCTCCTGCTCGCGCTCGGCCGCCGCGCTTAGACCCGGGGAAGCGGCAGCCCCTTCCGGCGGCGCCGCGAACCGAGCAGCAACCCGGCTCCACTCAGGAGACCGATCGCCGCGCCGGGTTCGGGGACAGCCACCACAAGGTTAATCTGCCCCGGCGTGCTGTAATCCACAAACGAGCCAGGGAAGCTGGGCAGGTAGAAGGGGTTATCGAGAATAAATCCACCCGGTGCGCTGCTAAAAGTGCCGCCGTAGTTGAAGAGCCGGTAGGTGCCTTGGCCAAATCCCGGACCCGGATACACTTCGAGGTATCCGTCGATCGCAATGTCACCGAGGACATTAACGAAGTCATTGACTCCGCCGCCGATGACTCCAGGAGTGGTCAGCTCGAAGCGCACTCCAGTGAACTGGCCGTTAATGCGAAGGGAGCCGAGGGTGAAAGTGCCGATGCCATTGGAACCGGGAGCCAGCGTGCCGAAGCCAGAGAGCGCGACTTCGCCATTCACAAGGCCGGTGCCGCCCAAGACAGCCAGATCGTCGAAGGTCGTTGAGTCCACCGAAACATTCGCCTTCTGATCCGTGGGGTCATTCGCGACCCGCCCGACGAGGCTGCCATTCACCAAGAGCGTTCCATTCTCAACCGCAGCCGCCCGTCCGGAGACACCGCCGACCGAGTCGCCGGTCATCGTGTTCACCCCGGAAAGGATCTGCGTGCCGCGGCCTTTCTTCACCAGGGTGAGCCCGCCTTCCACGGTCGTGAAGACCGAGCGATTGCGGATCGTGCCGCGGAAGTCGTAGGTCTGATTTTGCGGAACGTTGATGGTGATCTGCGATTCGTTGGTTCCGGTGTTGTTCTCGTTGCCGACAAAACCCGCGCCCTTCAACCCGGCGATCTCCTGATCCTGATTGTTCAAGCGCAGTTCGGCGCTGTCGGCGATGGTGAGCACGGTTCCGCGCGGGAGAGTGTTAGCAAGCTTCAGCTCGATGCGCCCGCTGTTGATCTGCGTCGCGCCGGTGTACCCCGCCAGATCCGGCTCCCCGCTGTCGTAGCGGAAGCCCATGTACACGGTTCCGTCGGTGATCAGCGAGACCGGGTTTGTGCCGTTGTCCTTGACCGGCACGTCGATATCGATCCGCCGCTGGCCATCGATCCGACCGTCGTATCCAGTGGCCGCATTGGGCCCGAAGGTCAGAGCCGCACCTGCCGTGCTGTTGCCGATCAGCTGAACGTCCTGCGTGCCGATCGAAATCAGCACGCCGCTTTCGACCGTCAAGATTCGGGTGTCGAGATTGAGGTCACTCGAGCTCGTGCTCACGTTATTGACGACGAGACCACGCACCGTGGTGTTTTCCGCCAGCGTGATATCCGCTGAGGCCGAACTCGGGGCGGCAAAGGTGATGCGCGCGTTTTGATTCAAGACCAGAGCCGCCGCAAGGGTGGAGGCCACGTCCGGTGCGACGGTTGCGTATTCATTGGCAGCCAGGGGCCGGAAGCCAATGTGCTGGATGCCACCCACCCCCGAATCTCCATCGTTCGTGTCGTAGGTGAGGAGGCCGCTCGCGGTCGCCACGACCGCTCCGGAACCGAAAGCTCCCGTTCCCCACGGAAGCACCGCGGCCGTCGTGGTGCCGAAATTTGCGGCCGCGTGCGAAAGCGCGGGCGCCGCCGCGACGCGGAATGCTCCCTCGGCACCCGTGGTATCCGGAGTCAGGACGCCACCCGCGGCATTTCCATCCGGGCGGCCATTGAGATCCTGACCGATCTCCCCGCGGACGTAGATGGACGCCTTGTTCAGGCGCAACAGGCTGGGCGTGGAAAGGATGACGTCGCCCTGCGTGCTCGAAACGACGGAGTTCGTCGTTCCATCGTCCGCATCGATGGTGAAGAAGCCGAGCCCGGTATCCAGCGTGAGGATGCCAATGTTTTCAGTCACTCGGGCATTGTTCGACCCTGTGACGATGAAGGTGCCGCGTTCGATCGTCACCGGGGCGGTGTCGCCGATGCGGTTCTGATTCGCGAAACTGTCATTGCCGAGGCCGTTGTTGACGTTCAGCGTGCCCGCACCGCGGATGGTCACAGAGGGTGAGGCGGAAGCCGTGGGCCCGGGCTCGAAGAACTGAATGCCGCCCCCGGCCACCACCAGCGGCCCGCCATTGAAGGGCGCGAATCCCGCGGCGGTCCGGAAGGTCACGGTGCCGGCGCCCGATTTGGTCAAGGCCACGGCACTGGTCGAGGACTGCACCGTTCCCCACCAGTTCGTATCGCCGCCACCCTTGATCTCGAGCGCCTTCGTCGCTCCGATATTGAGGAAAGTTCCGAGTGCTCCACCGATGTTCCCGACGCTGTCACTCGGCAGCCCGCTGAGGGTGAGAGTATTGGCGATGTTCGTCCGGCCTGCAGGGAGAAAGTGCGCGCCCGTGACCACCACATTGCCCTGCGTGATGGTCGTCTCGCCAGTGTAGGTCTGCGGTTTGCTGATGGTCAGCGTGCCGAGGCCCGACTTGCTCAATGAAACTGCCGCGGTGCCGTTGTTGGTCACTGTGGAATCCAACGTGAAGTCCGTAAGGGCGTGAATGTAGCCCTCGTGGGGTCCAGTCGTGGTCCCAAGATCGAAGGCGCCGAAGGTCAGCTTGCCTCCCGTGATCCGATTGGGCGTGCCACCGACGCTGAGGATCGCCCCCGAAGCGATATCGACCGAACCGGCGCCGGTGGCGATCCGGCCGCTGTTGACGGTCACGGTGTCATTCGCGCCCACGCTCAGAGTCACACCGCCGGAAAACTTCAGCGCCAGATTCGTCGAACTCGTCGAAGTCGCCACGTTCGCCGTCAGATTCACGTTCGAGGCCGCGGTATTGTTCAAGCCACTGGCGTATTCACCCGCAGTCAGCAGGCGCAAGCCGTTCGAATCATGGGTTACGAAGTCCGTCCCCAGGCCGGTCGGACTGTTGTCGCCGACGAGATACGGAATCGACCCGCGCTCGATCCCAGCACCGGAACCTTGCAGAGGCACGGCATCGAAGATCAACCGCGTCACCCCTGCACCGAGCGCTCCCGTGCCAAGCCCATTTCCACGCACGAGCAGAGTGGTGCGCTGGTTGTGCTCGAGCGCATCCGACCGCAGTTCCACGCCTTTGCCACCGTCCTCGAGCGTCAGGACGACGTGCGGATGAATATTGTTTGAAATCTCCGACCGGATCGCGCCGACATCCTCGGTCGTCGCGGCAACGCTATTGCCGATCACCTTGAACTGCCCATTCGTGCGCAGCAGAATCTGCTCGGCGTTATCGAGACGATTCTGCGCCACGTGATTGGCCGCCGAGCTGTCGAGCACGAGCATGTTCACCGTGCCGGGTGCCTGCGTGCTGGCATCCGCACGGCCGACGACGATGCTGCCCGTGGCCAGATTCGCGGCGCCGAGGGCGGCGCCGAAGACCAGATTGCCGTTGAGGACCTGAACATTCGCACGACCCGGGAAATCCGCCTCGATGATCTGGGTACCAAAGGCGGTGAGCCCTTGCGTGACGATGGAGGCGGCCGTGCCCGTGCCCACGAAATTGCCGGAGAAGCGATAGGTCTCGTTCGCGGCCTGCGGACGCAGGTCGAGGTTGGCCGCGGCGGTCGAACCGTAGTTGAGAACCGTGCTTCCCGTCGCGCCATTGAGGCCGCGGAACGCGTCGCTGAAGCTGGTCTCCGGCGTCGCGAAGTTCGTGAAGTCGAGCGTCGCCGTGGAATCGAGGTCCACGGAGGTCGTGGTGTCGCCGAGGCGGGCGGATCCATTGAGGCGCAGGATGCTGCCGCGCACGTCCCATTTGTTCACGCTTCCCGACGCGGTGAGCAGGACGATGCCGCCACCAGTCAGGATGATGTTGCTGTCGCCGACCGTCGGATCGTTCACCGCCGCGACGGTGAGGGTGCGGCCCGTCGGCACGGTCCATGTCTGGTTCGCGCCCGCAGTGATCGTCGAAGAGATGAGGTGGCTGGCGCCCGAGGAGGACAGGGTGATCCCACCCGAAGCGATCGTCAGCACGTTGTTCGCGATCGTCGAAGGTGCGGAGCTGCCGTTGTAAGCAAGCGAGAGGATGGAGCGGTTCGCCGCGAGGTTCGTGAGGAGATTCTGCGCGCCGCTACTGATGGTGAAGACCACATTCTGGGTGGCGGTGCCGACGGCGACATCCGCGCCGAGTCCGTCGAGTTGCGTGTTGAAGTTCGCCGCCGTCGCCCAGCTATTACTCGCCGAACCGTCCCAGTAGATCGTCGTCTGCGCGCGTACCAATGGTGCCTGCAGAAAGACAGCGGCAGCAGTGATCAAGGAGGTGAGGATGCGGCGAGGTTTCATACGGGAAAATGTGATCTCAGGAAACAGGACGAGTCGGGAAGGCCAGGAGGGACGAAGGGGAACAGAAATGCGAACTGTAGACCTCAAGGCAGGATACGGAGATAATAAAAATCGCGCAAGGTGGTTTGCCACAAATCCCGGATCTGACGGGCGGTCATCCCCGGTCGCACGGCCGCGCGCTACCGCTGCGTGGTCAGCTTCGTTCCCTTCCCGGCGCGTTTGGCGCGCGCAGCCTCCAAAGCCAGCCGCGCTTCCTGCTGATACTTCTCGTCTTCCGCATCCGCCGCGCGAATCCCGAGGACATTCTGCCAATCCTGCATCGCGAGTTCCACTTCGCCAGCGGCGGTGTGCGCATGCGCGAGCTCGGCGTGGTGCATCAGCCGCTGTGGGGCGAGTTCCACGGCTTTCCGGAGACAGCGGACGGCGTCTGCATTGCTCGCCGGCGGGAGGCCGCCATAGATAAAGCGCGCCATCGCCTTCAGCACGCCGTTCACATTCGCGACGCCGAGATGCCAGCGACCGAGGACGTGCCAGGCAAAGTCATCCGTCGGATCGAGGTCGATGGACTTCTGCGTCTCGCTCTTGATGACCTTGGAATACTCGAGCTTTTCCTTGCTCCCGACAAAGTCCGTGAGCCGGCCGTAACAGACCGCTAGGTTCAGCCGCCCCTTGGCGTTCGCGGGATCCAGCACCACGACCCGGCGCGCATAGGCAAGCGCGCGCTCTGCCGTCTTTTGTGCCGCCGCCTGCGGCTGCGTGTGCGGGATGAGATCCGCGTATTGCTTGGACACGCGCAGCAGCACGGCGACGTTTTGCGGCTCGATCTCCTCGGCTTGCCGGAAAAGTGCCAGCGCTTCCCGACTCTCGCCGCGCGCTTCCGCTGCATCGCCCTTGGTCACCAGCGCGACGACCTGAGGGTCTTCGGCAAACGCCGGAAGACTGGCGATCAGGACGATGAGCAATGCACGTTTCACAGTACCAAAGCTGAGCACCTTGGTTCGCCGGAATCGTGCCGCAACGCAACGGGAATCACCCGGCATGCGCACAATTTTACATTCGCGCGCGGGTTCAGCTCTCCGCGGCGACCGGGACGCAGGCGCAGAAGAGATTTCGATCGCCCCAGACATTGTCGATGCGACCGACGCTCGGCCAGAATTTGTGCTCGTGGAGCCAGCCCGCCGGATACGCCGCCTGCTCGCGCGGATAAGGTCGCGTCCACTCGCTGGCCGTGACCGTGAGTGCGGTGTGCGGGGCGTTCTTGAGCGGGTTGTTGAGCTTGTCGATGGCGCCGGTCTCGACGGCGGTCATCTCCGCGTGGATCGCGATCATTGCATCGCAGAAGCGGTCCAGCTCGGCTTTCGATTCGCTCTCGGTCGGCTCGATCATCAGCGTGCCGGCGACCGGCCAGCTCAGTGTCGGCGCGTGGAAGCCGAAATCCATCAGCCGCTTGGCCACGTCCTCGGCGGTGCTGAGTTTGAAGCCGCGCAAGTCCAGGATGCACTCATGCGCGACGAGGCCGCTTGTGCCTTTGTAGAGGATCGGGAAAAAGTTTCCGATGCGGCCTGAGACGTAGTTGGCATTGAGGATGGCGAGCCGGGTCGCATCGGTGAGTCCGGCGCCGCCCATCATCCGGATGTACATCCAGGAAATGGTCAGGATGGAGGCACTCCCGAGCGGCGCAGCACTCACGGCTCCGACGCCGCCGCCGTCGTGCGACGGCAGGAAGGGCACGAGGTGTTTCGCCACGCCGATCGGCCCTACACCGGGGCCACCACCGCCGTGCGGAATGCAGAAGGTCTTGTGCAGATTCAGATGGCAGACGTCCGCGCCAATGAGCCCCGGCGAGGTCAGTCCGACCTGCGCGTTCATGTTTGCGCCATCCATATACACCTGGCCGCCGTGGCTGTGGATCAGCTCGCAGATGTCCACGATCGTCTCCTCGAAGACGCCGTGGGTGCTCGGATAGGTGACCATCAGCGCGGCGAGGTTCTTGGAATGCTGTTCCGCCTTCGTCTTTAGATCGGCCACGTCGATGTCGCCGTTTGCACTGCATCCCACAGTCACGGCTTTCATCCCGGCCATCACGGCACTCGCGGGATTCGTTCCATGGGCGCTGGTCGGAATGAGGCAGATGTCGCGGCCAGATTCGCCACGCGACTCGTGATACTTCCGGATGACGAGCAAGCCCGCATATTCACCCTGCGAACCGGCATTCGGCTCGAGCGACACACCCGCGAAACCGGTGATCTCGCTGAGCCACACCTCGAGTTGCGTGCGGAGTTGGGCGTAGCCAGTGGTCTGCTCCGCGGGCGCGAAGGGATGCATGCGGCCAAACTCGGGCCACGTCACGGGCAGCATCTCGCTTGTCGCATTCAGCTTCATGGTGCAGGAGCCGAGGGGGATCATCGAGTTGGTCAGCGAAAGATCCTTCGCCTCCAGCCGCCGGATGTACCGCAGCATTTCGTGCTCGGTGTGGTAACGATTGAAGACGGGATGCGACAGATACGAAGGCGCGAGCCGCGCGTAGCGGTCGTGCGCGGACTTCACCTCGGTGCGCTTGCCAAAAAGCGCGTCGGCCTCGTCAAAGAATGCGAGCACGTCACCGCTCTCCGCCTTGTCGAGGAGCTTCCCGAGGGTCTTCTCCGTGTCGCCGACGTATTTGCTGACGACCGCGCCGAGATCGATGCGGAAGAGGACGAGCAACGCTCCGACATCCTGAACTGACGTGGTCTCATCGAGTGCAATGCCGATCGTGTCCACGTCGAGCTTCCGCAGATTCATCCCCTGCCGCGCGGCGGTGTGGATGATCTTCCCCGCATCCGTGGCCGCGACCTTCACCGCCACAGTGTCGAAAAAGTCCGCCGTCGCGACCTGATGCCCGGCATCACGCAGCCCCGCCGCGAGCAGCCGCGCCAGCAGATGCGTGCGCACCGCGATCCGCCGCAATCCGCCCGGCCCGTGATACACCGCATACATCGACGCCATCACCGCGAGGAGCACCTGTGCCGTGCAGATGTTCGAGGTCGCCTTGTCGCGGCGGATGTGTTGCTCGCGGGTCTGGAGTGAAAGTCGATAGGCGGGCTTGCCATGCACGTCCTTGCTGACGCCGACCAGCCGGCCCGGCATCAGGCGTTTGAGTTCATCCTTCACCGCCATGTAGGCCGCGTGCGGCCCCCCAAAGCCGAGCGGCACCCCGAAGCGCTGTGTCGAGCCGACCGCGATATCCGCCCCCATCTGGCCCGGCGGCTTCAGCAGCGTGAGCGCGAGGATATCCGCCGCGACGATCGCCACCGCACCCGCCGCGTGCGCGCGCTGGATGAAGTCCGTGTAGTCGTGAATCGCGCCCGTCGTGTCCGGATACTGCAGCAGCACAGCGAAGACTTTCTCCGCAAAGGTAAACTGCGCTTCGTCGCCGACCAGCACGGTCAGGCCGAGCGGCTCACAGCGCGTCTGCACCACCGCGATCGTCTGCGGATGACAACGCTCGGACACGAAGATCGCCTTCGCGGCTTCATCCTTCTGCACCGCATGCGCTATGTGCATCGCTTCGGCGGCCGCAGTCGCTTCGTCGAGCAGCGAGGCATTTGAGATGTCGAGCCCGGTGAGATCGATGACCATCTGCTGAAAGTTGATCAGCGCCTCCATGCGGCCCTGCGAGATCTCCGCCTGATAGGGCGTGTAGGCCGTGTACCAGCCGGGATTCTCGAGGATATTCCGCTGGATCACGGGCGGCGTGATGCAATCGCTGTAGCCCTGCCCGAGATAGCTCTTCATCACCCGATTTTTCGCCGCGATAGCACGCAACTCCGCCAGCGCGTCATGCTCACCGCGCGCGGTCGGAAGTCGGAGCGGCTGCGACGCACGGATCTTCGCCGGCACCGCGCCGTCGATCAAAGCATCGAGCGAAGGTTGCCCGAGCACCGCGAGCATTTCCGCGACCTCGGCGGCGTCCGATCCGAGATGCCGGCGGGCAAAGGAATCGCAAGGCGGCAGCAATTCAGGGCAGGACGGCGTCGGAGTCTGTTCGTGCATCGGTGGAGGCTAGGAAGCGAGCGCAGTGAAGCAAGCGGGATTTGGTCCGGAACGCGTCGGATTTGCCAGCACGCCGGAGTGGCTGGGCGGTTTGTAGGTTTGACACCGACACGGCGGTTGCATTCCCTCGCCTTCACGGGCCGCCACCCATTCACCCGGCGGCCTTCCTCCTCCAAACTATGAAACTGCGCATCGCTCCGCTTTTCACCCTCCTCACTGGTCTGCTCGCGGTTCGAGCTTCCGCCGGACATCAGCTCAGCGACGCTCCCGACAAAGGTAAAATCGTCGCGCCCCGGGAATACGGTCTGCCACCCGGCAACATCACGCTCGGCGGACAGTTCAGCGAACATCTCGCGAGCGGCTATCTCGATTCCATCACGCCGTTTTGGGCGCCGGGTGATGCGCTGTTTTTCCTCAACACCCGATCGACCTTCAATGGCGATACGCAGGAAGCAGGCAGCTACGGCCTTGGCTTCCGCTATCTCCTGCCGGATCACGACGTGATCATCGGCGCGAATGTCTTCTACGACGCCATCCACAGCCGTCGCGGGCATGACTACGATCAACTCGGCATCGGCCTCGAAGTGCTCACCCGCTGGTTCGATCTCCGCGCGAATTGGTACATTCCCGATGACGAAGTGTATGGCGTCGATCGCTACACGCGCACTGAACGCAGCCGCGAGGTGGGTCCGGTGGTGCAGAATGGCAACCTCCTCCAGCAAGAGGCGCGGGAAAAAACCCGGCGCACGACT
>JANPIS010000528.1:0-35223 GCA_031425095.1 Chthoniobacteraceae bacterium
CGCGGCGATCTCCGGCTCGGTGAGGAAGTCCACGTCGATCCCCGCCGCCTGGCGCGCGTCGCATTCGGCGCGGAGGTCGGCGACGTCGGATTTTTTCGTCGCGATATAGAGGCTCTCCTTCTTCGTGAAGCCGCAGTCGTCGCCGAGTTCGGCGCAGAGTGCTCCGACTTTCCCGATACTCTCGAGGCAGACGCGATAAGCCTGTTCCGCGTCGCGCTGGCCGAGACGTTCGATCAATTCCGTAAGCGGGGTATCGATCTCGTATTGGAGCAGTGCGGTGGTCGCGGAGGTGCTGCCACTGGCCACTTCCCGCTTGTCCAGCACGACGACGTCGAGTCCTGCCTCCACGAGCTTGTCCGTGACGAGCGCGCCGGTGATGCCCCCGCCAAGCACCACCACTTCGCATTCCACATCCTGCTTGAGCGATGGATAGACGCTGAGCAGTCCGTTTTTGAGCGGCCAGAAAGGATGCGGAGAAAGCAAATCCATGAGCCGCGGGTTACGCAGCGGAGCCCGCAATTGGACGTGCCGCGTGAAAGAGCGACCGGATCGCGGGCCGGCGGCGATTCAGGAACCGTGAAAGAATTCATCATCCGGCTCACCGATCCTTCCACGGTAGATCAACAAATTGCCGTGAGGGTGGTCGGGGAGGGTGATGTCGGGCGCGCTGCGCAGTTGGCGATTGACGACATGATTGCCACGCGCGGTGGCGACTTCGCGTTTCCGCTCTTCATCGACATCCACCTGACGGAAGAGTTCCCGCAGGTCGCGGCGCACTATCAGCAGGCGCAGCGAAGTCCTGCCCGAGTATAGGTCGCCGGGTTCGCGGTCAGCGCCATCCACCGAGGGCTCCGCGCGCGATGGAACGCCGATGCACTTGCGCCCGCTCACCGACCACCGCGTTTTCCGAATGCTCAAGGCCACCGCCGACGCGTGGCTGGAAGACAACGCACTGCGGCTCAGTGCGGCGCTCGCTTACTACTCGATCTTTTCCATCGCCCCGTTGCTCGTCATCGCGATCAGCGTCGCCGGCCTCGTCCTCGGCGAGGAAGCGGTGCGCGGCCAGCTCGGCCAGCAGCTCGAAGGCTACCTCGGACCGCAAGCCGCCGCGGGCGTGCAGACTCTGGTCCAGAGCGCCTCGAAGCCCTCCGAAGGCTGGCTAGGTGCGATCGTCGGATTTGCCACGCTGCTGCTCGGCGCTTCGGGGGTTTTTGGGCAATTGAAGGACGCGCTCAACACCATCTGGGGGGTGAAACCGAAAGGCGGTGCGGGGGTCTGGCGCTTCTTCCGCGAGCGGCTGCTGAACTTCGGCCTGGTTCTCGTCATCGGCTTTCTCCTGCTCACGTCGCTGGTCCTCACCACGACCCTCGCCGCGCTCTCGGGATACTTCGAGCAACTCGTCGGCATCCCACCCGTCGTCGGCGGGCTCGTGACCTTCGGCGTCTCGTTCGGCGTGGTCACCCTGCTCTTCGCTTTCATTTTCAAAGTGCTGCCCGACGCGCAAATCGAATGGCGCAACGTGTGGATCGGAGCCGGCGTGACCGCGTTGCTTTTCGAGATCGGCAAGTTCGGCCTAGGCTTCTATCTCGGTCGGGAGAGCACCGCGTCGGGCTTCGGCGCCGCGGGCTCCGTGGTCATCCTGCTCCTGTGGGTCTATTACGCCTCGTGCATTTTGCTCTTCGGCGCGGAGTTCACCCAGGTCTATGCCCGCGAGACCGGGCACGACATCCAACCCTCGCCGAATGCCGTGCCCGTGACCGCGAAGGAGCGCGCGCAACAGGGCCTCGTTCCGGCTGCGCTCGCCGCAACGCCGGTCGCATCCCCGATGCCGCTGCGCATTCCCGTGCCGGCCGCCCCCGCGGCAGGAAATCCGCTTCGCGCGATTCTTGGAGTGGTCGGCGCGGCCTTCGTGGTCGGCCTCCTTGCCCGCCGCGAAGTGGAGCGCCGCGTTTCCTGATCACCCCAGATTTTCGACAAGCGCGCCGCTCCTCCCTCGCGCGATGGAGACATTACCATGAGCAATACTACCTCCACTCTCAACGCCCTCATCGAAACCCTCAAAGACGGCCAGGAAGGCTTCCGAGCCGCGGCGGAAGACGTCGCATCCTCCGATCTCAAAACCCTCTTCGGCGAATACTCGCTCCAGCGCAGCAAGTTCGCCGGCGAACTCCAAGCGCTCGCCCGCGGACTCGGCGAAAAGGAACCCGAGACCACCGGCTCCGTCTCCGGCGCGCTGCATCGCGGCTGGATCAATCTCAAGTCCGCGCTCTCCAGCAAAGACGAGCACGCCATCCTCGCGGAGTGCGAGCGCGGCGAAGACTCCGCCGTCGCCGAATACCAGAAAGCGCTCGAGCAAACGAGCCTGCCCGCCAACGTCCGGGACATCCTCCACACGCAATTCACCGCCGTGCAAGCCGCCCATGATCGCGTGCGCAACCTGCGCGACTCGCTCGCGGCGAAGTAACACGACAAGACATCCTCAATCGCCGCGAGGCGCAGAACGGCAGCGACCCGCGATAGGTTGCTGCCGTTTTCTCTGGCCACGACTGCCATATTCCGGGCGACTCCGACGACGTTAATTCCCGATCACTTCCGAGGCCAGCAGCACGGCGGACTCGGCAGCAAGATTCCAAGGGGTCTCTGCCTCGGAGCGGAGCGTGCCGCTTCCGCCGTATTGGGCATCTTCACTCGACCACAACAACTTCCATCGGCAGCCACGCGGCGGGGCGAGTAGCGGTTCGGGGGCGGGATCAAGGGGTGATTGCGGGCCGAGATTGATCAGCAGCAGGCGATCGTCCTGCGCCGGGCCGAAGAACCGCAGGACGAAAGCCGCGGCATCGAGCACGGCGCCGTCGCAAGTTCCGCGCGGCGCTTTGCCGAGCACCGGATCGTCGCGGCGCAGGTGCAGCAGATCGCGATGCAGACGCAGCACCTCGGCGTGGGTTTGCCGCTCCGAGAAATTCAGCTTGCAGCGCTGGAAGGTGTCGCTCGAACCAGGATCGGGGAGTAACTCGACCCCGGCGCCCACAGCGATGCTGGGAAATTGCCGGTGTAACTGCGCGCGCCCCGCCGCCACCGCGCGCGCCAGTTCGGGCGGATGATCGGCAAAATAGAGAAACGGCGCGGAAGCCGCGAACTCCTGACCCTGGAATAACATCGGAGTATTCGGACCCAGCAAGAGCAGCGCGGTGAGCGCGCGCCAGCGGCCCGCGCCGGCCATCGTGTGCAGGCGCCGGCCCGCCAGAGAATTGGCGATCTGATCGTGATTCTGCAGGAAGTTCACAAAGCTCGCCGGCGAGAGATCGAAACCCGGTTCCCCCCGCGGCGCGCCCAGCGACTTGCTCCGCTGGCCCTGGTAAAGAAAACCCCGCTTGGCCACGGAAATGAACTCCTGCGGAGATCCGCGATAGCTCATGTAGTAGGCTTCCTGCCGCCCGGTGAGTGCGACCATTGCCGCATGATGGAAGTCATCGTTCCACATGGCTTGCAACCCGCAGCCACCTTCCTCGGGTGAGCGGACGAGGTGGGAACGCTGGGTCTCATCTTCCGCGACCAGATAAGTCCCGCGCCCGCGGGCGGCCTCACGCACCCGGCGAGCGATTACTCCCAGCACATGGTCGCGTGATACATCGAGGATTTGCTGCGTAGCATCCAGCCGCAACCCGTCGAGATGGAATTCGCCGATCCAGTAACCGGCATTCGCGACGAAAAACTCGCGCACCGGGCCGCTGTGCTCGTCGTCAAAATTCAGCGCGTCGCCCCAATCGTTCTTGTAACGCGAGCTGAAGTATTGCCGGGAAAAATTCCGCAGGTAATTCCCCTCGGGGCCAAGATGATTATAGACAACATCGAGAATGACCCCGAGACCCGACGCGTGCGCGCGATCCACAAAGCGGCGGAAATCATCCGGCTCGCCGTAGAGCCGCGTGGGCGCGAAGAGATTTACACCATCATAACCCCAGCCATGCCGGCCGGGGAAGTCCGCGACCGGCATGACCTCAATCAAAGTAACCCCGAGATCCGCGAGATGCGGCAACTGCTCCATCGCCGCGGCCCACGAGCCATCGCGAGTGAAGGTGCCGATGTGCATCTCGTAGATCACTTGCCCTTCGCGCTGCACACCGCCCCACCCATGATCCGACCAGGCGAACGCGCCTGGATCGATGATCTGCGAAGCCCCGTGCGGCCCGAGCGGTTGAAAGCGCGACGCGGGATCGGGCCAAGCTCCGCCATCGAGTTGGTAGCGGTAGCTCATCCCGGTGCGGGCTTCGGCAACATCGCCGGACCAATACCCGCCGGATTCTCCCCTGAGTTGAACAGGGATCGCGTCGGTTAAGTCATCCTTCCATCCAAAGACGACGGAAACGCGATCCGCCGTCGGTGCCCATACGCGGAAATGCACGCCGCCTCCAGCCTGAGCTTCGGCTCCCACTGGCAACCGGCGCGAGTTGTGCCTGGTCATTTGCGGCACCGCTCCATCCGCATCAGGAGGCTCCATAGTCCGCTACCGCGGGATCGTCGGCGCGGGAATCGTCCGAGTGGGACTTTCGAGCACCAAGCCATCAAAGGTCAGCACTTGAGTGCCGCGCAGGCGGATCTGTTTTCCATCCGGCAATGTCACCACACCATCCGGCTTCACCGTCGTCCCGTTCGACAGCTTCAAATCCCGGCCGAGCCGCTCCATCAGGCCATTGCGCGTCACCATCACCGCCCCACCGGAAATCGTCACTCCATCGGTAGAGGAAGTGGCGACCCCTTCACCCGCTTTCTTCATCGGGGTCACCAACGAGCTCACGGGCGCCGTTCCGTGCGGCGAGAGCGCCACGTCTTCAAAGGCACCGGTCAGCGTGAGCAGTTGATTGTCCCGCAGCGTCGCCTTCTCGCCATTTGGCAAAGTGACGGAACCATCGGCTTGCACGCGCAAGCCGTTGTCGAGCACGAGCTCCCTCTCCACCTTTTGCGAGACGCCATTGCGGGTGAGGAGGACGCCGGTGTTGCCCCGGGTGAACCCGTCGCGCGCGGAGACCGCCCCGCCCGGCACTACTCCAAGCGACGATTCCTGAGCGAAAGCAAACTGGCTGGCAAAGACGATGAAGAGAGAGAGCAGCGACCTTTTCATGGAACTCAAATCGCCGGACGCGCCCGTTGCGGTCTTGTCAAACCGCACCCGGCCAGCACCGCGACCATGCGCGATTCATCAGGTACTTATGAATAATGTCTTCTACATCATCGGAGTGGTCGTGGTCGTCCTCGTCATCCTCAAATTCGCCGGGCTCTACTAAGCCGCTTCGGGTTGATGGAGGGGCGACTTTTACGGGCTTGATTGCCGGACCGACCCGCAGCTCGAATCGCGTGATCTCGCGCGCGCAGATTGATCACGCAAGTTAGATACAGTCAACCGGCGGGAGGAGCGTGAAGGAGGGGCGTGAAGATAATTTACCCAGCTCGGCCCTGGCCGGGCTTTGACGGCGGCGGCTGGTCGAGGAGAAGACAAGGAGAAGGTTTATCGGCTCGTCGTTCGTGGGTTTTGGGCATGTAGGTTTGCACTGCATGGCGCGTGTATGAATGCGTCGGTGGATTCGATCGGGCGCGCAGACCATGACCGCATTCGAAAGTTCCTCTCCGATGCACCGGTCCTCATGGCGACAGCGATGACGCTGGAAGTAGCCTTCGATCCGATCGCCGATCTGGCGGTCCTCACAGTAGGTGGCCGTGGGCTGGGCAGCGTGGTAGAAGCTTCTGCCTGGTATGCCGAGGTTGGCGCAGATCTGGCGGATACCACCGCCGCTGGCCTCGCCGATGATCGCGATCATTCGCCGTAGTCGGAGCGGAGTCTGGTGCCCATGATGATGGCGGACTTTTTAAGAGGTCATTCTTCTGCCAAAAAGGGGGATGACCTCGCGGCGCGCGGCACGCAAATCCTCGGCCTCAGAGCGCCCGCTAAAGCTGGCGCTGGAATACCCGACCCCCGCGGAGTTCGCGCAGCGCGGCCTTGCGGCCACCTCCGCTCCGCTCCGGAAACCCCAAGGCCGCGCCCCTCCCACGCATCACATCACCATCAAACCAAAACCAGAAAACCAACCGAAACTCTCGGAGCGAGTGGATCAAAAACCGGGGGCAGGCCACAGACGTGACGCGGGAATGATTTTGAAAAATGGACACCCTAGCCCTGACGATAGGTTAGGAACTTCTCACGCGAGGCAATCAGAGCCGGGGCAGATGCTTAAAGGCAGGACGTTCGCGTCGCTCCGTCCTTGTCTTCCATCGATTCGGTTCTGAGACTCGCCGGCCTCCCGCTTGTGAAAATCCTCATCGCACCCGACAAATTCAAAGGCTCCCTCTCCGCGTCCGCCGCAGCGGACGCGATCGCGCGCGGGCTGCGGGCGGCTTTGCCGGATGTGGACTTGCAGTTGGCGCCGATCGCGGATGGCGGCGAAGGATTCGCGGAGACACTGGCGACGGTGCTCGGCGGCGGGTGGGTCAAGACGACTGCCCGTGATCCCCTGGGGCGCGAGGTGGAGGCGCGTTACGCCTGGGTCGATGCGGAAAAGCTCGCGATCATCGATATGAGCGAGGCGTCGGGCCTGTGGCGGGTGAAGGCCGCAGAGCGCGATCCCCTGCGGGCAAATACCTTCGGCACCGGCCAACTCCTCCAGCACGCGATGGAGCGCGGCGCGCGGAAGATCCTCATCGGGCTCGGGGGCAGCGCGACGACCGATGGCGGCGTGGGAATGGCGGAGGCGCTGGGGTTTGCATTCCTCTCCCACGCTGGAAGCCCGGTCGCAGCGAATCCTGAAGCGCTGCCCGCGCTGGCCCGGATCAATGGCACCCACGCGAAGACTTTTCCGGAAATCATCGCCGCGTGCGACGTGCAGAATCCGCTGCTCGGTTCACGCGGAGCTGCGCACGTCTTCGGTCCGCAGAAAGGCGCGGATGAAAAGACGGTCTCCGCGCTCGATGCAGCGCTGGGTCATCTCGCCGATGTCGTGGCGCGCGATCTCGGGTGTGACTTTCGCGAGACCCCGGGCGCGGGCGCGGCGGGCGGGATTGCCTTTGGCCTGCTGAGTTTCTGCGGCGCGCGGATCTGCTCCGGATTCGATCTCGTAGCCGACGTCCTCCAGCTCGAACAACGCATCGCTGCGTGTGATCTCGTGATCACCGGTGAAGGCCGGCTCGATGGGCAGACCCTCGACGGCAAAGGCCCCGCCGGCGTCGCCGCGCTCGCCCGGAAGCACGGCAAGCCGACCCTTGCCTTCGCCGGCTCCATCGCCGAACTCCCCGCCGTGGACGCGATTTTCACGGCGATGTGCCCGATCATCGATGAGCCCGTCGCGCTCGAAGACGCGATGCGACGCGGCGCGGAATTTCTCGAGCGCGCCACCCGCCGGGCGGGAAAACTGATCGCGCTCGGGATGCACAAAGTTTGAGATTTGGTTCGAGTTTCGGACTTCGAGCTTCGAGTTTTCCCTCCCCTATGAAACGCATCGCCATCCTCTTCGCCGGCCAGGGCGCTCAAGCCGTCGGCATGGGCCAGGACCTCACGGCCAAGTACCCTGCCGCCGCAGACCTCTTCGCAGAGGCCGACCGTATCCTCGGCCACGACTTCAGCCGGATCGCCTTCACCGGCCCCGAGGAGGAGCTGACGCAAACGAAAAACTGTCAGCCTGCGCTCTTCGTCCACGGACTCGCTTGTCTCGCGGCGGTGCGTGCGGAAGTCGGCGACTTTCCGATCCATGCGGCAGCGGGACTGTCGCTCGGAGAATTTACCGCGCACGCCGCAGCCGGGACGTTCTCGTTCGAGACCGGCCTGCGCCTCGTCGCCCAGCGCGGGCTTTTCATGCAGGACGCCTGCGAACAAACCAGCGGCGGCATGGCCGCGATGATCGGCGCCGACGAGAGCGCCGTCCGCACGCTCGCCGCGGAGTGCGACGTGGACGTGGCCAACTTGAACAGCCCCGGCCAGATCGTCGTTTCGGGCGAGAGCTCGAAGATCGCCCTCGCCGTTTCTCTTGCGAAAGAGCACGGCATCCGCCTGGCCAAGACCTTGAACGTCGCCGGCGCCTATCATTCGCGGCTCATGAACTCGGCGTTCGTGAAGCTCGGCGAAGTCATGGAGAAGCTCACCTTCCAGCAGCCGCGATTCCCGGTGATCTGCAACGTGGACGCCCGCCCGGTGGTCACGCCGGAAGAGATCCGTGAGTCGCTGCTCGACCAGGTCACCGGCACGGTGCGCTGGACCGAGACGATCGAGTACCTCGTCGATGAGGAAAAGTGTGATCTCTTCCTCGAACTTGGCCCCGGTGGTGTCCTCGCCGGGCTGCTCAACCGCACCCGCAAGGGAACGCCGTGCGTGTCGATCACGGATTGCGCCTCGCTCGAAGCAGCGCTGCCAGTTCTGAAAGGGTAAGCCCGGCGTCAGGGTCGCGCTGAGTCTGGCGTCAGGTGGATTGACCGGAAGGACTTCCGCAGCCACCGTCCCAAATGCTCCCCGCCACCGGCGCGCGCTGCGCCGCGTTTCTGCTCTTCTTGCTCAGTGTCGCGCCCGTCTCGACGGCGCAACTCGCCCGCGATACCACCGTGGAAGTCAGCGCCACGGTGCAATTTGCCCCGCCACAGATCGCGCTGAACTGGCTGCCCTCGGCCTACCCCATCACGCTGCAGAAGGTCTATCGGCGGCTGAAAGGCGGGCCGATGTGGCTCGACCTCGCGACCCCTGCGCCGGGTGCCAATTCCTACACCGACACCACCGTCAAGCCGGGCGTGTCCTACGAGTATTTCCTCTACCGGAATTTCTCCGGCACGAACCCCGCAGCCTCGGCCGGGTACGTGAATGCGGGCATCGAATTGCCGGTCGTGGAGACCCGGGGCAAAGTCATTCTGCTCGTGGACGACACGATGGCTGCGCCGCTCGCGACGGAGCTGGCGCGCTTCGAACAGGATCTCGTCGGCGATGGCTGGACGGTGCTCCGGCAGGACATCGCGCGCACCGCCGCTGTGCCTTCGGTGAAAGCCAATATCCAGGCGCTTTACCAACTCGATCCTGCGCAGACGCGCTCGCTGATCCTCTTTGGCCACATCCCGGTCCCCTACTCCGGAAACATCGCCCCGGACGGGCACCCCGACCATCGCGGTGCCTGGCCGGCGGACGTGTACTACGGTGACGTGGACGGTATCTGGACCGATGTCACGGTGAACAATGCCGGCGCCAGCCGCGTCGAGAATCGGAACGTCCCGGGGGATGGAAAGTTCGACCAGAGCGCACTGCCGGGCGACGTGGAACTGGAGGTCGGACGCGTCGATCTTTCCAACTTCAACGTCGCGCCCTTCGGCGTCAGCGAGACCGAACTGCTGCGGCAATATCTGAATCGCAACCACGACTTCCGCCACCGCGCCGGCAACTTTGCGAACGTGGTGCGCAGGGGCCTGATCGACGACAACTTCGGCTACTTTAGCGGCGAAGCGTTCGCGGCGTCTGGCTGGCGAAACTTTACGGCGTTCTTCGGCTCGGCGCCGGGGGGCATCGTGGAGGCGGACTGGTTTGGAACGCTCTCCACGGCGAGCCATCTCTGGGCCTATGGCTGCGGCGCTGGCGACTACTACAGCGGGGGCGGCGTGGGCAATACCGGGGACTTCGGCACGACGCGAAGTCTCGCCGTCTTCAATATGCTTTTCGGGAGCTATTTCGGGGACTGGGACAATAGCGATGCCTTCCTCCGCGCTCCGCTCGCCGGCCGCGCCGACTCGCTCGGCCTCGCGTCTCTCTGGGCTGGACGCCCGCACTGGCACCTGCACCACATGGCGCTCGGGGAGACGATCGGCTACGGCACGCGCCTCTCGCAGAACAACGCCGGCTCCTTCAATACAGGCTACCTGGTGAACAACGCGGGCCGGCTCATCCACATCGCGCTGATGGGCGACCCGACGCTGCGCATGCATCCGGTCGCACCGATCGCGAGCCCTTCGTCAGGCTCCTCTGGCGGCGTGCCGGCGCTGACCTGGACGGCGTCCGGGGATGCCGTCGTCGGCTATCGGATCGACCGTGCGCCCACGCCTGGCGGCCCGTTCCAGCCAATCAGCAGCGCACCGATCATTGGCACGACTTTCACGGATCGCACCGGCCTGCCTGGCCAGAGCTACACGTACATGGTCCGAGCCGTGAAACTCGAATCGAGTGCCAGCGGCACCTACCTCAATACCGCTCAGGGACTCTTCGCGAACGGGAGCTTCTCCAGTCCCGTCGCTCGGGAGATAAATGTGCGAGGCAACTCTCACGAGATTCCCTCCGGCGACATCGGCGCGGGCGTTGAAAACCACACTGACTTCGGCGGCGCCGAGGTGAATGGAAGCGGAGTCACGCGCACCTTCACAATCGCCAACGACGGCAGCAGCGCCCCGCTGACTCTCACGGGCTCCCCACGGGTCCGGCTCTCCGGCCCGCCGGAAGGTGATTTCACCGTGCAGACGCAGCCGCCGGGCTCGGTCGCGGCTGGCGGCAATGTGACTTTCCAAATCCACTTTGTGCCGCAGGCCGAGGGCACGCGGGCGGCGACGGTCACCATTGCGAACGATGATTCCGACGAGGGCCTTTACACGTTCGCAATTCGCGGCACCGGCGACCCACTCCAGCCGGACATCACGACCTCGCCGACGACGATCACCCGCGCGCTCGCACCCGGTGGTGTCGTTTCCGTGCCCGTGACGATTGGGAATGTGGGTGCGGCACCGCTGCAGTTCTCGCTCACCAATTCGCAGAGCAGCTACAGCTTTCTCGCCTCCAATGCTCCCGGCGGTCCGGACTACGCTTGGACCGATATCGCAACGACCGGCGCGGAGGCGAGCGGCTACGCCAACCTCGACGACGGACTCAGCAGCGCGGTCTCGATCGGCTTCGCGTTTCCCTTTTACGGCACGACGTTCAGCAGCCTGCGCGTCTGCACGAATGGCTTCGTCTCCTTCACCGACTCCGCCGTGCCTTTCGAGAATACCAGCCTCCCGGGCGTCGGCGCGCCGCGCAATGCGATCGCCATCTGCTGGGACGACCTCACGCTGGACACCGGCGGGAAGATCTACACGCAGCAGCTCGGCGGAAACTTCGTGGTGCAGTTCGAGGGCGTGAAAGTCTTCGACCGACCGAGCGAACAGTTCACCTGCCAGATCGTGCTCAAGCCATCAGGCGAAATCCTGCTGCTCTACAAAACCGTCACAGTGATCGATCACCTCTATACCGTCGGCATCCAGAACGCGTCCCGCACCGAAGGTTTGCAGATCGCGAACAACCAGGTGTTCGCGCAAACCGGCCTCGCCGTACGGATCGTGCCCCCGGCACTGGAGTCGTGGCTGAGTCTCAGCAGCGCATCCGGCAACGTCGCGGCGGCGGGCTCGCAAATCGCGCAGGCGACTGTGAATGCGGCTGGCCTCGCACCCGGGCTCTACGGCGCGACGATCGGGGTCGTCTCGAATGACCCCGACGAACCACTCCTCAACATCCCCGTGGAGCTGACGGTGCTCTCGCCGGTCCAAGTCTGGCGGCAGGCGAACTTCAGCAGCTATCTCGATGCGGGTGAAACGGCTGACCTCGCGGACCCGGACTTCGACGGAATATCGAACCTGCGCGAATACGCCCTCACTCTTGATCCACACGTCCCCAATGGCACCGGTCTGCCCGCAGCGATCACCAACCCAGCCGGCTACCTGCAGATCACCTTCACCCGCAACGTCACTCGCACCGACCTCACTTACGAGACCGAGGCCAGCACCAATCTCGTGAATTGGACGACCATCGCTCGGAGCACCGCCGGAGCGGCGACGATGCCGATCGGTGCGCATTCGGTCGCCGAGACCGGAGCGCCCGATGTGAAAACGGTCGTGGTCGAGGACTCCGTTCCCGCGAGCGGTCAACCGCGCCGCTTTCTCCGCCTCCGCATCCGGCGCCCGTAGGCGCCCGCACGCCGCG
Source organism: Chthoniobacteraceae bacterium (assembly GCA_031425095.1). Taxonomy (GTDB): domain Bacteria; phylum Verrucomicrobiota; class Verrucomicrobiia; order Chthoniobacterales; family Chthoniobacteraceae; genus JANNXQ01. The sequence goes on from JANPIS010000528.1 coordinate 11,954, forward strand.
CCGGGGCGACGCTTCACGATTGAATTGCCGCGCGTTCCTCCGCACCTTCGCCCGACGCTTGCCCACTTCGATGCCCCACGCCACCCGACTGCTGACGACCCCATGATCAGGCACATGCTCTCCCGAGCCCGCAAGTTCGTGAGTCTCAAGAGCCGGCGTTCACATCAGGTGATGAATAGCACGAGCTTCGATCGCTACCCGGAGATCTTCCGGCACCTGCAGGCGAAATACGGTCGCGACTCAGCGCTCAGGATATTGTCCTTCGGATGCTCGACCGGCGAAGAGTGCTTCTCGCTGCGGACCTACTTTCCGAACGCGCAGATCACCGGCGTGGATATCGAGCCGGCGAATCTCAAGGAAGCCGCGTCGAAGAACACGGACGCGAACATTCACTTCCTCAAAAGCACCGAGAAGAACATCAGCCTCCACGGTCCCTACGATCTGACCTTCGCCATGTCCGTGCTCTGCCGTTGGCCGGGCACCCGGGATCACCCCAATGTTTCCAAGATCTACCCCTTCGCGAAATACGAGCAGATGCTCGACCAGCTCTGCCGGCACGTCGTCCCGGGAGGCGCACTGACGATCTTCAATAGCAACTATCGCTTCACCGACTCGAAGCTCGCGGGCGGATACGCCTTGGAAAAGGTGCCGCTCGAGAAGTCGGTGGAGTTTGTGCACCAGTTCGACCGGAACGGTGACCGACTGCCGGAGAACGCTCAGGAGTACTTCGTATTCATCCGGCGCACTTCGTAATCCACGAAATGCGCGCGCACGGGTCGCTGCGACTTCCCGTCGCCCGGTGCGCAGTTTCCGTTTGCATCGCCCGCAGTCCCGCATTCACGGTGCTCCGTCTATGAGTCATCCGCGCAGAGTCGTCATCACAGGAATGGGCGTCATCACGCCCTTGGGTCTCGATCTGGCCACCTTCTGGCACAATCTGACCAACGGGGTGAGCGGCATTGGGCCGATTACCCAATTTGACGCCAGCGCGTATGACTGCCGGTTCGCCGGAGAGGTCCGCGATTTTGAACCGGTGAAGTTTTTCAAAACGCCCAAAGACGTGCGTCGCAGCGACCGCTTTACCCAGCTCGCCGTCGCCGCCGCGAAACGCGCGATGGAAGATGCGGGGATCACCGAACCGATCGGCGACCCCGAGCGCTTTGGCTGCATGATCGGCAGTGGCATCGGCGGACTGAAGACCACTGAAGACCAGCACACCGTGCTCATGAACAAAGGGCCGTCTCGCATCTCGCCATTCATGATTCCGATGCTCATCAGCAACATGGCGAGCGGCATCGTCTCCATGGAATACGGCATCCAGGGACCGAACTTCGCGCCCGTCTCCGCCTGCGCCACGAGCGCGCATGCGGTCGGTGAAGCCTGGCGCATGATTCGCGATGGCGACGCCGATGCCTTCCTCGCCGGCGGCTCGGAGGCCGCGATCGTGCCGCTCGGCATCGGCGGTTTTGCCGCGATGAAGGCACTCTCGACCCGCAATGATGCCCCCACTGAAGCTTCGCGCCCGTGGGACAGGGATCGCGACGGATTCGTCATGGGCGAAGGTGCCGGTGTGCTCGTGCTTGAATCGCTCGAACACGCCAAGGCGCGCGGCGCGCGGATCTACGCGGAAGTCGTCGGCTACGGTCTCACGTCCGATGCCCACCACATGAGCGCGCCGCTGCCGAACCACGAGCAAGCGCAACGCTCCATGCGCATCGCCATGCATAAGGCGGGCATCAATCCGAACGAGGTGGATTACGTGAATGCGCACGGCACCAGCACTCCGGTCGGAGACGTGGCGGAGACCCGCGCGGTCAAGGCGGTCTTCGGCGAGCACGCAAAGAACGGCCTGCTCGTCAGCTCCACGAAATCGATGACCGGCCACCTGCTCGGCGCAGCCGGTGCCGTGGAGACCGCTGTCTGCGTCAAAGCGATCCAGACCGGGATCATCCCCCCGACGATCAACCTCGATAACCCCGACGACGAGTGCGATCTGGACTTCGTTCCAAAGACCGCGCGCGAACGCAAAGTGCGCATCGCGCTCAACAACAGCTTCGGCTTCGGCGGGCACAATGTCACCGTCGCAATCCGCGAGTTCGTCGGCTGATTCCGCCGTTGCGCGCGGCACGAGGGGTGCGATTCTCCGCCCGATGCGGACCTCACTGCTCTCCACACTCGCCAGCACTGGAGCGTTGCTCGCAGCGTTTTCTCTGCAGCCGGTGCGTGCCGAGGTCGCGGTGCAATCGACGAACTACGTCATCGTCGCGCCGACGCTCGCCATGCTCAACGAGCGCCAGCACCAGCTCGAATGGTCCGCGCGCGTCTTCGAGACGCTCATGGGGGTGAAGGCGCCACGGGGCCGCGTGACGCTCTCCCCGTCGCCCGTCGGCAGTGCGATGGCACCGGGCGGCGCGGCGACCGCGCTGATGAACGCCTTTCCTCTCACCCCTCAGCCCGCGGCGCCGGATGGCACCTACTGGAATCTCGCGTGGTTTTCCAACGAGAGCGCCGCCGCTCTTCGGCTCGACCGCATGGACACCGCGCTCACGCACGAAGCCGCGCATCTCCAGCTCGTCTATGCGGTGAACTTCAAGGTCGCCGATCAACTGCGCACGAACTTCAACGGCTACGGCTCCTTCCTGCCGGACTGGATCGACGAGGCGGTCGCCGTCTTTCACGAGCCTGACTCCACGCGCGCCGAGCGCCGGAAGCGCTTCCAACTCAAGCGCCGGCTGCCGCTCCGCACCTTCTTCACGATGAATCATCCCGGCAGCACCGGAGCTGGGCAGGTCATTCAAGTGCAGGCTGGGACGCCAGAGGAGATGCGGAAAAAGGTCGAGGCCTATCAAGCCTCGCAGCAGCAGAACATCGCCGCGACCGCCGAGATGCTGGCCGACGACGTGGTTACGGCGAGTAAGTTTTACACCCAGTCTCTCGCGGTCATCGAATATCTCACTGCGCGCGGCGGCTACCCGTTCTTCCGGTATGTCGTGGTGCAGCAGGCTTTCGGAAAGCAGATGGATCAGATCCTTCGCGAGTGGTTCGTGAAGCAGCGGGAAATCGTGAGCCGGCGCGGCGGAATCGAGCGCGCGGCGGCGGCCCGCGCCACGCAGTCGTGGCCCGTGGCGAAGGGCGATCCCGCCGGAGCGATGCCACCGTGGCCGAACACGATCGGCGGGGTGCTCGTGCGTCCGGGCGAAGCGGTGAATCCCATGCCGCTGACGGTGGAATCGATGGATGAAGACTTCGCCGCGTGGATCAAACAGAACTATCCAAAGTACCGGCCGAATCTTCCGCCTTTCCCGAAGAAGTGACCCCGACTCGACACGTCGTGCAGTCGCCGCCGCAGGCGTCCACGGGGTGTCTTGCGCACGTTTGTGGTCTTGTTACCCTCGCGCGCAATGCCGGATGTTCCGAAGCCGACTAACTCCCGAAAGCCGGAGAAGTCCACGAAGCGCAGATTGTGGCGGCGCGTGCTCCTTTGGGGCGCCTGCCTGCTCTTCCTCGTGGCTGTTTTCCACCGCCCGCTCTTCCACCACGGAGTGCGGTTCGCACTCATTCGTGGTGCCGCTTTCCAGCATCTCCGGCTCGATCTCCGCCTCTCGGGCAGCATCTATAACAATCTGACGATCGACGATGTCCGCGTGGAACCGATCGGCGACAAACCGACGCCGGTGCGCAAAATCGCCATCGAACATCTGCGCTTCGACTACAGCTTCACGTCGCTGATCAAACACGGCGTCGGCGAATTTTTGCGCTCCTACGCGGTCCGCAACGCATCCGTGGACCTCGTGGCGCTGCCGAGTGCATCCGACGCGGAGAAGAAGCAGAAGCGCGCCATCGCCCAACAGCTCAACGACATCCTCGCCCAACCCGCAGCGTACGCCGATCGCGTGAGCATCGAAAACTTCAACGTGACCGTGACCGCACCGGAGAACGTGACGCGGGTGCTCGGCTTTCACCTCCAGCTCGATCCGGCAAAGATCGGCCACCTGCGCATCGCACGTCTCGAGGCGCCGGGCATCCCAGTGTGGGAGAATCTCGCCGCGGAGACGAGCTACGAACGGCGCAATCTCTTCATCAAGGATCTGCGGCTCGCGCCGGAGCTCGTGATCGAAGAGCTGAACTTCGACGCTTCACGGCGCGCGCAAGGCATCGCGGGAATGTGGCTTAAAATTCGCGCCTTCGGCGGCACCGCGACCTTTTCACTCGCTGGCAGCCAGCTCAGCAAAAAGGGCGAAAACCTCGACCGCGCCTACGATACGCAGCTCTCCATCAACGCGGAGAACATCGCGCTCCCGGCCGCTGCGCGTTACTTCAACGCGCCGCCTCCACCCCTCGAACGACTAGGAAACCTCAGTGTCAACTTCACCGGCGAGCCCGAGCGCCCGCGCACGTGGAAAGGGAACGCGGCTTTGCGGATCGAGGAACTGACCGCGAGCCCGACGCTCAAGGTGGATGCGATCTCTCTCGAGGCGACGTTCAACGATGGCAAAGCGCGGATCGACCCCGCAGAAGTGCTCCTCGGCAAAAACACGGCGCTCCTCACCGCGGACGTTTTGCTCCCCGAGTCGGTGAATGACTTCGTGCAATCCGAGGTGGACTCGATCGTGAAAATCGACGCCACGGATCTGCCAATCCTGGTGCCGCAGCCTCCAATCAGCGGGCGCATCGCCGGCGGCGGAAGGATCAAGCTCCGCAACTCGCGGCTCGATCTGAATCTCGACCTGACCGCCGCTGAACTTGCCGGCGAAGATCTCGGGCTCGCCAGCGCCAGGATCGCCGTGCGCGCGAGCAAACGCCTCGATGCACCTCCGGCCCAGCCGCTGGCCGGGCTCGAAGGCCGCATCACGGCTGACCTTTCCGCACTCCGTCTGAAAACTTTCGCGATCGACGCCGCGAGCGTGGAGATCGAAGCCCGCGCCCCGCTGGTCACCTTGCATCGTCTCGAAGTCCGGCGCGGCGACAACACCATCACCGCGCAGGGCTCCGCCCGCGTGCCGCTCGATCTGAAAGACCTCGTCCGTGCGCCGGCTGACCTGCAGTTCGCGATCCACGTCCCGAAGCTCGCCGACTTCGGCATCAGCGCGAAGGACACGATCCTCGCCGGCCAAATCGACGGCCACGGCTCGGTGAAAATGACGGATGGACTTCCCGTCGGCGACGTCACGCTGGACGGAAGCAATTTCACCTTCGGAGATTTCCGAGCGGAGAAACTCGCGGCCAAGGTGCGGCTCGCAGACAAGGTCGCCACCGTCGAGGAACTCGCGCTGAAGTTGAACTCCGCGGACGCCATCACCCTCGCCGGCACGTCCGGGCTCGAAACACCTTTCCCCTATCGCGGCTCGCTGCTCGTCGCTGTGCGCGATCTCGCCATTTTCCAGCCCGTGCTCGTGCTCTTCGGGGTGAAGGAATCGCTCACCGGCGCGCTGAACATCGAGTGGACTGGCCACGGCGACGCCGTTGCACCAACCGCACAAACGCCTTCCATCGGGCCCGTGGCACCAGCGAATCACGACGGCACCGTGACCGTCGCCGGGAACAGGGCGCGCTACGGCAAAGTCGATCTTACCGAGTTTCTCCTCGCCGCGCAGTATCGCCCGGGCTTTGCGGAATCTACGGACTTTCGCGTGAAGTCCGGTCCCACGGGGCTCAGCGGCAAAGTGCAGTTGGAAGGAGACCGGCTGCGCCTGCTCGACCTCAATCTTTCGCAAGCCGGGAATACGGTTCTCACTGGCTTTGTCCGTCTCCCGTTCGATGTCTCGGCGAAGCCCCCCGTGCCCATGGACGGACGCATCGCGATCAATCTAAACGCCAATAATCTCGACCTCGAAAAGCTCCTCCGCAGCTTCGGCCAGGCTTCGCCGGTCACGGGCACATTGACCGCGAATCTCATCACCGCGGGCAGCATCCTGGCGCCGGTCGGCGACCTCAAAATCGCTGGTCGTAAACTCAAGTCTCTCGCCATGCCGCAGCTCGATGCCTCCGATCTCGATGCGCGGGTCCACTTCAAGGAGAAGAGCGTCGAACTCGACGCCACGCTCAAGCAGGCGCAGATGCAGCCGCTCACGGTGAAAGGTCGCGTGCCGCTCGACATCGAGGCCACCGTGAAACAGGGCAAACTCGACCCCGCGCTCCCCCTCGAACTGACCGCGCGCCTCCCACCTTCCTCGCTCGCCTTCGTGCCAAAACTCACACCGCAGGTCGCGCGCATCGACGGCACCGCGGGACTCGATATCCGCGTCGGCGGCACCGTCGGACAACCAGCGATCACCGGCAACGTCGCCATCGTGTTGAAGAGCGCGCGCATTGCCAATGAGAACGTGCCGGCGATCGGCGCGTTTGATGGCCGGGTGAGTTTCGCCACCGACACGGTCACCTTCGATCGCTTCCGCGGGGAGATCGGCGGCGGCACTTTCGATCTCGCGGGGAATGTGAAACTCACCGATCCGAAAGACCCGGTCTTCGACCTCCGCCTGCGCTCCGACGATGTGCTCGTGAAGCGCGACGCCTCCATCACCGTGCGGGCGGACACGGATCTGCGCGTCACCGGTTCGCTGAAAGCCGGCAGCGTCACGGGCGATGTCTTCGTCACGCAGAGCCGCTTTTTCAAAGAGATCGATATCCTGCCGATCGGTCTGCCCGGCCGCGCGCCACCGCCGGCGCCGAAGACGGCTTCCAATGGCCCGGCCGTCGTGTCCTTCCCGAATCCGCCGCTGCGCGATTGGAAATTCGACATCGCGATTCGCACCCGGCCCAACGACGCCTTCCTCGTCCGCGGCAATCTCGCAAACGGCGCGGTGGCCATGAATCTCCGGCTCGCTGGCACCGGTCTCGAGCCCTACCTCGACGGCAATCTGCGCATCGACAAATTCGTAGCCCGCCTGCCCTTCAGCACGCTCTCGGTCACCCGCGGCTTTGTTTACTTCACCAAGGACGCGCCGTTTCAGCCGACGATCGATCTCCAGGCGGAGTCAAAGACGCGCGACTACACGGTCGGCGCGTACATTCACGGATCGGCCAGTAATCCCCAGGTCGAGCTCACGAGCGATCCACCGCTCCCGCACGCGGACATCGTCTCGCTCCTCGCCACCGGCACCACGACCAGCGAACTTGCCGGCAGCGCCGATGTGCTCGCGAGCCGTGCCGCGATGCTCGCCGTGCAATCACTCTACCGCAAAATGTTCCGCCGCGGCCCCGCACCGGCTCCCGCGGAAAAAACGGACAGTGGCTCCTTTATGGATCGCTTCCAGATCGAGCTCGGCGCCGTGGACAACCGAACGGGCGGCCGCGAAATCAATACGCGCTTCAAGATCAACGATCAGTACTACCTCATCGGTGATTTGAACACGGATGGAAGCTTCACGGGGCGGTTGAAATATCTCATTCGATTCCGGTGAAGATCGAGTTTTTGGCGCACTCATGATCCGTCGTTCCCCCAACCACATGCAAAGAATGCGGAGCCTCCTCGCCGTCGTGATCCTCTTCGCGAGTGCTTCCGCGGTCCGCACGCAGGACAATCTCTCTCGCGTGGTCGCCGGCGCCGGGCTGCTCTCCGAGAGCGTCGCCGATCGCTCGCTCGACAAGGTCCGCTTCCAGGGAAATCGCACCCTGCCGGAGACCGAACTGCGCACGGCGATCGCAGGTCAGATCCAGGAGATCGTTGCCGAAGGCGTCACCCCACCCCGGGCGGACGACGCCGCTTACTACCTCGGCGTTTATTACCGCAACAAAGGCTTCGCCCGCGCCGATGTCACCTACCGCACGGACGGCGGCCGGCTCACGCTCGTGGTCAGTGAAGGTCCACGCTCCCTGCTGAGCAGCGTGACCTTCACGGGCAACGCCGCCTGCACGAATGCGCAACTCTCCGAGTATTTGATCGGCGCTCCGCTCGAACGCCTGGCGCAGGAACCCGAGCAGTTTCCCTTCAACGCCAATGGCATTGCCGCCGGCGCCGGACGCGTACGCGACTTCTACGTGTCCGAGGGTTACCTCGACGCCACGGTGGACGCGTCGGACGCGACAATGTCCGCCGAGGGCACGCGCGCCGCAGTGACGGTGCGCATCGTCGAAGGGCCGAAGTACACCTTCGGCGCCGTCAACATCATTGAGCCGCAGGAGGTCTTTTCGCCGGAGCAGCTCCGCACGGCGCTGGGCGTCGATCCGACCGGCGCTTACTCCGCTGGGAAAGTGATCAGCATGCAGCGCAACCTGCAGTCTTACTTCAAGGGCCAAGGATACTTTGAAGCAACGGTCACCACCGACGCGGACCCGAAACGCTCCACGGCAGGCAGCGTGCCGATCACCTTCAATGTCAAAGCCGGCGCTCTTTTTCGCTTTGGTGAAACGCACGTGCGCAATGAAAACGGGCGGCTCCGGCGGGACTTTCTGCCCAAGCGTTTCGCGCATCTGCGCGGCGAAACCTACGACCCGAAGCAACTCGACGAAACCTTCCGCGAGATGCTGCGCACTTCGCTCTTTAACAACCTGCGCATCACCACGACGGCGCGCGCCGGAAACCTCGTGGACCTCGACCTGCTTGTGGAGGAAGCCCCGGCTCGCGAGATCGGTTTCACGCTTGGCTTCGGGAGCTACGATGGCGCGACAATCGGCTTCCGCGCGGGCGACCGGAACCTTTTCGGTAACGGCCGGCCACTGAGTTTCGGCGCGGAGATGTCCCAGCGTGGCCTGCTCGGCGAACTGCTCTACGTAGATCCATGGCTTTTCGACACGCGGTTCTCGCTGCGTTCCCGGCTTTATTCGGTCGTCCGCGAGGAGGAGGGATACTCAAAGAGCGCGCTGGGTCTGCGCTTCGACCTCGGCCGCCAAGTCGCCCCAAATCTCGAGGCCGCGCTTTTCGCCAGTATCGAGAAGGTGGCGATCAGCGACGCGACGATCGACCTCACCGAGATCGGGCTGACGGACTATCTGCTCTCTGACGTCGGCCTGACGCTGACCTACGATCGCCGCGACGATCCGATTAGCCCCTCGCGGGGATTCGTCGCGAGCGGGTCGCTCGACGTTGGGCTGCTGGATGGTGAGCCCGCATTCACCCGCGGCGCCGTGCGCTTTTCCTACTACCTGCCCCTGCCGAAAAACCTGCTCTTCGCGATCGGCGGGCGCGCCGGCGTAATCTCACCGATCGTCGACCAGATCCCGATCGACGTGCGCTTTTTCAACGGCGGCGGAAACAGCGTGCGCAGCTTTGCCGAACGCGATCTCGGTCCAAAGGATGCAGCCGGCAATCCACTCGGCGGTGAATTCTACACAGTCTTCAACGCGGAACTCACCTTCCCACTTTGGAAAGCACTGCAAGGCGCCGTCTTCGTGGATGCGGGGAATCTCACGGACTTCGACGAAGCCGGCCTTGCCGACATGCGATACGGGGTCGGCGCAGGCCTCCGCTACAAACTCCCGGTCGGCCCGCTGCGCATCGACTACGGCGTAAATCCCAGCCCGCGCGCGGACGAAGAGCGAGGTGCATTCCACTTCAGCTTCGGCTTCGCCTTCTGAAGCGCCACGATCGCTCCCAGAGCAGTGCCGGCGGAGGGGATCGAACCCACACTCCCTTGCGGGAACCGGATTTTGAGTCCGGCGCGTCTGCCAGTTCCGCCACACCGGCTACTCTGTTGGAGCGGAGAAAATCGGCCTGCGAAGCGGCGCGGGGCTCGCTCGATCGGAGGCGGGCAGGACTTTATGGGTCGCCGCGATTCCCGCAATCGCAAAGTGCCGGCGGCAGGGATCGGAGTTCCGCCACCGCGCACTTTTTCACACAACTTTCGCTCCCCGTGGCGTTGTCTTCACTGAATCCTCCCGCCGATGTCCCACGGTTCCACCGATGAAAACTGGCAGATCTGCTACCGGCAGCTTGCGCCCAAGCTGCTCCTCTTTGCCCGCCAATGGCTCCCCTGCCAGGCGGACGCTGAAGACGTCGTGCAGACGGCTTTCGTCAAATTCTGGCGCCACCGGCCGGACGCCGCACCCGAACATTATCCCCTGCTCTACTCAGCCGTGCGCACTTCGGCCCTCGACTACCTGCGCGGGAATGATCGCCGCACCCGCCGCGAGAACGATCCCGATACCGGGATCCCGCGCGACGACGAAGTGTTCTTCGACAGCACCGTCGAGCAGCGGGAGAATGCGGTGCTTGTCGAATCCGCAATGCGCCACCTGCCGGCCGAGCAGCGTGAAGTGCTCGTCCTCCGAGTCTGGAGCGATTTCACCTTTGCCCAGATCGCCGAGACGCTCGGCGAATCCATCAACACCATCGCCTCCCGGTATCGCTACGCCCTCGATGCGCTCCGCAAACATCTGAAACCGCACGAATATGAACGAGTCTGATCTGGAAAACGAATTGCGCGCCATGCGGCCGATCGAGCCCTCCCCGCAACTTGTGGCCGGCATCGCCGCGGAATTGCAGCCGCGCGCGATTGCACTCGCCGAATCGCGCGCGCTTCGCACTCCGACCTCCGGGGTTCTCATCGAGCGGCGGCCGGCATCGGATTTCTTCGCGGGCTGGCTGCGCAGTCTCGGCTGGGCCGCCGCCGGAGCAGCGGTCGCGATTGCTGGCGTGCTGTATTTCCACCGTGAACCGCGCGAGGCAGCGCAGACGGCGACAGCGGTCGCCGCGGTCGAACCCGAAGTCGGAGATTACCTGCCCGCGGAGAGCGAGAGCGAACTGCTGGGAGCTGACGAGACGGGGATCGTTTACGTGGACGGAGCCGAGCCGTTCCGCCAGATGCGCTTCCTCTCTGTGGAGCGCTATGCCTGGAGCAATCCCGAAACCGGGGCGCGCGTGGAAGTGGAAGTGCCGCGCGAGGACGTCGTCCTCATGCCCGTGGCCATGCAGTGACCTGCGCCCAAACTCACTCTGTACCTATGAAACCAAAACTCCACACGCTGCTCCTCCTGGCCGCAGCCTTCGGCACCGACGCCGTCGCTCAAGACAACCCGCCCCAACCACCACCACAGCCCGGCCAGGCGCCCGGTCTGCCGCCCGAGCCACCGCGGCGCCCCGACGCACCCTCGCGTCCGGAAGGTGACCGTCCGCGTGGTGAGGAACGCCGCCGGCCGGAAGGCGATCGCCCGCCAGGCGGCGAATCACGCCGCGGGCCGGGTGTCGGTGAAAGCCCCCGCCGCGATGGCGAACCGCGCGGCGAAGGCGGCCCGCGTTCGTTTCCTACGCAATCGGAAGCGCCGCAGCGCCTCCGCCCTTATCTCGGCGTCGTGACCAGTCCCGCGCCCGCCGCCGTCTCGGCGCAGGCCGGCCTGCCCGAAGGCTTCGGCATCGTCGTCGATGAGGTGCTGCCCGACAGCCCCGCGAAAGCCGCCGGCATCGAGCGCTACGACGTGCTCACGAAGTTCGAGGAGCAAAAGCTCGTGAACTCCGCGCAACTCGCGGCGCTGGTCGCCGCGACCAGCAAGGACAGCACGGTGGCGATCACCCTCGTCCGCAAAGGCCAGGAGCAGAAGGTCAGCGTGAAAGTCGCGGAGAAGATGCTGCCCGACCGTCAACCGACCGACGGGCGCTCGCCCCTGCCGGATCTGCGCTCCTTGTGGAATCGCTACGGCGATGCGGCGCGGCGCTCGGTCGAGCCGGGCGGCCCGCTCGCAGAGCGCGCGCAGGATGCCAGCCGCAAAGCGCAGGAAGTGGCGCGCGAGTTTCAGCGCCGCATGCAGGAGTTTCAGGAGAAGGTCGAGCAGTGGCGCAAGAATCCGAACGAGAAGTTCCCTGAAGCGCCGAAGTTCCCGAATCTCTCGCCCACTCCGCCACCGCCGTCCGGACCGCTTCCGGGCGACGTGCTCCGCGAGATGCGGCCCGGCGGGGCACCTGCAGTGCAGCGTTCGGAACACGGCGCGACGACGACGTGGAGCACGGCGAACGCGAACGTGACGATCAAGGACGAAGCCGGCGAAATCGAAGTCCGCTCGGAGAATGGGCGCCGCATGGTCGTCGCCAAGGATGCGAAGGGCGCCGTGATCTTCAACGGCCCGATCGACACCGAAGAGCAGCGGCGGGATCTGCCCGAGGGCGTGCGCCGCAAGCTGGGCCAGATCGAGACGCGCACGCGCATCGAGCACCGCGATCCACCGCGCGAAGTGACGCGCCCCGCGGAGCCGCGCGGCGGCGATGTGCAGTAAGCGCACTGTCCTTCCGAGCGGAGCAGACTTGAGCTTGGTGCTTGGAAGTTGGAGCTTCCTGCCCATTCTTCCCGGCCCATGTCTCTCCACGGAAAAAGCCTCATCGCCGGGGTGCTCGTCGAATCGAGCGCTCGCCACTTTCACGCCGTCTCCCCGCTCGACAACCAGCGGCTCGAACCTGCCTTCCACGAGGTCTCGCTGGCCGAGGTCGAGCGCGCACTGATCCTCGCGGACGATGCCTTTTCCATCTACCGCCGCGTCGGAGCGGAAGCCCGCTCCGCGCTGCTGGAGAAGATCGCCGAGGAGATCGTCGCGCTCGGCGACGACCTGCTCCAGCGCGCACACCGCGAGACCGGACTGCCGCTCGATCGCCTGACCGGGGAGCGCGGACGCACTGTCGGCCAGCTCCGCCTCTTTGCGGAAATCGTGCGCGAAGGCTCGTGGTGCGACGCGCGCATCGACACCGCGCTACCCGAGCGCACTCCGATCCCACGCCCCGACCTCCGCCGCGTGCTCATCCCGCTCGGCCCGGTGATCGTCTTTGGCTCATCGAACTTTCCCCTCGCCTTCTCCGTCGCCGGTGGCGACACGGCCAGCGCCCTCGCCGCCGGATGTCCCGTGGTCGTGAAGGCCCACCGCGCCCATCCCGGCACCAGCGAACTCGTTGCCGGTGCGATCGATCGCGCCGTCGCTGCGTACGGGCTGCCTGCCGGGGTTTTCTCGATGCTCCACGGCAGCGGCGCGGAGATCGGCACTGCGCTGGTGCGGCATCCGCTCGCCCGAGCCGCCGGCTTCACCGGATCGCGCGCCGCCGGGCGCTCGCTCTTCGACGCCGCGAATGCGCGGCCCGATCCGATCCCGGTCTTTGCCGAGATGAGCAGCCTCAATCCCGTCTTCATCCTGCCCGGCGCACTGCGTGAACGCGGGATGCAGATCGCCGAAGGGGTGAAGAACTCGGTGACGATGGGCGTCGGCCAGTTCTGCACGAAGCCGGGGCTCGTCTTCGCGATCGGTGGGCCGGACCTCGCAGCCTTCACCGACCACCTGGAACGCGCGATCGAGGCCGCCCCGCCCGCCACGATGCTCCACTCCGGCATCTGCAAATCCTTCCACGACGGAGTCGCGTCGATGGCAAAAGTCCCGGGCATCGTCACCCTCGCCAATGCCGACGCCGAACCGGACTCCGCAAAGACACAGGGCGACGCGACCGTCTTTGCCACGGACGTGACCACCTTCCTCGCGCACCGCGAGCTGCACGAAGAGGTCTTCGGCCCCTACACGCTCCTCGTCGATGCGCAGAGCGTCGCCGACTTTATCCGTGTGGCACGCGCACTCGAGGGCCAGCTCACCGCCACGCTGCACGGCACCGCCGAGGACCTCGCTGCCGCGGGCGACCTCATCGCCATCCTCGAGCGGAAAGCCGGACGCCTGCTCGTAAATGGCTTCCCGACCGGTGTCGAAGTCTGCCCCTCGATGCATCACGGCGGGCCGTATCCCGCGACGACCGACGAGCGTTTCACCAGCGTCGGCACCGCCGCAGTCCAGCGCTGGGTGCGGCCGGTCTGCTACCAGAACTTCCCTGCTGACGCGCTCCCTGCCGAACTCCGCAACGAGAACCCACGCGGCACGATGCGCCTCATCAACGGCAAGCTAACCCGCGACGCCGTCTGAGCGTCTCCGGGGCTGACCCGCTTGCCTCGCTACTTGCGCCAGTCCCGCCCCCGCTCTACAAGGCTGCCCGATGAAACGCCTTGCCCTCCTCGTCCTCGCCCTGAGCACCGCCACACAACTCCTCGCGGAAGATCCCGCAAAATTCACCGTCGGCTCCTTCGAATTCCAGCGCCCGACGACCTGGGCCTGGGTGCCCGTCACCTCCTCCATGCGCAAGGCGCAGCTCAAGGTTCCAGGTGCCACTCCCGAGGCCTCCGCGGAGATCACCTTCTTCCATTTCGGCCCAGGCGGCGGCGGCGGGGCACAGGCGAATATCCAGCGCTGGCTTGGCCAGTTTCAGAGCGCAGAAGGCGCGCAGAAAGTCGAGCCGCAGGAGGTCGGCGGAAAGAAAGTCACGCTCGTGAGCACCGAAGGCACCTTCTCGAGCGGCATGCCCGGCGGTCCGACCACCCCGATGTCCGGCTACGCGCTGCTCGGTGCGATCATCGAAGACGCGGACGGCGATGTCTTCGTGAAGATGACCGGCCCCGCTCCGCTCGTGAAAGATTCCCGCAAAGCCTTCCTCGATTTCCTCACCACGGGCGTCGCCTCCAAGAAGTAACCCAAGCGGCCCGGCGGGTCGGCGCGCACGATGAACTACTACGTCACTTCCTTCATCGGTATCGTCCACTTCATCAGTGACGATCTGGTGCAGTGCGATTCGACGACCAAGGTCGCCGAGATCTTCTGCGATGAATTCGACGACCTCGATTTCGAACTGGCGATCTGCTGCTTCGAAGCCACGCACAAGGTCGCCTTTGACGAAAAACTCTGGCAGACCGACCCCGACGAATACGAGGACCTGACCATGGAGGAATTCATCGAGACCTTCGTCGGCGATGTCGAGCAACGCGACCCGCTCTTCGTCACGAAACGTTTCCTGATGTTCCAGGAATCACTGACCAAGGCTCTGACCGAAGAGCAGGAGAATCCCCCCGAGGATCAGTTCTAAGCGGGCGGCTTTACTCAGCCTCCGCCGAGGCTACACTTTGCAGGTGATGGCTCAGGACACCTCGACGCTCGAGCGGCAGCTCACTCTTTACAAAGGGTTGGTCGAAGTGAGCGCCCTCATCAATGCCATCACGCAGTCGAGTGAACTGCTCCCGTCCATCCTCGAAGTCGCGCGTCGTGTCCTTCAGGTCGAGGCAGCGTCCCTTTTCCTCGTCACCGCCAATGGTGATCTCGAACTCGCCTGCGCGAGTGGCGGGGGCGCGGATGCGGCGCCGACGCCGACGCTGCTCGTGCCGCGTGGGCGCGGCATCTCAGGCTGGGTCCTAGAACATGGCGCATCGCTTCTCGTGCCGGATGCTTACGCGGACGTGCGATTTTACCAAGACGCGGATCGGCAGACGGGCTTCCGCACGCGTTCGATCCTCTGCACTCCGCTGCGGCGTGCTGGCACGGAGATCGGCGTGCTCCAGGTGTTGAATCCGGTCGGGCGAGTCGCTTTCGACGCGATCGATCTCGAGGCCTTCGAGGCCTACGGAAATCTCGCCGCGACGGCGATCGACAAGCTCCGCACCATCGAACGGCAGCGTGAGCAGGATCGCGTCGCCCAGGAGCTGAATTTTGCCCGAGAGATTCAGTCGAGCTTTCTCCCGCAGACGCTGCCGGAACACGCGCACCTCAGCTTTGCTTCGACTTATCGCCCGGCGCTGACCGTTGGCGGCGACTTCTACGACGTGCTCGAGGCCGGGCCAGACGAAATCTATTTCACGATCGGCGATGTGTCCGGCAAAGGCATGCCGGCGGCGCTGCTGATGGCGCAAACGCTGAGCATGCTCCGGCTGATCGTGAAGCCCGGGCTCTCGCCAGTCGCGGCGATGGCGCGTTGGAATGCACGGCTCAGCGGGCACACGGTGCGCGGGATGTTTGTCACCACGCTGCTCGGCCGCATCACGCTCTCGACCCGGGAGGTCGAGCTTTGCAGCGCAGGACACTGCCACCCTTTTCTCGTCACCGCGCAAGGCGCGGTGAGCCAGGTGCCGATCGCCGGTTCGCCCCCGCTCGGCCTGCTGCCGGAGCTCGTGAGCCGTTCGCATCGCGTGACGCTGGCGGCGGGCGACTGGCTCGTGCTCTACACCGATGGTCTAGTGGAGTCGTTCGATTCGAGCGATCAACTCCTCGACCGCAGCGGCGTGGAGGCAGTGCTCAGCCACCACTTCGCCAGCGCGGTGGAGGTGATCCGCGCACTCACCAGTGCGGAATTGAAACACCGCGGCGACGTCGATCCCCACGACGACCTCACGCTGCTCACCTTCGGTTTCCGATGACTCGTGGGCCTCGCAACCGGCCGTGAAGCGGGAAATCGAATTTGCCAGCCACCCGGCCAATCTCTGCCTGGTCCGCGACTTCGTGCGGGCCTTTCTCGAGCCCGAGAATTTCTCCTCCGCGGAAAAAGAACTGATGGTCCTCGGACTCGATGAGGCGTGCACGAATGTCATCCGCTACGCCTACAGCCATGCACCTGATCAGCCGATGAGCCTCATCTGTGAACGCAGCGAGGACGGCGTGCTTTTCCGCCTGCGCGACTTCGGCACGCAGTGCGACCCGTCGCGGCTGCGGGGGCGTCCGCTCGATTGCGTGCAGCCGGGAGGTCTCGGCATCCACCTGATTCGCCGCGCCTTCAGCGAGATCGACTACTGCCTGATGGAAGCAGGCACCGAACTGCGCTTGAAGCGGCGCTTCGACGAACGCTCCGAGGGTGAGTCTGACCGCGGCTGACCGCGCTACGGATTTACGATGTTATTGCGGATGGCGTAGCGCACCAATTCCGCAAACGACTCCATGTGCAGCTTGCTCATGATCCGCGCCCGGTGCGTTTCCACGGTTTTCACACTGATCCCGAGGGCTTCGGCGGTCTCGCGGTTGTTCCGGCCTTCGGTGAGAAGCTGCACGATTTCACGCTCGCGACGCGTGAGCGCGGACGGCGTGCGCTTCGGATCGCGCGGGCTGTGCGGCGCCCAGCCGCTGCGCGCCACCGTGGCGGCGATCCCGGAACTGAAAAACGGGTGACCGGCACCGAGCGCCTGCACGGCACGGACCAATTCCTTGCCCGCATCCGCCTTGATCACGTAGCCGGAAGCGCCAGACGCGAGCGCCTCGGTGACGTGCTGATCCGTCTCGAACATGGACAGGATGAGCACCGCGACGTTCGGGCAGGCTTTGCGGATCGCCCGTGTGGCATCGATCCCGTTCATCTGCTTCATGCCGATGTCGAGGATCGCGACATCCGGCTGATGCTCGCGCACCAGGGCCACGGCGCTGCGCCCGTCGCCCGCTTCTGCGCAGACCGACCAGCCTTCGATGGATTCAAGGAGCGTGCGGAGCCCGGTGCGGACGACCTCGTGGTCGTCCACGATGATGATGCGGAGGGATTTCGTGACCGGTAATGCAGTGTCCATAGGAGTGTAGGGAAAAGTCAGACTGAAACGCTGGCGGTCAACTTCGCGCCGCCTGCGGTGAAGACGACGTCGAATGTACCACCCAGTTCGGCCATGCGCTCGCGCATCCCCGAGATTCCGACCCCTTCCTCCAGATTTACCCCGGAGGAGAGCCCGCAGCCGGCGTCCTGAATCTCCAGCACGACCGCACCAGCGCCGCGCCGCAAGCTCAGCGCCACCGTCCTGCTGCCCGAGTGGCGATGCACATTCGACAGACCCTCCTGCGCAACGCGGAACAGCGCGAGTTCGAGGCGGCCCGGCAGGCGCTCCAGATCCGGATCGATGTCCAGCGCCACCTCGATTCCGCTGCGCGCCTGGAAGCCGCCGACAAACCAGATGAGCGCATCGGCGAGGCCGCGTTCTTCCAGCAGCGGTGGATGGAGAAGATAGACTGTGGTCCGCAGTTCCCGCGTCGCGCTGGCGGCGAGATCGAGGCAGGTCGCGAGGATGGCGTCGCGTTTCTCCGGTGCGAGGTAGTCGCCCGGACGCGCGAGCCGCGCCAGATTCATCGACAGCGCGACGACGGTCTGCGCAGCCGAATCGTGCAACTCGCGAGCGAGTCGGCGCCGCTCTTCATCCTGCGCCTGGAGTAATCGCCACGACAGCCGTTGCAGCCGCCGCTCCGCCTTCCGCAGATCCGTGAGATCGCGCACGATCGCACACGTGCCGATGATCTTGCTCCGCGAGTCCCGCAGCGGAAAGACACTCACACTGACGTCGATGTGCGCACCACTTTTGGTCTTGCGGATCGTCTCGCACCCGATCACCCGTTCGCCGCGCCGCGCTCGCGTCTTGATGGCCAGTGCATCATCCAAAAGATCCGCCGGCACCAGCCGCTCGGTGGTGCTGCCGATCATCTCCGCCGCCGTCCAGCCGAACATCGTTTCTGCGGCCTTGTTCCAGGACACGATGGTCTTGCTCGAATCCGAGGTGACGATCGCGTCGTTGCTCGCCTCCACGGCCATGGCCATGTGGAAAAGCTTCTGCGTGCGCTCGACGACGGTCGCCTCGAGCGTCGTCCGCATCACCTCCAATTCGTCTTTCTGCGCGCGCAGCTCCGTGATGTCCGTGACCGAGCCAAGGCAGCCGATCTGCCGTCCCTCTTCGTCCCGTAAGAGCGTGACTTGGCCGAGGATCCACACGGTCGTCCCGTCCGGACGCAGGTAGCGGTATTCGGACTCGAAGGCCCGATCGTTCAGGTTCGCGCTCTCCCACTCGCGACCGATTCGCGCGCGGTCTTGGGGATGAATCGCCCGCAGCCAGCCCATGCCCATGGCCTCGTCTGCCCGCATCCCGGTGAGTTCACACCACCGCGCATTCACGTAGGTGCAGTGGCCTCGCGCATCCGCTCGATAGATCCCGACAGGCGACCGATCGCTCACTGCGCGCAGCCACACCAGGTCCTCCCGCCCATCGCTCTGCTCCGCGGTCGGCAGTGCGACCGACACAGGATTTTCCACGCGCCCAGTGCTCATGCCTGGAAATTTACCGCTGCTTCTGCTGCAAGAACCAGTCGTAAGTTTGACGAATTCCGTCCCGTAGTCCGATCTGCGGTTTCCAGCCGAGGCCCTGCAGGCGCGCGATATCGAGCAGCTTCCGCGGAGTGCCATCGGGCTTGGTGGCGTCAAACTGCAACTCGCCGCCAAAACCGACGACCTCACAAATCGTCTCCGCCAGCTCCCGGATCGTGACATCTTCGCCGCAGCCCACGTTGACGATCTCGGGTGAATCGTAATTCTCGAGCAGGAAACGGCACGCCGACGCGAGATCGTAAACGTGGAGGAATTCCCGCCGCGGCGCGCCGGTGCCCCACACCGACACCTCCGACGCACCGGCGAGCTTTGCTTCATGCACTTTGCGCAGCAGGGCCGGGAGCACGTGCGAGCTGACGAGGTCAAAGTTATCGCCCGGCCCATAGAGATTCGTCGGCATGGCGCTGATGAAGTTGCGGCCATACTCGCGCGCGTAGCTCTGGCAGAGCGTGATGCCGGCGATCTTTGCGATCGCGTAGGGTTCGTTCGTCGGTTCGAGGGTACCGGTGAGCAGCGCGGATTCCGGGATCGGTTGCGGCGCAAACTTCGGATAAATGCACGAGCTTCCGAGGAAGAGCAGCTTGCGCACGTCGAACGCGTGAGCCGCCTCGATGACGTTGTTTTGCAGCCTCAGGTTATCGAGCAGGAACTCGACGGGAAAGTCATTGTTCGCCTTGATCCCGCCGACCTTCGCCGCCGCCACCACGATCACCGCGGGCCGGACCTCGTCGTAGAACCGCCGGACGGCGTCGCGGTCGCTCAGATCGAGCTCGCTCCGGGTGCGAGTGACGATGCCCGTGTAGCCCTGCATCTGGAGTTCCCGCGTGATCGCGCCGCCAGCGAGTCCGCGATGGCCGGCGACAAAGATGGTCTCGGATTTATTCACGGGCGGGAGGCTATCATGGAGGGCAAGAGCCGCTTGAGCTGGTTGGAACACGCATTTTTTCGGTCGCACTCCACGCCACGGCCTTCGATCATGCGCATACCGTTCACCTGAACCCCAGCCACTATGCCTCGCCTTTCTGTGCTCAAGACACGCAAGCTTTTCATCGGCGGAAAATTCCCGCGTGGCGAGAGCGGTCGCGTCGCACCGGCCCTCGCCGCCGATGGCACCACCCACCTCGCAAACTACTGCGTGGCCTCGCGCAAGGATTTCCGCGACGCCGCGGTGGCCGCGCGCAAGGCGCAGCCTGGCTGGGCAAAGTCGACCGCCTATCTGCGCGGACAGATCCTCTACCGCGCCGCCGAAATGCTGGAGAACCGCGCGCAGGAGCTGGTGACCGAACTGCGCGCCGCCGGCAGCCGCAGTGCCGAGAGGGAGGTCGAGCAGAGCATCGACCGCCTCGTGCACTACGCGGGCTGGACGGACAAATTTCCGCAGCTCTTCTCGTCGGTAAACCCGGTCGCGAGTTCACACTTCAATTTCA
Source organism: Chthoniobacteraceae bacterium (assembly GCA_031425095.1). Taxonomy (GTDB): domain Bacteria; phylum Verrucomicrobiota; class Verrucomicrobiia; order Chthoniobacterales; family Chthoniobacteraceae; genus JANNXQ01. The sequence goes on from JANPIS010000528.1 coordinate 32,207, forward strand.
CCTTCCCCGAGCCCACCGGCGTAGTGGTCGTCGTCTGCCCGGATCGTCCGGCGCTCCTCGGCCTCGTCTCGCTCGTCGCCCCGGCGATCCTGAGCGGCAACACGGCCATCGTCCTGGCCAGCGAGACCGCCCCGCTGCCCGCGATCGCTTTCGCCGAAGTGCTCGCGACCAGCGACCTGCCCGGGGGCGTCGTGAATATCCTCACCGGCACCCGCAAGGAGCTCGCCTCACACTTTGCCAGCCACATGGACATCAACGCCGCCATCGACGGCAGCGGCGATCCGGCCACGGCGCTCGCCTTGCGCGGCGGAGCGGCGCTGAATCTCAAGCGTGTCGCGGTGCGGACGCTCGCGGAGAAAGATTGGTCCACCGCAAAAGCCAAAGACCCCTACTGGATCCTCGACACCGTCGAGATGAAGACCGCGTGGCACCCGGTAGGGGTGTGACGATGCACGTTCCATCGTTCATCGAAAAAAAGCGCGACGGCGGTGAACTGACCGCCGCCGAGATCGGCGACTTCATCCGCGGCTACACCGCCGGCGACATCCCCGACTATCAGGTCAGCGCCTGGGCGATGGCCGTCTACTTCAAAGGCATGACCGCTGCCGAGACCGGCGCGCTCACGAAGGCCATGATGCACAGCGGCCGCTGCCTCGTGCATCCGGCAGGATCGCCGCCCAAGGTGGACAAGCACTCCACCGGCGGCATCGGCGACAAGGTCTCGCTCATCCTCGCTCCCTTACTCGCCTGCGACGGCCTCTGGGTGCCGATGATCTCGGGCCGCGGGCTCGGCATCACCGGCGGAACGCTGGATAAACTCGAAAGCATCCCCGGCTTTCGCGTCGGCCTGAGCGAAGCGGAGACGATGTCCCAACTCGCCCGCCTCGGCGTCGCGATGATCGGCCAGACCGCCGACATCTGCCCCGCCGACAAAAAGCTCTACGCCCTGCGCGATGTCACGGCCACCGTGCCTTCGCAGCCGCTGATCGTCGCCAGCATCATGAGCAAGAAGCTCGCGGAATCCCTCGACCGCCTCGTCCTCGACGTGAAATTCGGCAGCGGCGCATTTATGAAAACGCGCGCCGAGGCCGAGGCCCTCGCCGCCTCGCTCTGCGCCGTCGGCCGCGAGATGGGCGTGCAAGTCACCCATCTCCTCACCCCGATGGATGAACCGCTCGGCGCTACCGCCGGCAACGCCCTCGAAGTCGCCGAAGCCGTGGCCACGCTCCAAGGCCGCGGCCCGCGCGATCTCGTCGAACTCACCCTCGACCTCTGCGAGAAAGTCGCGAACTCCCCACGCGCCCAACTCGCCCGCTGGCTCGAAGACGGCACCGCATGGAAGAAGTGGGTCGCCCTCGTCGAAGCACAAGGTGGCGACGCCAGCGCGCTCGATCGTCTCCCCGAAATCCACCGCGCGCCGATCATCCGCGACCTCCCCGCCCAGCATTCCGGCACGATCACAAAGATGGACGCCGGCCACATCGGCCGCGCCTGCGTCACCCTCGGTGCGGGCCGCGCCAAAGCCACCGACGCCATCGACTTCGCCGTCGGCTGCGACTGCATCCGCAAAGTCGGCGAGCATCTGGAAAAAGGAGAGCCCTTCCTTCGTATCCACGCCCGCGACGAAGCCTCCCTCGCCCGCGCGCTGCCCGATCTCTTGGCAGCCTGCACAACGTGATACAGGCCTCCGGCCTGTGATCCTCCGACCCACAGGCCAGAGACCGGTGCGACACGCGAACGCTCGCAACTCTCCCCTTTCCTCACTCCGACGCGCCGCCCATATTCGCGATCCCATGCCCGAGCCCACGCAGTTTGACCCGATCGAAGAAGTCCTCCGCGACATCCGCGCCGGGAAACTCGTGGTGGTGACGGACGACGAAGATCGCGAGAACGAAGGCGACCTCGTCATGGCTGCGGAGAAGGTCACACCAGAGGCGGTCAACTTCATGGCCACGCACGGACGCGGGCTCATCTGCGTCCCGATCACCGATGAACGCGCGGAGCAGCTCGGCCTGCAGCGCATGGTGTTGGAGAATCGCGAGAGTTATCGCACGGATTTCACGGTGTCGGTGGATGCGACGAAGGGCGTGACCACGGGCATCAGCGCCCACGATCGCGCGCGGACCATCGAAGTGCTCGTCGATCCCAAGGCGCGTCCGCAGGATCTCGTGCAACCGGGCCACGTCTTTCCGCTGCGCGCCAAGGCGGGCGGCGTCTTGCGGCGCGCGGGCCATACGGAAGCCAGCGTGGATCTCGCGCGGCTCGCCGGACTCCCGCCAGCCGGAGTGCTCTGCGAAATCCTCAACGCCGACGGCACCATGGCGCGGCTGCCGGAGTTGCTGAAGTTCCGCAAAAAGCACCGCCTCAAGCTCTGCTCGATCCGCGACCTCATCGCGTATCGCCGCAGCAGCGAACGGCTCGTCGAGCGCGAGCAGGTGATCAAGCTGCCGACGGATCACGGTGAGTTTGACCTGCACATGTATCGCTCCGTGATCGACGGCACCCATCACCTCGCGCTCGTGAAGGGCACGATCTCGCCGAAGAAGGCCACGCTCGTGCGCGTCCACAGCGAATGCCTGACTGGCGATGTCTTCGGCTCGCAGCGGTGCGATTGCGGCAGCCAGCTCCACACCGCGATGCAGCAGATCGAAGCCGCGGGCAACGGCGTGCTCCTCTACATGCGCCAGCACGAAGGCCGCGGCATCGGCCTGCCGGCAAAGATCCACGCTTACAAGCTGCAGGAGGAAGGCTTCGACACCGTGGAAGCGAATGAAAAGCTCGGCTTCCCCGCCGAGCTGCGCGACTACGGCCTCGGCGCGCAAATCCTTTTCGACCTCGGCGTCCGCAAGATGCGCTTTCTCACGAACAACCCGAAGAAGGTCATCGGGCTCGAAGGCTACGGATTGAAGATCGTCGAAGTCGTCCCGATCAAGGCGCCGACGAACCCACACAACGCGAAGTATCTCGAAACCAAGCGTCTGAAAATGGGGCACCTCCTTTAGTGCTCCACGCCCGGC
>JANPIS010000529.1:0-6184 GCA_031425095.1 Chthoniobacteraceae bacterium
CTGGTCAATGCAAGCACCGTGACTTTCACCGATGTCGATGGCGACAAGGTGACGGTGAAACTCTCGCAGCCGCTGCTCAACGCGGGCAACGTGAACAACGTCTTCTTTTTCGACAACGGAAGCGTCGGCAGCGGACCGGCGCGGCAGCAGTTGCAGGTGCTGGACCTCTCGGCGCTGGCCACGAACGGCCTCAACGTCACCGTCACCGTCGCACCCGGCGGCGGCGATCGGTTGGCGAATATCGGGAACATTCACGCCACCGGCTACGACGTGGGCACGATCGTGATTCCGGGCGATCTCGGACAGATCGACGCGGGCACCGGAGCCGTCGGCGCGGTGGGCCTCAAGTCGCTCACGGTCCGTTCGCTCGGGCGCCTCGGCACGGATTCGCAGCCGGTAATGTCGGTCACTTTTCCCGCCGGGCTGGAGAGTGCGATCGCGGGACGGCTCGCCGCATTGAACGTCCAGCACGATATTGCAGGCGCGTCATTTTTGGTCGATGGCTCGATCAACACGGTGAAGATCGGCGGCTCGCTCCTTGGCGGCATCACCGTGGACAGCGGCTTGATTTCCACCACCGAGGAAATCGGCAGGGTGACGATCGGCGGCGACATCGTTGGTGGTTCACAGACGAGCGCCGGGAGAATCGACGCCGACGGTATCATCGAAGCAGTGACGGTCGGAGGCTCGATCATTGGCCGATCGGGCGCAGCAAGCGGACGGGTGGGAGGAACCAGCTCGGTCGGCGCGGTGAAGGTCGGCGGAGATGTCATCGGCGGAACCGGCGAACTATCCGGTGCAATTTCCACCACCGGAGCACTGACCAGCGCCAGCCTCGGAGGTTCGCTGCGCGGCAGCGTGGGCCCGAATGGCTCCGGTCAGATCGTCAGCACCGGTCCGATGGGGACTGTGACGATCGACGGGGACATTTTCGGCGGCGGCGGCGAAGGGGCGGGATTTATCAGGAGCAGCACCTCGCTCGGCGCGGTCACGCTCGGCGGCTCGCTCGTCGGCGGCACCGGGCCGGGCAGCGGCCTGATCCAGAGCACCGGAGGCATGCTCGCGGTGAAGATCGGCGGGAACGTGCTCGAGGGCGGAATTCAGAGCACTGGAATGATCGCCGGAGTCCGCGCGGGCGGCTCGCTCCTCGGTGGCAACCAGGACGCCAGCGGCGCGATCTTTGCCACTCTCGACCTCGGGCCGGTGACGATCGGTCGCAACGTGATCGGTGGCGCCGGGCTGGCCAGTGGCCAGATCCAGTCCAACCAGATTCTCGGCACCGTCTCGATCGGCGGCGCGCTCGTGGGCGGCGAGGATGACGCGACCGGCTCCATCGTGGGCCAGCAAGGCATCGGCGCGGTCACCATCGGGCGGGATGTAGTCGGCGGCGCGGGCGGTTCCACCGGCTACCTTTCCAGCTCCGGAAAACTCGCGAGCCTGAAGATCGGCGGCTCCCTTCTCGCCGGGCGGGGGGACTTCAGCGGCGTCGTCACCGTGGACGACCTCGGCCCGGTGACCATCGGCGGCAATCTGGTGGGCGGGAGCATCACCGGCACCACGGCGGATCTGGATGCCACGGGCGCCATCCTCAGCTCGCGGCGCATCGGGAATGTCACGATCGACGGCTCCATCGTCGCGGGGATCGACACCAGTACCGCCGGGCTGCTCCTGCGCAACGCCACGATCCGCGCGGGCGACGACATCGGCGCTCTTGTGGTGAAAGGCAGCCTGCTCGGCCGGCCGGAATCGCTCGGCTTCACCTCCGTGATCATTGCCGCCAGCGGCCAGCCGGTGCCACCCACCGCACCGGCGCTCGATTTCGCGATCAAGAGCGTGACCGTCGGACACCGCGTGCAGTTCTCGAAGATCTTCGGGGGCGTGAATTCCACCTTCGCGACCGACAATCCCAACGCCGCGATCGGTCCGGTGAAAGTGGGCGGCGCCTGGGTGGCCAGCGATCTCAGCACCAGCGGCCGCATTACCTCGATCGCCATCGCCGGCATCGTCGCGGGCAATAGCACCACCGGCCTCGATTTCTTCGTCTTCTCCGGCCGGCAGATCGGCTCCTTCAAATCGCTCGGCTACACCGCACCGCTCACCGCCGCGCCGAATCAGACCTTCGACCTCTCCCCCACCACGCAGGACGTGCAGATCTTCGAGACGCCGTGAGCTCAGGTCTTCTCGCGACCCGGCGCCACGACTCGCGCGAGGCGGCGGTCGGGGATGAACCAAATGGCGGCGACGAGCACGTAGAGGGCGTCAGCGAGCCATTCATTGATGAAGGCGAGGCCGATCGCGACGACGTAGCAGGCGAGGGAAAATCGGCCCTTCCAATTCGTACCGAGGGCACTGGCGATGCGGGATTCGCGCCCGTGCTCGGCGACGATTGCGCACTGGAGCAGATCATAGGCGATCCCAGCCATGAGGAGAACCCCGCCGTAAAGAGCGGTCGGCACAGCGGCAAAATGATTTTCTCCCATCCAGCCGGTGACGAACGGGATGATCGAGAGCCAGAAAAGCAGATGCAGGTTCGCCCAGAGGATCGTGCCATTCACCCGCTCCGTGGCCTGGAAGAGATGATGGTGATTGTTCCAGTAGATGCCCACATAGATGAAGCTGAGCACGTAGCTGAGGAAGACCGGCACGAGCGGCAGGAGCGCGGTAAAGTCGGCGCCGTGCGGCACTTTCAACTCCAGCACCATGATGGTGATGATGATGGCGATCACGCCATCACTGAAGGCTTCGAGGCGTCCTTTCTCCATCGGGATTAACCGGTCGTCCGCAGACCGCTGGCGATCGCGTTGATCGAGAGCAGCAGGTCGGGCAGCATTTTTTCCGCGGCGGCTTCGTCGCCGTCGGCGCGCAGTTTCCGCCAGCGGCGGAGCATCGCGATCTCCTGGAGGTGCAGGACGCGCAGGGCTTCGGCGCGGAGTTGGAGCGTCTTCAGCATGCGCGGGCGGCGCTCGGTCATGGGGCGGCCACGGATTTTTTCGAGCATCGCCTTGGTGAGTTCCCACTCGTCGAGGATCAGCTTCATGAAGCGTTCGCGCAGCGCGGGATCTTCAACGAGATCGGCGTAGGCGTTCATCAGGTCGAGGTCGGTGCTGGCGATGCTGGATTCGATATTGGTGAGCACGTAGTGCAGGAAGGGCCAGGTGCGGATGTGCTCGGCGATCTCGGCCAGCTCCGCTTCATCCAGCGCGGCGAGGCCGGAGCCGGCGCCGAACCAGCCCGGGACGTAGAAGCGCGACTGGCTCCAGCTAAAGACCCAAGGAATGGCGCGCAGGTCGGCGAGGCTGGGCTTGCCGGTGCGGCGCGAGGGGCGCGAGCCGATGCGGCTGTGCTCGAGCGCGTCGATGGGCGTGGCCTGCCGGTAGAAGGTGAGGAAATCTTCGGTATCGAGCAGCTTGCGGTAGCCGAGTTGGCTGGCCTTGAGCAGCTTTTCCAGCACCGGTGCGAGCGGCGGCAGCGCCGGGTCGGCGCGATCGTGGCGCAGGGTGGTGGCGGTGACGCCGGCGACGAGCAGTTCGAGATTGAAGGTGGCGGTGGGCGGGTTGCCGAACTTCTGCGCGATCGTTTCACCCTGCTCCGTGAGGCGGATGTCGCCGCAGAGCGAACCAGCGGGCAGCGCGTCGAGGAAGCGATGCGTGGGACCGGCGCCGCGGCTGACCGTGCCGCCACGGCCGTGGAAGAAGCGGATGCGCACGCCGGTCTCGCGCCCGAGTTTGGCGAGATTGGACTGCGCTTTTTGCAGGCCCCACTGGCTGGCGAAGATGCCGGAATCCTTGTTGCTGTCGGAGTAGCCGACCATGACCTGCTGGGTGAGCGGTCGCTTTTCGCGGCCCCAATTCCACGCGAGGAAATCAAGCGAGCGGCGGGTCATCGGCTGTTCGAGGAAGCTCTGGAGAATGCGGGAGCCGGCTTCGAGATCGTCGAGCGTTTCAAAAAGCGGGACGACCGGAAGCATGCAGACGAGGCCCTCGGGCAGCATGCGCGTGAGGCCGGCTTCGCGGGCGAGCACGTAAACGACGAGCAGATCGGAGAGCCGCCGCGTCATACTCACGATGAGCGAGCCGAGGCCATCCGCGCCGCACCGCGCGATATACGTGGCGAGCACGCGGTAGCAGCCGAGCACCGCGTCGGCCTCGGGCCCGGCGGAGACGTTGGAGTGCAGAAAGGGGCGCGGGGACTTGAGTTCTTTTTCGAGAAAACGCAGCCGCTCGATTTCGTTCCACTCTTCCCACTGGCTCCCGTCGATGCCCGCGGCGCCCATGAGCTGCGAGAGCGCTTTGACGTGGAAGGCGGAATTCTGACGCACGTCGAGAACGGCGAGGTGAAAGCCGAAGACTTCCAGCGCGCGGAGCACTGGCTGCACGTCGCTCGCGGCGAGGCGCGCGGCGCCGACGGCGGTGAGCGATTCGTGGAGCGTGCGCAGGTCGGCGGCGAGTTCCTCGGCGTATTGGTAACGCCCGTCGCCTTCGCGGATCTGCGCGAGCTGATGCGGTGCGATCTCGATGGGTAGCCGCGCGACGAGCAGCTCGACGAACTGCCGCCAGGGCTCGGCGGTATTCTGCGCGAGGATGGCGCGTCCGGTTTCACCGAGGTCCGCGGCGATCTGCGCGCGCCGGGCGAGAAGCGATTCGGGCGGCGCCTGCATCCACGAGGAAAGGCACACCTTCTCCGCCAGCGCGGTGAGCTGCCGGTGCATCACCACGAGAGCATTGGCCCGCAGGCGTTCGAGAGTCTCGGCGGTGACCTCGGCGGTCACGCCCGGATGTCCGTCGCGGTCGCCGCCCACCCAGTTGCCGAAGCGGACCTGCGGCAGCTTGCCCTCCAGCAGCGCGGGGTCGAAGCCGGCGTCGGCCCAGGCGTAGCGCAGCCGGGCGTCGAGTTCGGGGAGCACCGTGGGGAAGACGTCGCGGAGGTAGTGGAAAATATTGCGGCGCTCGTCGGCGAGCGTGGGCTTCTCGAGGAGGATTTCGCCGGTGCGCCAAAGGCGCTCGAGGGCGGACTTGGTCTTCTCGCGGAGCTGCGCGAGGTGGCTCGGGGACTGATGGCCGCTCTCGCGCGCGTCGATGAGCGCGAAAAGCGCCCGGTGCTGGTCGAGCACGGAGAGGCGCTTCGCCTCGGTGGGATGGGCAGTGAGCACCGGCTCGACGAGCACATGACCAAAGCCTGCTGCGATCTCCTCCGCGGAAAAACCGGCGGCCTTCAGCGCCGCCAGCTGGGAACCCCAGAGCCCACGCTCGGCGGTGAGCCCCTCGCTCGCCTCGCGCAGGTCGCGCATGGAGGCGGCGGTATTTTCCTCCACCATGTTGAGGAGTTGAAAGGCGATGGAATAGACCAACCCGAGCTGCGGCGGGAGTTGATCGACTTCGTCGGGACTGGCCGCGTCGCCCGACCACGGCAGATGCTTCGCCAGCGGACCCAACCCAAGCTCGGTGAGCACTTCGCCGAGGCATTCGATGAGAAACTTGAGGTCGCGGTCGATTTTTTCGAAGCCGATCGCGACGTAATCCGGTGCGTGATTTCCCTGCATAAATAAATGTCCCTGGCGTTTTTCTGGCGGGCGGTCCTTCGCGCGGCAAGCGAAACCTGCGCGCAAATCTGTGAATGCGCGGAAACCCTTCCCTTTTCCTCCAAGACCCGCGAACTCCAGCGGTTCACTCGCCACACTCCCCGCATGAAACACCTCCTCACCTCGTCTGTTACTGCCCTCGCCCTCTTCACTGCCTCGACTTTCGCCCAGGATAAGCCGGCCGCCGCTGCGCCCGCTGCTCCCGAGTTCAAGCCGCTGGTCGAGAAGCTCGATCTCAAGGACGGCGACTCGATCGTCTTTCTCGGCGACTCGATCACCCATCAGTGTCTCTACACGCAGTATGTGGAGGATTACTTCTACACCCGCTATCCGAAGCTCCATCTCAACTTCCACAACGCCGGTGTGGGCGGCGACCGGGCCGCGGACGCGCTGACGCGGTTCGACGAGGACGTGGCGCCCTACAAGACTAAGTTGGTCACCATCATGCTCTGCATGAACGACGGCACCTACCGGGTCTTCGACAAGTCCGTCTTCGACACCTACCAGGCCGGCATGACGACGATTCTGGATAAGATCGCCGCGCTCGGCGCCACGGCCATCCCGATGACGCCGACCATGTTCGACGCCCGCGCCAAGCGGATGAAG
>JANPIS010000530.1:0-12165 GCA_031425095.1 Chthoniobacteraceae bacterium
GATCTCCCTTTGGACGAGAGCGCCGGGGCAGTTCGACTGCGCGACTTCACGGTGGGTGTAGAGCGCGGTCCTGGGCAGGCGATGCTTCGCACGCTCATACGCGAGGAGGCGGTCCAGGGCCTGCAGGGCGGCGGGTGTGGGCGACGTATCGCGCGGGGAGCCGAACTCCTCGAGTGCGCGGGTGGCGGCGGCCTCGATGTCGGCCGGTAGAAATGGCTCGGGCTTTGCCTGCTCCCTGGCGGTGGCATTGGCCCGGGCTTTTTCCGCGAAGATGTCTTCGCGGAGTTCCGTGCGCTTTTCCTCGAGGGTGCGAAAATCGCCAAGCAGGGCGATGCACAGATGGCCGTCGCGGCCGGTGGGCGACTTGGAATAGGTGGTGCCGCTGTCCGTTTGGAATTCCTCGGCGCGGCCCTCGATGATGAGACCACCGGGTGAGATGAAGTAGTGGTAGGCGGTCTCGCCCCACTTCCTCGGGTCGCGGCGATGGAACTCGTAGATGCCTCGCACCGCGGCCAGCGCGCCTTCGCGGGCGATGGCCGCCGCAGTGTCGCCCTGCGTGTGATGGATAGTGAGACACTGGATGCCACTGCTGTGACGCAGGTGGCCGGCAGTCTCATCGCCAGCAGGCTGCGGGAGCCATTCGCGCCGGGCGACCCATCCGCGCGACTGCACAGGCTCGTCGGCGATGGGTGGGCTGTCCGCAGCGGCGGTGGGAAAGATGGCGATAGCGGCGAGGAGGTGCGGGAGGAGCCTTTTCACGCCCATGTCACACCCAGCGCGGCCTGCATTCACTTGCGCAAAATTTCCGTCGTGAACTCGAAGAGCGCCCGCGTCGCAGGATCGTCGGGCTGGCCAAGGTTCGCGTTGACCTTCACGTGGTTTGTCTCGCGCGCGCCGAAGAGTTTCACCGGCACAGCGGCTTCCTTCAGCACTGCGGCAAGTCGCTGGGCCTGCGCGGTGGTATCCGGATGCTCGGCGACGTGCAGGATGAGGAAAGGCGGGATGCCTTTGTCTTTCGCCACATGCGCGACGGCGGAGAAGTCGCGATGCAGCGCAACGCTGTTCCCGAACTTTTCCCGATGACCATTCTTCGGCTGCTGCTGGCCGTGGAGGCGACGGCGGGTCTCGGCTGTCTCGATGATCGCTGGCACATCATAGGTGTCGCCATCCACAGGCACGCAGCCTTTCAGCACGGAGAAAGGCACACCTTCGGCCTTCAGATAGCGACCGTCGGTGCAAAGGAGCGCCGCGAGCTGCGCGCCGGCGGAGTGACCCATGACAAAGATCCGTTGCGGATCGCCCCCATACTCGGCGATGTGCGCGTGGACCCAGCCCAGCGACTTCGCGACATCGCGGATGATGTCGCCCATCGTCACTTCCGGCAGCAATCGATAGCCCGTGGAGACGAAGACGAATCCCTTTTCCACAAAGGCCCGCGGCTTGTCCTGCACGCTCGTCTTGTCGCCCTTCTCCCAGCCGCCGCCGTGAATCCAGAAGACGACGGGCAGGCCCTTCGCATCAGTGGGAGCGAAGATATCGACGGTGTGCCGCTCGTGGCCGGAGTCCGTGTAAGGCACGTTGCGTTTCTCCGTTTGCGCAGAGGCAGAGGGGAGAAAGCAAAGAGCGCAGGCGAGGTGGGTGAGGAGGAAGGGGAGCTTCATGGCAACAGGGTGCTGATGGCCGGAAACAGAGTGATCGAAAGACCCACTGTGAATCAATAGTCTGCCACACGTCGCCTGCTCGCTGCGGGAGCCAGTCGAAGCCGCTCCCACCTTGAGACAGGATGAACAGGAATTGCATGATTCCAGGATTTCGCCCGCTGCAATCCCGTGAATCCGCACCTGTTCCGGCAACTGAGTCGCCCCTCATCGCCTTGGGTCGCACTGAAAGATTGGCGACGCCCCTTCTAGCCATTCATGCGCCGAAGAATACAGCCGATGCTTCCTTCGCCACTAACCAATGTCGCCGTTTTTGAGCCCAGGCGGCCTCGCTGGATCATGCCCGTTCATTTTTCAGACCGGGGTATGGAGAGTCGCAACATTAGGATGGACATTAGGTACAGCGAGGCATTGGAGAAGGATCGGACGACATGGCTTGCACTCCACGAACGATGACTTGGAAAAAGTGGAATCAGATCGCGAAGGAAGAAGAGGAGGAGCACCACGTGCGTAATCCGGACAGCGAGCGGCTTCTGAGTCAGTGCAAATGCTGCGACAGGAATAGCAACGATGTGGAGTGCATAGCTTGCAATCGTTAATGGGGAAGCGTGATTGAGCCAGGCGTGCGCTGCGGCCCCAACAGCAGGGAAACCTACTCCAAGCAGAACGCCTGCAGCGAGTCCTACAGCAGCGTCACGAGATCGCAGCACGGTGGAAGCGGAGCCGATGATTATCCCTCGGGAGAAGACAGGATGTGGGTAAGCCTGTCGCGCAAGGCGGATGAGAGTCGGGGGAGCCAGGTGGCATCGATCAGTCCGACAGAGACGAGGTCGCGCAGGTGGACGCGGTCTTTGTCCCAGAAGGCGGCGAGTTTCATGCGCACGAGCGCTTCGAGGGAGATGAGGCGGAACTCACCGGCGTCCTCGCTTTCGTCGAGGCGGGCATTGGGTTCGGGTTGATCGGGACGGGTCTTTTCCTCGGCAAAGACGATATGCACGGCGTCGCCCACCTTGCCTTCCGCGCCATCCAGAAAGACGTCCATGGCGCCGGCCTGCCCGAGCGACGCGACACGGCGATGTTGGAAGCCGACGGATTCCAAGGCCGCCGTCGCGGCGGGAAGGTCGGCGCGGGCGAGAAGCAGGTCCACGTCGCGGGTATTGCGAACGGCGGCTTCATCGGCCCGCGAAACCCATGCGGCAACGGCATTGCCGCCGACCACAGCGTAAGGGACGCCGGCCTGCGCCAGCGCCTCGGCGGCGCGGAGGAGTCGGCGGCGGACTTTTTCCACCGCCTCACTCATGCGTTGCCAGGAGACCGGGTGGAGAGCTTGATGCATACGGGAGACACGATCGCGCTGGATAAGGGGCGTGCCTTAATCCATGCGGGGCGACAAGACAAGTAGGATGGTGTGGACGGTCTCGCTCCAATGTTCTGATCTCGAGATTCGGAACGATGAGAAAGGATCGGCCCACTGCGAGACGTGAACGCTCCCTCCCAAGCCGGACCGCCGGGGGCTGGCGGGCGCACTATCGTCTTTTCACGCTGCCTTGGGAGTGGTTCAGTCGGCTTCATGCTTGAAGCCTCTGCAAAAGTCGATCCGATTGCGATTCTCCAGACGGCTTTTAGCTTTTGGTCTTCGAAGGTGCTGCTGACGGCGGTGGAGTTTGGCGTGTTTACCCGGCTGAGTGAGCGGCGGGTGACGGGGGCGGTGCTCGGCACGGAGCTGGGGCTGCATCCGCGTGGGATCAGCGATTTCTTCGATGCGCTGGTGGCGATGAAATTCCTCGAGCGCGAAGGGGATGGGTCGGCGGCGCTCTATTATAATACGCCGGCGGGGGCGCTGTATCTGGATGAGAAGAGTCCGCGCTATGTGGGGGGCATCCTGACGATGCTCAATGCGCGGCTCTTTAAATTTTGGCACGATCTGCCGGAGGCGCTGCGCACGGGCAAACCGCAGAATGAGGTGAAGCACGGGCAGAAGGGAATCTTCGAGGAGCTCTATGCGGAGCTGCCGAAGCTGGAGCAATTCATGGGGGCGATGACGGGGCTGTCGCGGATCAATTTCGAGGCCTTTGCGGCAAAGTTTGAATTCTCACCTTACCAGACGCTGTGCGATGTGGGCGGGGCGACGGGGCTGCTTTGCATCGAAGCGGCGAAAGCGCATCCGCATCTCAAGTGCACGTCGTTCGATTTACCGCCGGTCGAACCGATCGCGCGGAAGCACATCGCGGCCGCCGGGTTGACCGATCGCATTTCCACCGCGAGTGGCGACTTCTTCAACGACCCGCTGCCGAAGGCGGACGTGATCACGATGGGGATGATCCTCCACGACTGGAATCTGGAGAAGAAGAAGCATCTGATCCGCGCGGCTTACGATGCGCTGCCGCCGGGTGGCGCGCTGGTCGCGATCGAGGCGCTGATCGACGATGCGCGGCGCGAGAATGTGTTCGGACTGCTGATGTCGCTGAACATGCTGATCGAATTCGGCGATGCCTTTGACTACTCGGGCGCAGACTTCCGCGGGTGGTGCAGCGAAGCTGGGTTCACGCGCTTCGAGGTCATCCACCTCGCCGGCGCGTCGAGCGCGGCGGTCGCGTACAAATAGATCGGCTCGGATGGCGCGGCGCCGGGAGTGACCCCACCCCGGTGGCTGGGGTCACTCCGTTTTCCTTAGCGCTGACGCCATTTTCCCCGCCATGCCATCGTACCCACTCGATCCGCCGCCATTCCATGGACCACGCGCACCGGCCTCGTTGCCTCGCTTTCCGCTAACAATCCACCGTCGCGTCGCGACGCCGCCCGTCCGGCAATTTTCTGGGCCCCAAGATCCGGGCGCGACCACCTCCTCGGGCCTCTACAGCCGTCTTTTTGGTCGTGCCCGGACTGTGGGGTCCGGGTGTGCAGCCAACGCGTCGGAGGATTCCAGCGTTTGGGGATAAGCGTGCTCACACCTTCTGATACCCAGCGCGCAGTCGCTCCGTTACAGACTATTTTTGCGCCGCCGCTTTCCACTCCGCTAAGCCGCGCGGAAGACGCTGAAAAGGTGCGCGATCTCCTGCTGCACCTCGGCGCGAGATTCGACGGTGTGCGAGACTTCTTCCTCGAGCACCTCGCGGTATTCGCCGAGCAAGCGCGAGAGGGCGACGCGCACGGCGCCTTCGCTCATGGAAAGGGTGGCGGCGATTTGCGAGGTGTCGCCGTCGCGCAGGCTGCCTCCGGCGACGAGGACCGCGCGCAGACCTTCGAAGAGCGCGGATTTTTCGCGGGCCGCGTATTTTTCGCCGAGGCGGCGCAGGACGGACTGGAGGAGTTCAAGTCCCCACTTTCGATCAAAAATCCGCTCTGGCGTGTCTTCGGCGGTGAAGCGTTCTTCGCGATAGCGTTGCTCGGATTCCTCGCCACTCGGAGTGAAGTCGAGGCTCACCTCGCGTTCGCGATAGGCATGGTCGCGATTCCAATTCACGAGAAAGCGCTGGAGCGCGGTGCCGAGAAACGCGCGCAGGCGCCCGCGCCCGGCGTCGGCTCCTTCGAAGGCGCGGACGCGCAGGAGCTTTGCGAGGAAGTCGTGGAGCGCATCCTGGGCGTCGTCGCGTTCGAGGCCGCGGCTGCGGATGACGCAGTAGAGCGGGTAGTAATATTGCGCGCACAGATCCTCCAGCGCGCGGCGGGCAGCGGCGGCGTCGCGGCTCTTGAGCTGCCGGACCAGCGCCCAGTTAGTATTCGGAAAATTCTTGTCGTCGCCTGCGCTCATCTTTTTCCGGTGCCGGTTAGTTTCAGCGCCTCCGCTTCGGGGAGGTCGTCGAGTTCCAGATACTCCACCTTCTCCACGGCGAGCCTGGCACCGGGATAAACATCGAGGACGAACCTGCCGGGTGCGGTGCTTGGGTCGGGTTCATCAAGGAGTAAGGAGCCGTCGAACAACACCCGCAGACGCCCGCCCACTCGGGCGAAGAGCAGCTCATGCGGTTGTCCGTCAAAGGGATCGACTCCGCGTCGGATTGCGAAATCGGTTTCCTGCACGCCGCCTACTCCCTGGCTCAAGGCGCACTCTTTGGTCTGCCCCGGAAATCGCACGCGTCCCGTAGTCTGATCGTCGCGCGCGACGAAGAGGCTGACGAATTTTTCGCCGAAACTCGTCGCGCGGACGCGCACCGCCCCCGAGCGCTGGGACTGCGGGGAGACGTTCCAATGGTTGTTATCGGGCAGCACGTAGCCGTACGCGGTGCGCTCGGTGTTCGCGATCACTTCCCGGAGCGGCGACTCGGCGAAGGCGTCTCTCCACGCTGGGAGCGCCGGTGCTTCCACACTCGCCGTGCTCGACGTTGGATGATTGTCGGCGGGCGTGACGCCGACGCGATTTTTCCACAGAAAAAAGGCCGCCGTCGCGATCACGATGAGCACGGCGATGCCGATGGGTTTCGCTGCGGTGGAACGATCGTTGTTCGGCGTGCGAGCCAATTCAGGAGCGACGCGCGCCACATCCCCCAGGATCTCGGCGGCAGTGGCGTAACGCTTCTCGCGATCGGCCTGCATCGCCCTGTCCACGATTCCGTCGATGCGTTTGTCGAGGCCGGGCGCGACCGTCGATGCAGGATCGAAACGGCCGCGCGGGACGTTCCCCGTGAGCATCTGGTAGAGCATCACGCCCACCGCGTAGAGGTCCGCGCGGGGATCCACTTCGCCGGCGCCCTGCAGCGCTTCGGGTGCGATGTAGTCAGTGGTGCCGAGCGAAGCATCGCTCCTCGTGTGCATTTCGCTCTGCGGACCCGCGCGTCGGGCGAGGCCAAAGTCGGCGACCTTCACCGTCCCATCGCGCTCGAGCATGATGTTCGAGGGCTTGATGTCACGGTGGATGATCCCGCGGTTGTGCGCAGCCTTCAGCGCCTCGCACATTCGATAGGTGATGCTCAGCGCCTGCGCACGTGGCAGCTTGCCATGCTCCGCGAGCAGCCGCGCCACATCCGTGCCCTCGACGTATTCCATGATGAAATAGAGCAACCCATCCGCCGTCTCGCCTGCGTCGAAAACCGTGACAATCCCGGCGTTCGTGAATTGCGCCATCGCCTTCGCCTCCTGCTTGAAACGCCCGGCGAAGTTCATGCCGAGGTCGTCGACGCCGGGCGGAAAAATCTTGATGGCGACAAAGCGCTCGAGGCTCTTCTGCCACGCCTTGTAAACCGCGCCCATCCCCCCGCGACCAAGCAGACCGCAGATCTCGAACTGCGGGAAGCTGCGCTGCAATTCCACCGGCAAAGGCGGCTCCCACGTCCGCGCTCCCGATGCCGAATGCGCCGCGCCGAACATCGCCGCCGCCATGGCGTCAGTCAGCCCCGATGGCGCTGGAGGGATGGGCGCCAACTCTGGGGGAGAGGGACTGTGCTCGTCGGACATGGGGCGAAGGTGCGAACTACGAAATACCACGCGGCCTCCCCGAACGCACTCATCGTTGTGCGATCACCGATGATCTTTCGGATGAGTCGCGTAACTTCAGATCACGTCCCGCCCGTGACCGTGTAGCCCTGCGTCCGCAGGTCCGCGGCGAGGTCCTTCTCCATCTGCGCAGCCGCCTCGAAAGGCATCGGATTCAAGTGTTCGTAAAACTTCGGCAGCAGACGCAGCCCATACTTCTCCACGGTCCACGCAGACTTATAGCCGTGCTTGTGATTTTCGAAGCGGTGTTCGACGGGCAGACCGGTCATGCCCACATACACGCAGGGCTTGGCCGGGTCGCGCTTCCGATTCTGCCGAAGCACGGACGGATGGAGCGCCACCGCGGGATCGAGCAGGATGACGTAAACGCTGTGATGATAATGCGCTGGCTCTTCAGGCATGCAGACGAGGGTGAGCACGACCTTGCCGGAGACCGAAGCCTTCCTCCATCGCGGTGCGAGTGGGAGCAGGCGATAAACGGCAGATCGGGCAGCTGAATTCTAGGCGAAGACGATGAACAGGAGCCAGACGACCAGCGGCGCCAGCACCGTGACGGCGGCCCCGTAGCCCAGCAGTCGGCGGAAGAAGGCGTCGCGATCGACGTTGCGCGCGGTAGCCAACACGATCGCGCCATTGGTCGAGAAGGGGCTCACATCCACGATGGTCGAAGAAACGGCCATGGCTCCGATAAACCCGATCGGATTCACGCCCGTGCCCGCCTGGAGGAAAGGCACCGCGAGCGGAATGAGCGAGCCGAGCACCGCCGTGGATGAGGCGAACGCGGAGACCACGGCACCGATGAAGCAGAGCAGTAGTGCCGCGAGCAGCGGGGAATGGAGCCCGGCGACGCTATGGCCGACGAAGGAAATCGTGCCCATCTTTTCGAGCACCGCCACATAGGTGCTCACGCCAGTGATCAGCATGATCTCGGGCCAGCTCACCTGCCCGATGGCGCTCTTCTGCAGGTTCGGCGCGATGAGCGAGAGGAATAGCCCGATGGTGATGGCGACGAAGCCGATGTCCAATTTGTAAGCCAGCACCAGCACCGCGAGGGCAATGAGACCGGCCAGAGTGATCATCTGATAAGTTCGGGACCCACTCGCCTGCGTCGCCGTCGGCGCGTCGTCGATCAATGCGTCGCCGCGCCTGTCTTCGACCCGTCTTTCCTCCGTGATCGCCTCCGCTTCTGCATCACCAAAAACCTGTGGGCCACGCTGCGCGACTGAGACTTTCACCACATCGATGGGCGCTGTATCGATGGCGCCTGCCTTCGCCCCGAGGAGCTTGCGCCCGCCCATGAGGAAAAACAGCAGCAGCGCCACCGCGAAGTTCACCCCAAGACTCGCGAGGAAAGTGAAGAGCGGGCTCACGGGCAGTCCGGCCTTTGTCACAATCGTGTTCGTGATGCCGCCGTAAATGCTGATGGGAGAAAAACCGCCCGCCTGCGCACCGTGGATCACGAAGAGACCCATCAAGAGCGGGCTGATGCCGTGCCGGGCCGCGAAGCCCAGCGCGATCGGAGCGACGATCGCCACCGCCGCCGGGCTGACTGCGCTCAGCGCCGTCAGCGCCGCAGTAATCCCAAACATGATCCACGGAATCGCCGCGATACGACCGCGTACTGTCCGCACGGCGAGCCGCACCAGCCAGTCGATGGTGCCATTCGTCTGCGCGATGCCGAAAAGGTAAGTGATGCCCACGAGCGTGAGGAATAACCCGCCAGGAAAGCCGGCGATGATTTCCGCCGTCGTCATCCCGGCCGCGAGCGTGCCGACGAAAAACGCGCCGACGAAAGCGAGCACACCCATGTTCACCGGCCAGATCGTGGCGACGACGAACATCGCACCGAGCACGTAAATGGAAATCAACTGGGGCGTCATGTCCGCAACCGTGCAGCAGGCATCGCGTCGCGGCTCAACGCGTCACGCTATTCGCCCGGATGAACTCGAGAATCGCCACGCGCGCTGGATCACCCTCTTCGACGAGCTTGCTCGCGATGCTCCCGTGCGTGCGATCCGCGATGAGTTGGCCCGTGACGCTTTTGTTGCCTGCGCCCCGCATTACCGCCACGAAGTAGGCATTCTCCTCCGCGCGCGCGGCCATGTCATTCTCCGCATAGAGCACGAGGAATGGTGGAGACTTCTCCCGCGCAAAGTGAACCGGTGCCGCCTCATCCGCGGTGATGGCATACTTCGCTTCGCCGCGTTCCTCCCGCACCGTGTAGTGCGTCACCACTTGACCGCTCACCGGAATAAAGCCGGCGAGATCGGACACCTTCACGCCGGCCGCGCTCAGGTATTGCGCATCCATCCCGAGCATCAGCGCCAGGTAGCCACCCGCCGAATGCCCGCCGACAAACAGTTTCGTCGCATCGCCGCCGTGCGCCGCGATATGCGCTCGCGTCCACGCCACCGCCGCCGCGGCATCCTCCACGTAAGCCGGGAATTTCACCTTCGGGCTCAGGCGATAATTCGCCGAGACCACTGCGATCCCGGTCGTCGCGAGACTCCTCGCGATCGTCGCCGTCTTCACGGAGTCCGAATCGTCCTTGCGCCCGTCCTTGTCGCCCTTCTTCAGCCCACCGCCGTGAAACCAGACGAGCGTCGCAAACGCCTTTGCATCTTTCGGCAAATAGACGTCGAGCTTGCAGCGCTGCTGCTCGTATTCCGTCCACGCGGTGCCTTGCTTGTAGGGCACGTCCGCCAGGACTCGGATGCCGTCCGGCGCTGGCGATTCCGCGAGCGAGTGAGCAATCAAGGCGACCGGAAAGGCCGCGAGGAAAAAGAAGTGTCGTGACATTGGTTTTGGGGGGCAGACCCCTCTAGAAGGCTGTCGGCACTGCCGTGGGCAATCCGAAACTGCACACGCTCCGCAAACTCTTCGCCTGACATCTCGTCGCAGTCACTGCCTGTCCAGTGCTGGACGGAGGGCGGGGGTTGACGCGGAAGCTGGCTTGGTTGCTCGAAGAACGACTTTTTCTTACCAAATGTCGAAGTAACGCAACCTCGGACGACATCTCGGTGTGCTCGGAATTCCGTGCGCAACTGAACAACAGCAAAACCAAACACCCATCATCCACATGCAATACACACTCCTCTTCGTCGAACCCGCGGAAGAATTCGCCAAGCGCGGCAATCCCGAACTCGCGCCCGCATACTGGGGCGCCTGGGGCGCGTACATTGAGACCATCGAAGCCGCTGGCATCATCGTGAGCGGTGCCGGGCTGCAACCGCCGGCCACCGCCACCACAGTTCGCGTCCGCGAGGGCAAACGCCAGGTTCACGACGGCCCTTACGCCGAGTCGAAGGAAATGCTCGGCGGCTTCTTCGTCATTGAAGTACCGAACCTCGACGCCGCGCTGGAATGGGCTGCGCGGGCTCCTTCGGCGAGCTATGCGTCCGTCGAGGTCCGTCCCGTCCTGCCGCCGACGAACGCGGCGGCCTAGATTCAGCTCGCCGCCTCCGGCTGCCGCCCATGCTGGAAGATGAAAGCCATGACGCGATCGAACGAGCCGCCCGTAATTCCTACGCGCAGTTGCTCAGCTTTGTCGCGGCGCGGGCCGGCGGCGATGTCGCCGGAGCTGAGGATGCGTTGAGCGAGGCCTTCCTCGCCGCGCTGCATCAGTGGCCGCGGGAGGGTGTGCCGGTAAAGCCGGAAGCGTGGCTGCTCGCGACAGCCCGCCGCCGGCTCCTCGATGCCCAGCGCCGTGGCGCCACGCGGAGGCGACTCATGAATGATCTCCCGCAAGCCTTTGCTGCCGCGCAAGCGGTGGTCGATGCCGGCGGGGAATTTCCCGACGAGCGGCTCGGTCTCCTGTTCGTCTGCGCGCATCCGGCGATCGATCCCGCTGCGCGCACGCCACTCATGCTGCAGACCGTGCTCGGGATCGACGCGGAGCGGATCGCGTCGGCCTTTCTCACGTCGCCTGTCTCCATGAGCCAGCGACTCGTCCGGGCCAAGACGAAGATCCGCGCTGCGGGCATCCCCCTCGCCGTGCCGCCGCGCGAGGAGTGGCCCGAGCGCGTCGGCTTCGTGCTCGACGCCATCTACGCCGCCTACGATTCCGGCTGGGAAGATCCCTCGGTGGCCTTGCCCGGTGCAGGTGGACTCGCCGCCGAGGCGCTCTGGCTCGCGCGAGTGATGGCGCAACTCCTCCCCGACGAACCCGAAGCGCTCGGCCTCCTCGCCCTCCTGCTCCACTGCCAGGCTCGCGTCGCCGCGCGTCTCGATGCCGGTGGGCGCTACGTCCCGCTGCCGGAGCAGGACACTGCTCTGTGGGACCACGCGCTCATTGCCCAAGCCGAAGCCGCGCTTGCCACCGCAGCCCGCCATCGGCGGCTCGGGCGCTTTCAACTCGAAGCTGCGATCCAATCCGTCCACGCGCAGCGCGCCCGCACTGGCGAGACGCAGTGGGAAGCCGTGGCCTTGCTCTACGAAGCGCTCATCCAGCAAACCCCCGCGCTCGGCGCACAAATCGGACGGGCCATTGCCCTTGCCCGCACCCGCGGCCCCGCCGCTGGCCTCGCCGCGCTCGATGCGCTGCCGCAGGAACTTCTCGCCAACCATCAACCCTACTGGGCGACCCGCGCCCAACTCCTCTCCGAGCTCCAGCACCCCGCCGAAGCCCACGCCGCCTACGCCCGCGCCATCGCCCTTTGCGAAGACCCCGCAGTCCGTGCCTTCCTCAACTTGCGGGCCGGGCAGGCGTGAAGTGCTCGCAAAAAGCGACGCCGGCAAAACGGGGCCGCGAAGCCGCAGACGCACGCCACTTTGCGAGCCGACGAGCACTACAGGCTGCAAAGGCTCGGACAGCACGGAGACCGCAATGCCTGCCTGATGCGTCACGGGAATGCCCGGCATCCAGGAGGCGCGTGGGCTGACCCAGTGAGCATCGACAACGCACTCCCGGGTCGCCAGCCTGCGGACGCCTCAGTGGCCAGACTCACCAGATGCCTTCAAAAAATTCACCAACCGTGAAGGAACGGGAACCGCTCGCCGGAACGCGTCCGGCACGTGCGCTTGTGCTCGTGGATGAATCAAACGTCGTGAGCTCCGCATGGTCGGCCAATCGGAGCCT
>JANPIS010000531.1:0-3964 GCA_031425095.1 Chthoniobacteraceae bacterium
GTGAAGACGGTGACGTGCCGGCGCTTGGTGAGCTTGTCCGCGTCCTCGGGCAGCTCGAAGCACAGCCCGCCGAGGCCGACCTTCTTGTCATAGATGCCGTGGCCGTCGAAGTGGACGACGTGATACGGCTTCTCCTCGCCGCGGGCGCGGTCGAGCTCCTCGCGCAAGGCGGGCAGCGTGGGCGGGCTGAGGACGTGGAGCTTCACCAGGCCGGGCAGGGCTTCCATGGCCTCGACCAGCGGCAGCGCGCTCGCCCGGTGGTCGATGTAACCGCACGACTCATCCTCCGGCCGCGCGGTGACGAGCAGGATGCGGATGGGCGGGGCGACGACGGAGACGTCCATCGATTCGGTGCCCGGCAGGGTTCGGCGGACACGGGTCGGCTTCGCGCCTTGGAAGAGATACCGCTTGCCGTCGTGCAGCAGTTCCCAAGGGAGACCGAGCAGGAGCGTGGCGGCTTCCTGCGCGGCCTTCACGTCCGGCTCGGGAGCATCGGCTTCGAGCGCGACGTCCACATGGACGGAGAAGCGGCGGCCCGCTTGGTCGCCGGTCTTCTCCCACGCCTTCATCACCTCTTCCCGGTGCGCCGCGGGCATCGCGACCTGGTGCAAGAGCTGGCCCCATTTCACGAGGTTCTCCTCCACCTTCCGCGCGCGGTCGCGGAAGTAGTGGCTTGGCCAGATGGCGTATTGCTCCAGATACCACTTCAGCTCTCCGGCCTCGATGGGGCCGAGCGGCGCGATGAACGGCCATCTCTGCGCGCTCTTCACCTGCTTCTGGCCCGCAGTGGCCGGCTCATAGACGAGCCGCGCGCGAGCTGAAGCGCGGCGCACGCCGTCCTGCTCGTGGAATTTGAGGTCGGTGAGTTCGAGGACGAGTTCCTCCAGTGGCTGGGCCTTGGGCTCTGGAGTGCCGGGGACTTCCGCGCTCAGTCGTTTGCCGAGCGCGACGAGGATCGCATTCATCGCCGTCTCGACACCGCCCGCGTCGCTGCTCACGGAGATGTAGATCGGTTCCTCGCCGAAGAATTCCTCCAGCACGCCGAGCTTGGTGCCATTGAGCGAGAGCGGGATGACGGGGAACTTTTCCTTCCCACGCTCGTCCCGGAGTTTGAGCGCGTGCTTCAGTTCTTTGCCGACCCACTTGGACTGCAATCCATCTGGGCTGACGACGACCGCGTAGCCTGAAGATTCCTCGATGGCCTTTTGAATCTCCGGCCAAAGCGGGTCGCCACCGCGCAGCTCGCGCGAGTCGATCCAACCGGCGTGTCCGTGATCGCCAAGGGTTTCGTTGAGCTCCCGCACGAACGCGTCGTCCAGCGAACTGTGCGAGATGAAGAGCTTGCTCATGAGGCGGTCCGGTTTCGTCCGCAGCAGAGGCGAGTTTGTGACGCCGGACAAGACCGCATCGCGGCTTTGCGTGTGCCCTCGCATCCGCTACGTTGCGCTCCCTTGGAAACACGAATGACCGATACCACTGAACGCGGGCGCAGTGCGGAGCGGGCTTTGCTCGTCGGCGCCTACACGGAACCCACTGCCAAACACGAGACGACCAGCTTGCTGGAGGAGCTCGAGGAACTCGTGGTCACGCTCGGCATTCCGGTCGCGGAGCGGATGCTCGTTTTCCATCGGGAGAATCATGCGCGGCTGCTCATCGGCAGCGGGAAAGCGGAGGAGATCTCTGCGCGGGCGAAGGAGCTCGGGTGCGATGTGATCGTCTTCGACAATGAGCTCTCGCCGAGTCAGCAGCGGAATTGGGAGGAGATCGCGGGGATCGCGGTGATCGATCGGCACGAGGTGATCCTCGATATCTTTGCACGGCGGGCGCAGACGCGGGAGGCGCGGCTGCAGATCGAGCTGGCGAAGATGGAATACTCGCTGCCGCGGCTCACTCGCGCCTGGAGCCATCTCGTGCGGCAGGGCGGCGGGATCGGGGCGCGGGGCGAAGGTGAGACGCAGCTCGAGCAGGACAAGCGGCGCATCCGCGGGGCGATCGACCGGTGCAAACGCGAGCTGGAGTCGGTGGTAAGCGCGCGGGCGACGCAACGGAAAGATCGCCAGCGCACGCCGGTGCCGAATGCGGCCATCGTCGGCTACACGAACTCGGGGAAGTCCTCCCTGCTCCGGCGGCTCACGGGTGCGGAGGTGCTGATCGAGGACAAGCTCTTCGCCACGCTCGACACCACGACGCGCAAGGTGGCGCTGCCGAATCATCAGCCGCTCCTGCTCACGGACACCGTGGGCTTTGTTCGCCGGCTGCCGCATCGGCTCGTGGAGGCTTTCCGCGCGACCCTTGAAGAAGCAGCGATGGCGGACTTTCTCATCCACTTGCTCGACGCGTCTCAGCCAGAAGTCGTGGAATTTTTCAATACGACGATGGCTGTGCTCGCCGAGCTCGGCGCCGACAAGCGCCCGATGATCGTCGCTTTCAACAAAATCGATAAAGTGGACGACCCGGCAGCTCTTGCCGTGCTGCGGCGACATTTTCCCGACGCGATTTTTCTCTCGGTCCACACGGGTCAGGGTTTGGACGCGCTGATCGAGCGAATGAGCGACATGGCGTCCGCCGGCAGCGCGACGCGGGAATTGCGCATTCCCCAGAGGGAAAGTGGGCTGATCGCGCGGTTGCATCGCGAGGCTCGGGTGATCGAAACCCGCTACGATGGCGAGGATGTCTGCCTGCTCGTAACGGTGCCCAAGAAGCTCGAGGAGGCGTGCGCGCCGTATGCGAGAGCAAGCTCATTGCCAGATGCGGCACGCGATGTGCATTCTGTGGAGACAAAAACCGCCTCAGCCGCTAACAAATCGCCTTGAGCAAGTCTCATCGCCGCAGTCCCTAAAGCCCAGCCCAACCACGGATCCATGTCATTCCTCGACCGCTTCAAACGCAAAGCGCCGGCAGCGCCCATGCCGGAGCCCGGGCGCGAAGCTCCGGCCCGCACTGCGGAGCCGGCGAAAAAGGCCGATCCAGCCGCGATCAAAGCCGCAGCGCAGGCCGTCCTTGCGAAGCACCGCACCGATTTCAAGGACACGACGAAAAAGGAAACGCGGCTCGCTCCGCCGGTCATCTTGCCCGCACCCGCGACGAGCAAGGGCTCGGACGTCCCGCTCCCCTCCGGTGAAGGACACGAGATCAATCTGGAGTTGGGCGACTTTTTGCATCGCATCCCGAAGGGCCTGCTGACCGAGCAGCAGCACGACGTCCATTTTGCGCTGCACTTCAAGGTCGATGAAATGGCGGACCGCATCTCACGCGGGCTCACGACCATTTCGCTGGCGACGATTTACCGGCAGGCGCCGCAGATTTTCCGCCATGAGGTAAAGGAAAGCGAAGACGCGCAGATTCGTTTCCCGTGGCAGAAGGTGATGATCCTCCTGAATGAATCGCGTGGAGGGCAGAATGGCACTTCGCTGAGCGAGGGAGCGGCGCGGGCTCTCGCGGCACGCTTGCGTGCTGCTCGGCCGGCGCGGAACATCATTCCGATCAAACAGGAGACGGCACCCTTGATCCCGCCGCCGGTGCCGCCGAAGACGAACGGGCTCGGGCAATCCGGGATCATTCCGGCTCCGGCCGTCGCATCGTCCTCAAGAATCACTCCCTCGCCCGCAGCGTTCCCTCCGGGCAAGGCCATCCCCGGGCCGACCATCCTGCCGTCGCCTGCATCCGCGGCTCCTCCGGCTGCGGAACCTGCCTCGGTCCGGATGTCGACGCTACCCGATCCGACTCCGGCCGCGGCCGACGTTTGCGAAGACGACGATCGCCTCACTCGCGAGGAACTGATCCGCTCACGCAACGCTGCGACGCAGACACTCGCCCGCGTGAAAGGCGAGTATGAGCGACAACTGGCGACCGCCCGGGATGAGCGCAAAATGCTCGCGGAGGAACGTGAACGCATCGCGGCGGAACTCAGCCGCGCGCAAAAGGAAGTTCACGACAAGCAGGAGCAGATCGAATTCGAGAAGTC
>JANPIS010000532.1:0-13291 GCA_031425095.1 Chthoniobacteraceae bacterium
GCCGGGTCCGCGTTGTATTGCCCCTTGATGATTTCGCACCCGATCCGCTCCGCCCACACCCCGAGTTGCTCGATCGCCGCCGCGCGGAAGGTATCCGCCGCCGCGAGCAGCACGCTGTGCCCCTTGCTCTTTAGAAAATAGGCGAGCTTCGCCGTGCTCGTTGTTTTGCCGGTTCCATTGACGCCCACGACGAGGATCACCTTCGGTTTCGAGGGGAAAGGTCGGATCTGCAGGTTGTCCCGCGGCAGCACCTTCAGGATCTCCTCCCGCGCGATCGTCACCGCAGACTCTGCCGTGAGCTTCTCCTCTCGCGCTCGGCACGCCTGCAGGATCCGCATCGCCATCGGCACGCCGAGATCCGCGCGGATCAGCATTTCCTCCAGCTCCTCCCAATCCACGGGCTTCCCCGTGAATTTTTGAATCAGCGACTTAAAGAATCCGAGAGCCATGGGTGTTGAGAGTCGCTGGCTGGCTGCTGCCACTTCGCTGAGGATGACAGCGTTTCTGGAAATGCTTGCGCATCTTCTTGCTCACGGGCCGCGCCTACTTCTTCACACCCTCGCGCGCCGGGCGTCCGATCTCGTTCTTGATGCGATCTAGCACTCCGTTGATGAACCCGCCCGACTTCTCGGTGCCAAACTTCTTCGCCACCTCGATCGCCTCATTGATGATGATCACCGGCGCGACTTCGTGACTGAAGAGCAACTCATAGATCGCCACGCGTAGGACATTGCGATCCACCGCCGCGAGCCGCTCGAGCTCAAAGTTCACCAGGCACGCCTTGATCCGATCATCGATCTGCGGGCGATTCGCCGTCACGCCTGCGATCAGCTCTTCCGCAAAAGCGCGCACCTTTGGCGTCGGCGCCGACGACTTTTCATCGGCGCGCATCGCCCAGAATCCCGCCGCCAGCTCGCTCGCGGGCGTCTTGTTCAGATCCGCTTGGAAGAGAAATTGAATGGCCGCTTCACGGCCCTCGCGACGTTTGCTCATCGGAAAAAAATCAGCGTGGTCCGCGGATCGTGCCCAGCACTTGTGCCATCTGCACAGCCACTCGCGCGGCTTCGGTGCCTCGATTGATCTCCTCGCCGAGGCAGCGCACCCGTGCCTGCTCCTCATTTTTCACCGAGAGCACCTCGTGGATCACCGGTACCCGCGAGCTGAGAGCGATCTGTTGCAGACTCGCCGTCACGGTCTGCGCGATCAGCGAAGCATGCGAGGTCTGCCCCTCGATGATGACTCCCAGCGCGATGATCGCGTCGAAGCCCCCGCGCGCCGCCACCTCGCTCACCGCGAGCGGGATCTCGAAGGCTCCCGGCACCTCATAAAGAGTGACCATAAAGCCGGTGGACATCGCCTGCAGTTCCGCCTTCGTATGCGCCACCAGCGCCCCCACCAGCTCGGGATGATACTGGCTGGCGACGATCGCAAAGTTCCGCCGGTGCGCCATGGTGCGCGGTCGGGATGGCAGGATGCTCGACATGGGGGCGGGAGCGTATTGAGTCCCGGTTTCCGCGCAACAAGTATCGCCGCCGAGCGCCCGCGCGCGTCCCCGTTCAAATCGGTGGAGTATTTGCCAATCTGAGGGCTGACAGGTGCGCCGCGGGCTGTGCATGATGGCGGCCACTTTCTCCCTATGAGTCTCTCCAACTGGCCTTCCATCACCGAAAAAACCCTCGCCATCATCATGGGTGGCGGTGCGGGCACGCGGCTCTTTCCGCTGACCAAGGAACGCTCCAAGCCCGCGGTGCCACTCGGCGGCAAGTATCGCATCGTCGATATTCCGATCTCGAACTGCATCAACTCGGGCCTGCGGCGCATCTACGTGCTTACGCAGTTCAATTCCACGTCGCTGCACAAGCACATCAACTCGGCGTACAAATTCGACAGCTTCTCACGCAGCTTCGTCGAGATCATGGCCGCACAGCAGACGCCCACGGACACGAGTTGGTATCAGGGCACGGCCGACGCGGTGCGGCAGAACCTGCGCGATTTCCTCCAGTATCCCTACCAGTATTACGTGATCCTCTCGGGCGATCAGCTCTACCGCATGGACTACCGCGACATGCTCGAGCAGCACATTGCCACGAAAGCGAAGGTGACCATCGCGACGATTCCGGTGGGCCGGGAAGCCGCGCCGGGATTTGGGATCATGCACACGGATCAGGAGCGGAAGATCATCCGCTTCGTCGAGAAGCCAAAAGAAGCGGAGCAACTCGATGCCCTGAGGATCCCGCCGACGCTGCTGAAGGAACTTGGACTGCCCGCAAGCGCAGAGATGTATCAGGCGTCGATGGGCATCTACATCTTCAATCGCGAGACGCTGGTCGAGGCCCTCGACAACTCGTATGTCGATTTCGGCAAGCACGTGATCCCGGAGTTCATCCATAAGGAGCGGGTGATGGCGCATATCTTCCAGGGCTACTGGGAAGACATCGGCACGATTCGCTCCTTCTTCGATGCGAACATCATGCTCACCGACCAGGTGCCGGCGTTCAATTTCTTCGACACCGCCTCGCCGATCTACACGCACGCGCGCTTCCTGCCGGGCAGCAAACTGAACGGCGCGACGATCAAGCACGCGATCATCTCGGACGGGTGCATCATCGACGATGCGCACATCGAGCGCTCGGTGATCGGCATCCGCAGTTACATCGGCGCCGGCACGACGATCCGGGACTCGATCGTGATGGGGGCGGACTTTTACGACGTGGACGCGGTGCGGACCGGACCGGAGCTGGGCATCGGGCGCAACTGCGTGATCGACCACGCGATCATCGACAAGAACGCCCGCATCGGCGACGGCGCGGTGGTCACGCCCGAGGGCAAGCCGTCGGAGTACGACGGGGCGAATTTCTACATCCGCGATGGGATCGTGATCGTGCCGAAAGGTGCGACGATCGCTGCGGGCGCGTGGGTGTGAGCGGTTCTGCCGTTCAGGCGGGGCTGCTTTTTGGTGGCTTCACGAAGCGGCCCGCCCACAGGAAGGTCGGACGATTCACGTCGAAGGTCTGCCGCTCCTCAGGGTGCCCGGTGGTGTAGATCGAGTAGCGGAATTTTTTCGGGAAATAGACTCCGGCGAACAGTCGCCGCAGTCGGTGCTGCAAAACCCAGATGGGCGCGAGCTTTTGAGCCCAGCGCGGAGCCGATTCGCGGAGACGGACCTGCTCGGCGATGGCATTGGGCTTGGTGTTCATGTTCTCCCCCGTCTCGGCAAAGGCGGAAGTAAACTGCCGCAGGATCGCCATGCGCAGGCCAAGGCGCAGGGCGTCGAGCACCCAGACGGAGTCGCCATTGTCGCGCCAGGCGGCATCGAAGAAGAGCTGGCGCTCATCGAGCACGCGGCGTCGGAAGAACATCGCGGCGGTGAGGGTGCCGAGGTGGCAGATCTGCGTGTGGAATTGCGACGGGACGAGCACCTCCCGGCTGCACAGGTATGCGCCGTTCCCCTGCACGATGACCACATCGCCAAAGACGACATCGACGTCCGGATGGGCAGCGAAGAAGAGGTCCACTGCCGCGAGCGCGCCGGGCAGATATTGTTCGTCGCAGTTGAGGTAGGCAAGGATCTCGCCGGAGGCCTGCCGCAGGCCGCGGTTCACGGCATCGTACATTCCGGCGTCCTTTTCCGAGATGCAGCGGAAGGAGAAGCCGGGAGCTCTGGCCGGAGCCTCACTCGCCCACCGGCCCGCCCAAGCTTCGTGTTCTGCGCCCGAGCCGGCATCCTGGACGATGTGCTCGATCGAGACTCCGGCTTGATCGGCGATCGAGGCGCTGCACAGGCGCAACCAGTCGAGCTGGCGAAAACTCGGGGTGACGATGGAGAATCGGGGGCGCATGGCGGGCGGGAGAGTGCCCCGCGCGATGCTGCACGGCAAGGCGCGGACCGGACGGAGGGCCGTGGGGAAAAGGGCGCCCTGCCAACAGTGTCTTTCCTTCCCTTGCAAAGCCTGTTACCCATCGCACTCCCGAAAAATTCATGAGCGTTGCACTCGTTACCGGTTCCGCCGGCCTCATCGGCTCAGAGACTTCCCAACGCTTCCATGCGGAAGGGCTGGAGATCGTGGGAATCGACAATGACATGCGAGCTCGTTTTTTCGGCCCTGAAGCCTCCACGGATGACACCCGGCGTGGGCTCGAAGCGCGCCTCAAGGGCTACACCCATGCGGCGATCGACATCCGCGACTTTGAAGCGGTCAGTGGGGTGCTCCGGAGATACGGTTCTGCGATCCGTGTGATCGTCCACACCGCTGCGCAGCCTTCGCACGATTGGGCGGCACGCGAACCGCACACGGATTTTACCGTGAATGCGAACGGCACGCTGAACGTGCTGGAAGCCGCGCGTCTGTATTGCCCGGAGGCGGTCTTCATCTTCACGAGCACCAACAAAGTGTACGGCGACACGCCCAATCGCCTCCCGCTGATGGAACTGGATAAGCGCTGGGAGATCGATCCCGTGCACCCCTTTCGCGAGGGCATCGACGAGACCATGTCGATCGATCAGACGAAACACAGCCTCTTCGGCGCCTCGAAGGTTGCCGCAGACGTGCTGGTCCAGGAATACGGGCGTTACTTCGGCATGAAGACCGCGTGCTTCCGTGGCGGCTGCCTCACCGGACCGGCGCACGCGGGCACGGAGCTGCATGGCTTCCTCGCCTACCTCATGAAATGCACGGTCACCGGCAAGCCGTATCGAGTCTTCGGCTACAAGGGAAAGCAAGTGCGCGACAACATTCACAGCCACGATCTCGTGCAGGCATTCTGGCAGTTTTTCCAGGTGCCGCGCGTCGGCGAGGTGTACAACCTCGGCGGCAGCCGCCATTCGAATTGCTCCATGCTTGAAGCGATCGACATCTGCGAGCGGATCAGCGGGCGGAAGCTGGACTGGACCTACGTGGAGGACAATCGCATCGGCGATCACATCTGGTGGGTGAGCGATGTGCGGAAATTTCAGCGCGACTATCCGGCGTGGAAGTACCGCTACGGGATCGACGAGATCCTCGGGGAAATCCACGCGGCCTGCGTTGCCGCATGAACGCGATGCCAGCCCAGCTCACCCTCCTCAGCATCGTCATCCCGGCGCGGGATGAAGAAGGCTGCATCGCGTCCACGGTCGAGCACTTGAACGTCGAATTGAAGCTTCGCGGCGTGCCGCACGAAATCATCGTCGTCGACGACGGCAGCAGCGACCGCACGTGGGAGATTCTCCAGACGGAGGCCGCGAAGATGCCCGAGCTGCATCCGCTCCAGAATACGGGCCAGCATGGCTTTGGGCGCGCGATCATCTACGGGCTCGACCGCATGCGCGGCGACGCCGCCGCGATCATGATGGCGGATGAATCGGACGACTGCCGTGATGTCGTGCGCTATTGGGAGAAGCTCAACGAAGGCTATGACTGCGTCTTCGGCAGCCGCTTCATGAAGGGCGGGGGAGTGATCGACTACCCGCGGGTAAAACTCTTAATCAACCGTGTGGCCAATCGCTTCCTCGCCATGCTCTTCCGCATCAAGCTGAATGACACCACCAACGCCTTCAAAGCCTACCGCAAGACCGTGCTCGACGGCTGCCGCCCGCTCATCGCGCCCCACTTCAATCTCACCGTCGAGCTGCCGCTGAAGGCGATCGTCCGCGGCTACTCGTGGGCCGTGATGCCGATCACGTGGCGCAATCGCCGCCATGGCGAGGCCAAGCTCAAGATCAAGGAGATGGGCAGCCGCTACCTCTTCATCTGCCTCTATATCTGGCTGGAGAAATACTTCAGCCGGGGCGACTACCGAAAAGCCGACGAGCCTTCTCCGAGCCCTATACCGGCGGCATCTGAATCCGCTGTGTCTTGCTCTTCGGATTGAGTTCCGAGGGAATCGCCCCGACGACTCGCGGTTCGAGGCCGAGCTTCCGGAAAATGGCGCGAATCTGCTGAATGCTCAGCGTCGGCTCGTCGAAGTCGAGATAGACGATGTCGTGGTTGCTATCCACCTTGTACCGCAGGCCCGGCACCGCCTCGAGCTCGTGGTCGAGCTCGAGAATTTTCTCCAGATTGCGGACACCGGTGGCATAGACCTCGACTTCGATCATAGGAATTTACTTTGTAACGACGTTCTCTAGCTAAGCGGCGGGCGCATGGGCCGCAAGGCGGATTTTTCCTGCGTCCAAGTTTTCTTCGACACCTCACGGTCCATTCCGTCGTAACAAAGATCGCTATAACCAGCGCCGGAGGGTCTCGGCGAAGCGATTGTAGATAAAGCCAAGGAGGAGCAAGACCGCGCCGAGGATGAGGAAGCTGGCGATGCGGTAGAGGGTCTCCAGTTTCCAGACATCGACGAGGAAGATGCGCCCGAGGGCCAGCGCCAGGATGGCAAAGCCGCCGAGGCGATAGACGCGCTCGCGCAAGAGGAGGCGGGCAGCGAAGACGACCAGAGCGAGGAGCGCCCACGCCGGGGTGAGCTGTCCGGTGTTGCCGTGGGCGAGGGTGTAGCGGGTGACCCAGAGCCAGAGGCTGGCTAGCGCGGCGATGACCAGTGCCTGGCGGACCTCGGAGGGGAGAAAGGTGTCGCCGGCCAGACGCCGCCCGAGGCGCAGGCTCGCGGGCACGGCGAGGATTGCGGCGAGATTTTCCCACGTCGCGGAGTCGCTGAAGCGCATCCAGAAAAGCACGAGTCCCGCGACGGCATACACCGAGCCGAGGGCAATGCGCTCGCGATTGCGGAGGAGACAGCCGGCGAAGATCTGCGCGGCGCCGAGCCCGGCGAAGAAGGTGATACGCCAGCGCTCCTCGACGTACTCCCAACCCCACAAGGCAAAGAGCCCGCTCGTGGCAATGCGGTAGCCGGCGGCCACTCCGGCAAAGGTAGCGCCGTGCCGGAGCGCGGGCATCCGGCCCGAAGCCGCGTGGGTGAGGAGCGCGGCAGTGAGCGCGAGATTGGCGATCGGCGCCAGGGCCAGATACCACGCTGGACGATCGAAGATCAGGCCCACGAAGAAGGCCCGCACCGAGAGGAGCGTGAACCACTGCCCGACCGCCGCGATGCTCCACGCGCGGGTGGCCACACCGTAGAGCAGCGAGCCGAGGGCGATACCCGACGTGACGACGAGCCCGGCGTCGCTCGCGGGAAAGTGCGTGAGCCAAAGCGTTCCGCACGCGGCCGCGGCGATCGCGCCGCCGAGCTGCAGCCCGCTCCGAGCGGGTTCCGCCAGCGGCATCATCCGCTGCCGCTGCCACCAATGCACCAGCGCGATCGGCGTGGCGACGAGGAGCAGCGCCTCCCACCACAGGAAGCCGAGTTCGTCGAAGTATCTCCCGGGAAAAAACCAGACGACCGCGGCGAGCATTGTCTGCCCCGGCAGTGCGAACTCCGGCAGCTTCAGCAGGCGGAGGGAGACCGCTGTGGCCAGCGCGCCCGCGGCGAAGGCCATCGCGTGAAAAGACGGCGGCATCGCCTTCCACAGCACCGCGGCGAAGAGCGCCAGACCGAGCAGGGCGCAGGGAGCCGCGCGCGCGCTCACGCGCAGCTCCGACAACTCTCCGCGCAGTCGCTTCAGCCACCACGCATCGAAAACGAGTAGCGCGGCCACCGGCGCGCCGAGGCGGAACGCGCGCCCGGGCTGCTCGGAGATTTCGTGCAGCGCGAGGAAGAAGGCGGCGACCGCCGCGAGGTTTGCGGCGAGTTCGTAGAGCCAGCCGTGCCGCCACTTCGCGCCATTGATCAGCACCGCGCTCTCGACGGCCAGGGTCATCGCGAGCTGCGGGCCGGTGAGTTTGGCGGCGAGGCCGGCGGTCACGAGGGCGAGACCTTGCGCGAGATACGCGGCTTCCATCGTCGCGTCGTCCGGGTGGCGGCGCGCGGCGAGCAGCGACAGAGCGAGGATCAGCGCGCCGAAGACGAGTGCGAAGAGCCACCAGTCCTCAGCCCGATGCGCAGCGTAGTGTTGCGCGGCGAAGGCGAAGAAGGCGCCATTATTCAGCGTGAGAAAGGCGCTGCGCGGGATCGTGGGAAGCGCCGCACGATCCGCGACAAAAACCGCGACGGTGAAGAGCGCCCAGTAGGCGGCGAGAAAACCGAGCGCCATCCCGAATTCGCCGGTGCCCGACGCACCCGTCGTGACCGCGCTGTGGAAACGCCAGAAGCCGTAACTCCCGTAGGTCGCGGCGAGACTCGCAAAGGTGAGCAGCACCCAGCGTTGTCGCACGAGCAGCCACACGGCGGCGGCGGTGAGCAGGAGATTCGAGAAGAGGGTGAAGCCGCCGATGGCATTGATCGCCGAGGTGTAATAGGCGAGCAGCACCGCGAGCATGGCCGTCGGCTCCGACTTCCGGCGCTCCGCAAACCAGACGATCGCCGCGGTGAGCCCGAGCAGCAGGGCACCGCCGGCGAGCGGGCTCTCGATGACGCGCAATTTTTCCACGAAGTGCGCCGCATACGCCGCGTAGTAGAAAGTCGCCGCGCCACCCGCGAGCAGCACCCGCCCGAAATTGCGCGTCGCTTCGCGCGCCCGCTCCAGCCACACACCGAGTCCCGCGAGCAATCCGCCCGCGATGCCGAGCAGCGCAAGCCGCCCGACTGGGCCGAGGTGTGGGATGTAGCGCTGGTAGGCGTAGTTGCCGAGGAAGACGAGGCCAGTGAGCAGGATCACGATGCCGATCCGCGCCAGCCAATACGTGCCGAGGCGCAGCTCGATGGATTCCGCCGGCAGCCCCGCTTTCGTCGCGCTGGGAGCGGCCGGACTCGGCGGTGGCGGTGGCTTGGCGGGCGGAGCGGCGGACGCCAGAGCGCTGGGAGTGGGAGGGAAGGTGATCGGTCGCTGCGCGACCGACGGCGGCCTGGAGTCCGCCGCTCCGCTCGCCAGATCCGCGTCCCGCATCGGCAGCGGTGGGGGCTGGCTCGCCGGTGCGGGACGGGGCTCGGCCGTCACCTCTGGAGCCGACTGCATCCGTCGTGCAAGCACCGCGATCCGGCGGTTCAATTCGTGCGCGTCCTGTTGCAACCGCGCCTGTTCGCGCTGGAGCGCTTCGAGTTCGGAACGATCGTCGGGGCTCATCGGCACCCGCCTGCATCAGCCCGCGGCGTGCCCGGAGTCAACCCTCGCTCTATGGCACCGCCACCCGCAGGAAGAGCGGCGGGCCGGGCGCGACGATCGTGGTGCTCGTGGTGACATTGCCCGCGGAAGGGACGGTCTGGATGTGCGTGTAAGGGCCGCCCGGCGCGGGGGCGCTGAGGATGCGATAGGTGAGCCCGGCCACGCTCTGCCACGTGAGACCGTAGGTGGTCGCGCCGGGCTTCTGCACGGCGGTGATGCGCAGCGTGGAGTTCGGCGAGAGCGGGTTGGTGTGGGCGATGAATTCGCGCAGGTTGTCGAGGCCGTCGCCGTCGGCGTCGTCGGTGGCGCGCGATTTGTCCGCGGGCAGTCCGGTGAGGTGGCCGAAGTAAAAGCCTGTCCACCCGTCGGGGATGCCGTCGCCGTCGGTGTCGACGCCGCCGGGATAGGCGGGCGTGCGCGTGCCGGCGGTCGTGGTGCCGCTGTTACTCAGGACGCTCCAGTTCGCAAAAAT
The DNA here is from genome assembly GCA_031425095.1 of Chthoniobacteraceae bacterium. Taxonomy (GTDB): domain Bacteria; phylum Verrucomicrobiota; class Verrucomicrobiia; order Chthoniobacterales; family Chthoniobacteraceae; genus JANNXQ01. Next base: position 9,549 of record JANPIS010000532.1, read on the forward strand.
CTCCGTGAGGGCATCGCCGGCCGGACCGACGACGATATAGCTCCACTCGAATTGCCGGACGGTGAAAGTGATCCGCTCCTGCATCTCGCCGCCCTGCGAGGCGGTGAAGTTTTGCCCGAGGAAAAGCCCCGTCGAGGCCTGGATGTCCCACAGCTCGACCCGCTGCGGCGTGCGCAGCGCCACGACCATCTTCACCGTCGCGATCGGCGTGCGCGCGGTCAGCTCCCGGAAGAATTTGGGGGTCGCCGCGTCCACGGTCTTCACCAGCGTGAAGTCGCGAAACGCCGTGCGCTCGCCTATCTGGAACGACACGAATTCCCGCTCCGCGCTGCATTCAAAACCCGACACCGCGGCCCACCCGCTGTAGAGCGGATCGGCCACACTGCCCGAGAGCTCGGGCGCGGCCTGCGGGGTCACTTCCAGATACACATCGAAGACCGCCCACCCCCGCAGCGGGAGCAGCACGAGGCCGAGGAAAAGCGCGGCGCGCATGGCGGGCACGGGCTACGGAGTGAAGGTGGCCGTGTTATTCACCAAGCTCCACGCCTGCACCTGCGAGGCGCCCTGGGTGCCATTGGGCAGGATCGTCCAGAAGGTGTAGCGGAAGGCCGCGTTCTTGAGCGTGACGCTTTCGTCCAGCGCGCTATCGCCCTCGCTGGAGGTGGTCTTCTGCTGGGTGAAGCTGGCGAGCCGCAATTCGACGCGGAAAAAGGTGACCGGCCCCGCCGAGCCTGTTTTCACGAAGTCGAGGGTCACGTCCGCCACGCCCGGCCCGCCATTGATGGCCAAGCCGGAAGCCAGCGAGGCGAAGATCTGCGGCGTGAGGCGATTGACGGCCTTGGTGAGGACGACGCTGTCGAAGGTCGCGTTCCCATAGGTCGTGCCGCCGCCGCCGCCGATGGTCACGGGGATGGACGAGCCAAAGGACGCGCTCTTCAAATTCACCCAGCCGGTGCGGCCCGCGTCGATCGAATCGCCGGCCCAAGGGGCGTTGCCATTGGCGAAGCGGGCGTAGAGGTTGATCTGCGCGTGGCTGAGCGACGCGCCGAGAGTGAGTAGGAGCGCAGCGGCGAGGGCAGTCGCGCGAAGGCGGAAGTAGAAGTGCGTATTCATATTCATGGAGTGAAGCGGAACGCTTCGAGCGTGCGGCAGAGGTGCAGGCGGTCAAGTTGCGAATTCCAAGTGAGGAAAACATTCAACACTCAACATCCAACATCCAATTTCGGAAGGCGTCCGCGAGCGTCCGCCAGGTCATTGAATGTTGAATGTTGAATGTTGGATGTTGGATGTTTTTTCCGCCGCCGTTGCGCGAGCGGATTCCCGCTGCTACAACCCCCGCACTTTTCCCCTTTTTCTCTGCCGATGCCTCGCGACAATTCCATCCACAAAATCCTCCTCATCGGCTCCGGCCCCATCGTCATCGGGCAGGGGTGCGAGTTTGACTACTCCGGCGTGCAGGCTTGCAAGGCCCTCAAGGAGGAGGGCTACACGGTCATCCTCGTGAACTCCAATCCGGCCACAATCATGACGGACCCGGAATTCGCGCACCGCACTTACATCGAGCCGATCACGCCCGAGGTCGTCGAAAAAATCATCGCGGCGGAGAAGCCGGACGCGCTGCTGCCGACGCTGGGTGGACAGACGGCGCTGAATTGCGCGATGAAACTCTTCGAGTCCGGCGTGCTCGAGAAGCATGGCGTGAAGATGATCGGCGCCAATGCGGCGGCGATTCACAAGGGCGAAGACCGACTGGCGTTCAAGGAGGCGATGATCAAGATCGGCCTCGACATGCCGCTCTCCGGCGTGGCGCATACGATCGAGGAAGCGCGCGTCATTTCGCAGGAGACCATCGGACGCTTCCCGCTGATCATCCGGCCTGCGTTCACGCTTGGCGGCACGGGCGGCGGGATCGCTTACAATCGCGAGGAGTTCGAAACGATCGTCGCGCGCGGGCTCGATCTCTCGCCGGTCACGGAGGTGCTCGTCGAGGAGTCGCTGCTCGGCTGGAAGGAGTTCGAGATGGAGGTGATGCGCGACCGCGCGGACAACTGCGTGATCGTCTGCTCGATCGAAAATGTGGACCCGATGGGCGTCCACACCGGCGACTCGATCACCGTCGCGCCGATCCAGACGCTCACCGATCGCGAGTTCCAAATGATGCGCGACGCGAGCTTCGCGATCATCCGCGAGATCGGCGTGGAGACGGGCGGGTCGAACATCCAGTTCGCCGTGAACCCGGACAACGGGCGGATGATCGTGATCGAGATGAACCCGCGCGTTTCGCGCAGCTCGGCGCTGGCGTCGAAGGCCACCGGTTTCCCGATCGCGAAGATCGCCGCGAAGCTGGCCGTCGGCTACACGCTCGACGAAGTGCGCAACGACATCACGCGCGAGACGCCCGCGAGCTTCGAGCCGACGATTGACTACGTGGTGGTGAAATGCCCGCGCTTCACCTTCGAAAAATTCCCGCAAGCCGACCCGACGCTGACGACACAGATGAAGAGCGTCGGCGAAGCGATGGCGATCGGACGCACCTTCAAGGAAGCGCTGCAAAAGGCGCTGCGGAGTCTGGAGATCAAACGTTTCGGGCTCATCGGCGACGGCAAGGACGTCGTGATCGACGACGACGCGCTGCGCACGAAACTCACGGTTCCGAATGCCGAGCGCATCTTCTTCCTCGGCCTCGCATTCCAGCGCGGATGGACGGTCGAGGAGATTTTCGAGATGACGAAGATCGACCGATGGTTCCTCGAAAACATCCGGGAGATCGTCAGCCAGCTCGACGAACAGTGCCGGGAGTGTGAACAGGACGAAATGAGCCGTGACGTGAATCCGCCGAGCTCAGCGCTCCGACACGCCGCTATTAGGTTCATCAATTTTAGCCTGGAAGCCGAGGAACTCCGCAATCGGTTGCGTCGACTCAAGAAGGCTGGGTTTTCCGATCGGCAAATCGAAGAGATCGCGGACAGGAAAAGCTGGTGGGCCTCGGCAGTTAGACAGCATCCGCTTGGAAGTTGGGTGCGCGACGCTCGGAACAAGCTCGGGATCATTCCCACCTACCGCCTCGTCGATACCTGCGCGGCGGAGTTCGAGGCCTACACGCCGTATTACTACTCGACCTACGGCGACGAAAACGAGCGGCGCGAGAGCGGGAAGAAGAAAGTCATCATCCTCGGCGGGGGACCGAATCGCATCGGGCAGGGCATCGAGTTCGACTACTGCTGCGTCCACGCGTCGTTCGCGCTGCGGGAACTCGGGTTCGAGACCATCATGGTGAACTCGAACCCCGAGACCGTCTCGACCGACTACGACACCAGCGACAAGCTCTACTTCGAGCCGCTGACGCTCGAGGACGTGCTCAACATCTGCGAGCAGGAGAGCGAAAATCTCTTTGGCGTCATCGTGCAATTCGGCGGGCAGACGCCGCTGAATCTCGCCGCCGGGCTGCAAGCCGCGGGCGTGCCGATCATCGGCACTTCGCCGCACAGCATCGAGATCGCCGAGGATCGCAAACTCTTCGGCGCGATGCTCGACAAGCTCGGCATCCGCCAGACTCACGGCGGCACCGCGGTCACCGAAGAGCAGGCCGTGGAAGTCGCGGACAAGGTCACGTATCCGGTGCTGGTGCGTCCGAGCTTCGTCCTCGGCGGACGAGGCATGCAACTCGTCCACAATGAAACCGACCTGCGTCGCTACGTGCGCGAAGCTGTCGAGGCCAGCCCCGGTGCGACACCCGGCACGGC
>JANPIS010000533.1:0-6716 GCA_031425095.1 Chthoniobacteraceae bacterium
CGAACTGCACCGCACTTTCCCGCTCACCGCCGTCGTCTGGGCCGCGTGCGGCAAAGACCCCGGCTTCAACCCGCTCTCCCTGCTCGGATTGATGCGCCGTTTTGCGAAGATCGACCCCGCGAAGCTCCACGAAATCCAAGCTCGCCACCTCGACCCGCAGGCCCTCAAGCACGCGTGGATCGAGATGTCCGACGAAGCCGAGGCGAAAATCACCCACCTCGCTGACACCGCCCCCGACACCCCCATCGGCGTCGCCTTCGTCGATGCCGCCGGCCACCCCAGTTGGCCCGGCGACACGCCCGGACTCACGATCCACCACCCGAGCATCCGCGGCTGCCTCCCCCGCGTGGATGGCCTGGAGCCGGAGATCCCGCGTGCGAAGTAGGGGTTGCGTGCGGTGATATTGCGAAACACCTATGCCGCCGATTTTCGACGAGATACGTCCGTCCGATCTTGCTGAGTGGGCAGGGCGTGCTGAATCCGAACGCTGGATGCCGTCGCTGATTCGTCAGTTGGTGATCGGATCGGGCGCGAAACTGCGCCAGTGCCGATTCCTGACGCACGAGCAGACCAATCTCGGCGGCTGGGATGGGCTCGTTGAAGCGGAAACGTTTGGGCTGCATGTGCGGCAGGGCTTTTCCGGCTGGGAGTTGAGTCGAAAAGAGGAAGGCCGGGTTTTGGAAAAGGCGCGCGAGGATGTGGAAAAACGAACGCGCCAGCCGGGCGATTTGATCCCGGCGGAAACCACGCTTGTCATTGTGACGCTGCATGTCTGGCCGCGACATCGCCGCGACGATGGCAGTTACGCTGAATCCCACGAACACAAGGTTGCGTGGGCGCATGGGCAGGCCGCCGCATTGGGTTGGCGCGAGATTCAAGTGCTCGATGCGGTGGACATCGCCGGCTGGATTGCTCAACAGCCGGGCGTGGGGATTTGGTTGGCGCACGTCATGGGGCGCAATGTCATGGGCGCCCGTTCGCTGCTGCTGCACTGGCAGGACTTGGCGACGCTCCACACCAAGCTCAGCCCGACAGTCTTCCTCGCAGCGCGCGGTGAGTGTGGCAAAGAACTCGATGCGTGGTTGTCCGAGCCGTCCGCTCAGGCACTCGAAGTGCAATCATGGTCGCACGAGGATGTGCGCGATGCCGTCGCCGCCTGGTGGTGTCAGCGCGTTAAAACCGAATCATTCACCGCGGTATCGCCGATTGCCGTCGCGACCCTGGAGGCGTGGCAATATCTCACCCGCGTTCCCAACCCGCTCCTGCTGCTCGCCGATGGCGGGCTGGAATTGACCTCCGAGCAAGTCTCTGCGGCGATCGCGAATGGCCATCGGGTTCTCCTCCGCACCAATGCCGGGCACAGTCGCGGACGTGGATGCCGGCTCGCATCGCTTCACCGCGGTGCGCTCGCCGAGGAGCTGAGGAAATGCGGCATCGACAACGACAAAGCGTGGCGCATGGCCGGAGAAGCGGGCGGCAGCGGAGTCGTGCTCAAACGCCTTCTCGCGGGTCACGGTCCTGAGCCGGAATGGGCGGAGAAGTCCGTGGCGACAAAGCTGGCACCGATTGTCTTGTTCGGTGCTTGGGATGCGAATTGCGAAGCGGACCAAGCGCGCATCGCGGAAGTTTTCGGACAGCCGTATGAGGAGGTGGAGTTGCTGCTTCAGCCTTGGGCCGCGGCGAATCATCCATTGCTGCGGCACGTTGAGCGAAACTGGCGTGTCATTTCGCGGGAAGACGCGTGGCGGTGGCTCTCGCCGCACCTTCGCAGAGAGCACTATGCACGCTTCCGGCAAGCCGCCTTCACCGTGCTCGCGGAACTCAACCCGTGTTACGACATGCCCGCCGATCAGCGGATTTACGCGAGCATTCAACACCAAGAGCCGCAGCACTCGTATCGCCTCCGCCGCGCCATGGCGGAAACGCTTTGCCTCCTCGGTCTGCGCTCGCCTGATACCGATGAAAGCGCGCGTGCCGTCGGCTTGGTGCGTAGTATCGTCGCGGAGATTTTCCAGCGGGTGGAAGACTGGTGGCTGTGGGCGTCGCTCGACTACGCGCTCCTATTCATCGCGGAGGCTGCGCCCGATCTCTTTCTGAAAGCCGTGGAGGACGACCTGCGCCGCGAGTCACCGGCGACCATCGAACTTTTCCGCCAGAGCGGTGACAACATATTCGGCGATCATCCTCACGTCGAAGTGATGTGGGCGCTGGAAGGACTGATGTGGGAGCGCGCCTGGGTGACACGCGCGACCCTGGCGCTCGCTCGCATGGCCGCGCTCGCTCCCGACGTCAACTGCTCTCCGCGTCCGATGGGCGTTTTGCGGGAAGCCTTCCTACCATGGTTTCCTCAGTGCTGTCTCGAGGTGGAAGACCGCTGCCGCCTCCTCGACAAACTCATGGAGGCCGAGCCAGATGTCGCGTGGTGTTTGTTCTTCGGCCTGCTGCCGAAAACGCACGACAGTAGTTCACCACGCCATCGCCCGACTTATCGGAAAGTCACCGCAGTTGGTGACGAAGGCGTGACGAACCGCGACTACTGGCAGCAGGTCTCGCACGTTGCCCGACGGCTCGTCGAGGTTGCGGGGGTAGATAGCGAGCGGTGGCAAAAGCTGATCGAAGAGTTCGATTCGTTGCCGGACGATCTTTTCAGGGAGGCGCTCGCGCAGATTGAAACGCTCGGCGTGAGTCTGGATGGCGAGAGACGCATCGAACTGTGGGAAGCGCTGCGTCGAGAAGCTGCGAAGCACAGATACTTTGCCACGGCCAAGTGGGCGATGGCGGAGGAGAGGTTGGTGGAGGTGGAAGCTGTCGTCGCGAAGTTGGGGCCCGCCGATCCTGCGGCCCGACTCGCTTGGATCTTTACGCGCCACGATGCCTACCTGCCGGGAACGAACTGCGACACTCCGATCAAGGAACAAGAAGAACTGCGGACTGCGGCACAACTCACCGCCCTTCGTGAAATCGCGGAATCAGGAGGACTTGCTGCGATTCGTGCGTTGATCGCACGAGTCAGCGAGCATGAGGTCGGACAAACGGGCTTCATGGTCGCGAAGCACGGCATCATCCACGCCGACGCGGAAATTCTTCCCGCCTGGCTGGAAGCCGAGGACACGCGCTTGAACGGCTTGGCCCGCGGGTATGCCAACGCGCGATTCGTTGACGGTGGCTGGAACTGGCTTCATCACACCGGCGTCGGCCAATGGCAGCCGAAAACGTTCGCCAGCTTGGCGGGGATTTTCCCGCTTCGCGAAGAAACGTGGAAACAGATCGAGGCGCTCGGTCCAGATTTCTCCGACTCATTCTGGCGCACGACCGGGACTTGGATGCACGATGCGACTCCTGCTGAAACCGAGCGTGTGGTTCGAGAGTTGATCGGCCACCAGCGTGCCTTTGCCGCGCTCGATTGCATTTACTCCTGCACTCACGCCCAAATCGCGGTGCCAAACGATCTGGCCCTCGCGGCGTTGGACGCCGTGCGCACCGAACTTTGCGCAGCAGTCGAAAGCGATGCCGCAATTCCAGGCCGACCGAAATTCGATGCCCACCACGTAGGAGGAGTGCTGCGGACACTTCAGCAATCCAGCGAACTCACACCCGAACAAGCCAGGAAGGTGGAGGAATTTGAATGGTTCTTCCTCCCGATCCTCAAGCACCACGGCTCGCCACGGCTCCTGCTCAAACGACTGGCGCGCGAACCGGAGTATTTCGTCGAAGCTCTCACGCTGGGCAGATACCGAAGCGATGAACCTGAGTCAGCGGAACCTATAGAAATCTCCGATCGCGAACGAAATGTCGGTGACCTTTGCCGCCAGGTTCTCGGCTCCGTGCATCGGCTTCCCGGCACAAGTGACGATGGCCATCTCGATGAACAGGCGTTTCGAGCTTGGGTGGAAGATGCCCGCGAACAGGCCGCATCCAAAGGCTACACGAGAGCCTGTGAACACGTTTTGGGAACGTGGCTCCTCCACAGCTCAGTCGATGAAAACGGCTGCTGGCCGTCTGCCGCAGTCTGCCGGTTGATGACCGATGACGGTTCCGAAAAGATGACGGACTCCTTCGAGATGGCGATCTTCAACAACCAAGGCTGGCCCGGCCCGATGGCTAACGGTCATATGATGAGCAGTCTCGATGAACGCCGCCAAGCGATGCTCAAACTGCGTGAACTCGCCGATAAACTCGACCTGGAGTTTCCCATTGTCGCCGCAATCCTCCGAAGCTGCGCGAAGTCGCAGGAGCACAGTTTGAAGGAGCGGCTTCGCGATGACGAGTGAGCGCCACCACCGATTTTCCCATGAGCATCTACGCCACCCTATGGACGCTGAAGTTTCCCAAGGAAGGAGACGACCACCTCGACTGCGATTGGATCGCGGTGCGCGCGCAAGCCGTTCCGGCCCATATCGGCTCGCCGACGCCGGGCTGCGGTTACGAAGATGGCGATCCGTATGCGGCCTTTCTCCCAGCGCCGCTCGAGACCGACGCGGAAGGCCAGGCCCCGTTTTACCGGGCGGTGGCTTTCGTCACCGAGCATTCGTTGAAAGGCACGCCGCGCAACGGGCAGGAATTTGTGAGTCCACTGCTCGTGCTCACCGGCGAGGAATACGCGCTCATCCCCTTCGAGGAATCGCATCGGCGGCTGAGCGACGCCTTGCGCGGCAATCGCACCCCGGTTATCGCCGAAATGCTGCTGCCGGATGGGACGCACAAAATAATCCGCGGGCGAAACGCCTGAGGCGACTCGCCAGCGACTGCCGTAGAGTCCGGCAGGCTGCAGGCGCGTGCTTCGCTTTGGCGAGGTCTTGCTCCACGCCAGCGAGGATCGAGTGCCAGATGACGAGATACATGGGCGGGATGGTTTGTTCCCGCTGGGCGTCGCGGCACGGGAACACCAGTGGGTTTCTTTCAAGATGCCGGTGAGCATCGGACCGTATCGCAACACGGAGCCGATCGTGAAGTGCGCCATCGAATCGCTCAGTTCTTTGGTTTGCAGGCTGAGGATTTTCACGCCGCACGTGGCGTAATCAGCGGCGTTTTGACGTGGATGGTGTCGAATTTTCCCTTGGCGCTATGGTGTGCGCGTGGACGACAGAAGACGAGAAGGCGGCGCGGATGGGCGCTGTGAGTGAGCGGAAGCGGCAGGACCGTAGGCGGGACTTCCCAGTCCCGCGGTAAATGCGGCTCTGGGAAGAGCCGTCCACATCCCAGACGCCAGCGAACCGCGGTCCTACGGTGAGCCTCCGGCTTCGAGCGTCTTGCGCAGGACCGTCCACACGTTCTCCGCGATGCGCTTTTGTCCTTCGGCGGTGGGGTGGAGCAGGTCGGGTTGATTGAGGGCGGCGATGCCGCCGACTCCTTCGAGGAGGAAGGGGACCAAAGCGGCGCTGCCGGCTTCGGCGACTCGCGGGAAGACGGCGCGGAATTGGGTGACGAAGTCGGGGCCCATGTTCGCGGGCATTTCCATGCCCGTGACGATGACTTTGATCGCGGGGAATTTCGCGCGGGCGCGCTGGAGGATGCCGGTGAGGTTTTCCTCCGTCTGTTTCGGGGCGATGCCGCGGAGGCCGTCGTTGCCGCCGAGGGCGACGATGAGCACGGCGGTGGGGCGGCTGAGGGTCCAGTCGAGTCGGCGCAGGCCGCCGGCGGTGGTGTCGCCGCTGACGCCGGCATTCACGACGGTGTAAGGCAGGCCGGCGGCGGTGATTTTTTCCTGCAAGAGCGCGGGGTAGGCCTGGCTGGGGTCGAGGCCGTAGCCGGCGGTGATGCTGTCGCCGAGGATGACGATGCGTCCGGGGGTGGCGGGGGTGGCGTTTGCTGGGAGGGCCTCTGCCGCCCATAGTGCGCGGCCCAGGAGCGCGGTTGCCACGAGCAGCGTGAGCCCTAAGCAGAGCGTAAATTTCCTCAATGAATTCATCTGATCAGATCGAGAGTGGGTCGAGCGTCGAGCGCAGCGCCGAGGCTGTCAAACCGCCCATCCTCGAGATCCGCGGGCTCGGGAAGATCTACCGCGGCGCGGGGCACGAGCTGACGGTGCTGCGCGACATCAATCTCACGCTGAAGGCGGGCGACACCTGCGCGATCATCGGGCCGTCGGGCAGTGGGAAAACGACGCTGCTCGGGCTGTGCGCGGGGCTGGATGACGCGACGGCGGGCTCGGTGCGTCTCGACGGGCAGGAACTCGGCGCGCTCGACGAGGATGCGCGCGCGGCGTTGCGGAATCGCGCGGTCGGCTTTGTGTTTCAAAATTTCCAACTCATCCCGACGCTCACGGCGATCGAGAACGTGCTCGTGCCGCTGGAACTCCGTGGGGAGAACGGCCGGTATGCGGAAGCGGCGGACATCCTCGCGCAGGTCGGGCTCGCGGATCGGCTCGAACATTATCCGCTCCAGCTTTCCGGCGGCGAACAGCAGCGTGTGGCGCTGGCGCGGGCGTTCATCCATCGGCCGAAGATTCTTTTCGCCGACGAGCCGACGGGGAATCTCGATGCGGAGACGAGCGGGCCGATCGTGGAGATGCTCTTCCGGCTGAATCGCGAGGCGGGCACGGCGCTGGTGCTGGTGACGCACGATCCCACGCTCGCCGCCCGCGCGCGGCGGGTGGTGAAGATGCGCGGCGGCGCGATCGTCGGCGAGGAGGAGCGAACCCCTGACCTGTCATCCTGAGCTTGTCGAAGGACCTCTGACTTCCCGCGGGCGGAGGTGGCGCGGAGCCTGGGACGGGC
>JANPIS010000534.1:0-1754 GCA_031425095.1 Chthoniobacteraceae bacterium
CGCAAAGGGCATCTTCGCGCTCGGCGTCGGTCACGTGCGGCGGAAGACGATCGAGCCCGGCGACAAGTCGGCCGAACCCGCGAAGATGATTCGCGTGGGTGTGGTGCATCTCAGTGATCTCGAATGGGAAGTCCTGCTCGCGCTCAAACGCGAACTCACGCTCGACGAAGTGCGCGTCGGCCTATGGGAATCTCGCGCCGCCGAAGCGGGCGTGGATCTCGATACCTTCTACCGCGTCGCCGAAGACCTCAACGCGCGCCAGGTGATCGGCCGCTTCTCCACCTTCCTCGAACACGTGAAGCCCTCCGCCACCGGCCAGCGCGTGACCCGCTTCAACGCGCTCTTCCACTGGCGCGTCCCCGCCGGTCGCGAAATCGAAGCCGGCGGTGAAGTCGGCCGGCATCCGATCCTCACGCACTGCTACTGGCGCGAGGGGGGAGCGGAGTTCAATCACGTGAACATCATGGCCGTCTGCCACGGCACCGAACGCGACCGCGTCTTCGCCCACAAGGCGGCCATCGACGCGCACCTCGAAAGCATCGGCATTCCGGTTTCCTACACGAACGTTTTCTGGGGCGGCCGCAGCGAGATCAAGCCGAGCGAGATTTCGCCGAAGATCCACCGCGAATGGCTCGCCAAGATGAGCGCGGTCGAGGCGGCGTCAGTCTGATTTCGGCTTCTCGACTTCCAGGTAGCTCGGCGTCTTGTCCGCCCCGGCGGACATCCGCTCGATGCGCATCTGCTTGAGCATCCACAAGCCGTCGCCGAGCGACTGGCCGGAGATGACCTTGAAGCGGCGCGCCAGTTTGCCATCGCCGCCGAAGGCCTCGGCCTGCATCAGCGCGCCGTTGTTCTTGGTGATCCAGAGTTTCACCTTGCTGTATTGCGAGCTGTTTTTCCCCGGTGGTTCGACGCGGACCACCCAGCAACTGTTGAGCAGCATCACTTGGTCCCCCTCGACCGTGGCATTCGACCAGTAAAGGAAGCGCATCGACAGGTCTTCGTAGCTGATGTCGGTGTCGCGCACCTTGTCGTCGAAGCGCGCGGCCGAGACCTTCTGCGCCCCGTTTTTGCCGATCTCTTCGAACTGCGAGTCCTTCTCCCCCAGGCGGAGCTGGAGCGTTTCGGCGGGATCGGTGAATTGCCAGCGCACGGTGTTGCCGGACATTGTCAGTTTGAAGGGGACCGACTTCGATCCCGTGCGCACTTTGCCTTCGAGCGACTGCTGTTGCGCCGTCTGCGCCGCCCGCACCGACTTGAGAATGTCGCGCGCATCCGGTGCGTCTGCGCCGCCCGCGAAGCCGCTCAGGCACAGCATCGCCGGAGCGAGGAGGAATCGTAGCTTTACATGAAAAGTCAGGGCCATAACCTCGCCGACACTCCGCCAGCGTTGCATGGATCAAAAGCTTCTTTTTCTCATCAACCGCGAGTGGACCAGCCCGGCAGCGGACCGTCTGATGGCGCTGGTTTCGAGTTGGGACGTGTGGCTGCCGATTGCCGCGATCGTGATCATCACATTGCTGATTCGCGGCTCATTCAAAGCCCGCGCTTTCGTCGTGGCCGTGGTGATCATCGTGGGAATCAATGACGGCCTGATCTCCAACTCGCTGAAACGCCTGATCGGTCGTCCGCGCCCGCACCAGGCCGTCGAGGGCGTGCGGGTCGTCGATTTGGCGAAAGCGAAGCCGCGCATCCTCGCCATCTTCAGTCCGGCGAAGGTGAAGCTTTCACGACCCGGCGCGGGGCCGGTCGAG
>JANPIS010000535.1:0-5180 GCA_031425095.1 Chthoniobacteraceae bacterium
CGATCGGGCGCAGTCCGCGTGGGCTGCGCCCGATTTTTTTTGCGCACGAGGGTGCGCATGATTTGCGAGTGTGGCGTGCGAGCGTATCATCCACTCACGCCACACGATGGAAGACTCATTCGACTTCACACCCGCCGACGAGCCTCTCAGCCCGCTCGAGCGCATAGACCGTCTTGTTGCCTCGCTCCCGCCCGGTGAAGCCGTGCGTGGAGAGTTGCTCGACCTCCGCGTCGATATCGCTGAACTGGAAGACACGATGACCGAAGCCCGGCAGACTCTGGAGAAGCTCGATGCCATCGTGAAGAAGCTCAGCTCTCCTGCCAATCGCATTGGCACCTTCCTCGCCTCGGCGAACAAGGAGACCGCACAGATCGTCGTCGGCGGCGCGGACTACTACTGCAATTGCGATCCGCGCGTGAATCTCTCGTCGCTCCGCCGCGGCACGCGCGTGCTCGTGAACGAGGCCTACGTGATCGTCGGCGATCTCGGCTACGACAAGACAGGGCCGGTGGTGAAGATCAACGAGCTCCTCGGGCCGGATCGGCTTCGCGTCGGCACGGAGCACGGAGTGCAGTCCACCGTCATCCAGCGCAGCGATCTCCTGCTCAAGGAAAAGCTCAAGGCCGGGGACGAAGTGCGCGTGGACTCGAACTACCGCATCGCCATCGAAGCGCTCGCCCGCCCGCATTCCGACGAATACTTCCTCGATTCCGTGCCCGAGCTGCCGTGGGAAAAAGTCGGCGGACAGAAGGAAGCGCTCGCGGGAATCCGCGACGCGATCGAACTGCCGCTGCTCCATCCCGAGCTGTTCAAGCGCTTCCAGCATCAGACCCCGAAGGGCTTCCTGCTCTACGGCCCGCCCGGCTGCGGCAAGACGCTTATCGGCAAGGCCACCGCCTACAACCTCACGCAACAGCTCAAGGCCGAGACCGGCGAAGAGATGCGCGAGTACTTCATGCACATCAAGGGGCCGGAGATCCTCAACATGTGGGTCGGCGAAAGTGAACGCATGGTCCGCGAGATCTTCTCCACGGCGCGTGAGAAGCGGAAGGAAGGCTACCTGCCCTTCCTCTTCATCGACGAAGCCGAGTCGATCCTCGGCACGCGCCGCGCCTCGCGCTACTCGAACATCCACTCCACGCTCGTGCCGATGTTTTGCACCGAGATGGACGGCATCGAGTCGCTCAGCGAAGTCGTCATCATCCTCGCGTCGAATCGCGCCGATCTCATCGACCCGGCGATCCTGCGCCCGGGCCGCATCGACCGGAAGATCAAGGTCCACCGCCCGAACAAGGAGGATGCGCGCGAGATCCTGAAGATCTACCTCGCGCCGAATCTCCCCTACGACCCCGCGCTCGTGAAGGAAGCCGGCAGTGTCGAGAAGGCCATCGACGCACTCGTCGATCGCACCATTGATCTCGCCTTCTCCCATCGCGAAGAGAACAAGTTCCTCTCGATCACTTTGCGCAGCGGGAAAAAGGACACGCTCTATCGCGGCGATCTGATCAGCGGCGCAATCATCGCGTCGATCGTCGAACGCGCGAAAGGTCTCGCCATCAAGCGCGCCATCTCGACCGCTGCCGAAGAAGGCATCTCCGAGAGCGACCTCCACCTCAGCGTCGATGCCGAATATGGCAACAACGACATCTTCCCGCCGAGCGACATCACCGAAGACTGGCTGCACCTCATCGATTACGACGCTGAGAACGTCGTGAAAGTGTCGCCCGTGCGTGCCGCCGAATCCAAGCCGGCCGGTCGCGGTCACGGGTGATCTGATCGAAGCGCCGCTCAGCGTTGGTAGATTGGCAGATAGTGGTTCTTCACCGCGAGGCTGAGGATCGCCATCGACGTCGCATAGACCTTGCCGGCTTCGCGTCCGTCCCCTCCGCCATTCTCCCAAAAGCCTTCGCGCGACTGCAGCGGGAGCAGCACCTCCATCACCTTCGCCTTGCCCGCTTCGGCATATTTGCCGCCGCGCTGATACATCCCCTGGGCGTAGTAGTAGGTCGTGTAAAAGAACCACCGCTCGTCCGTGCGGATGCCCTCGCGGAGCAGACGTTCGCTGGCCCCGAGTGCTTCCTCCGCCTCGTATTCACCGCAGACTTGGAGCGCGAGCAGCCCTTCTGAAGTGGTCGAGATTTCGTTCCCCTTGGACTGATAGCCAAATCCGCCGGGCTTCGCTCGGCCGCGCTTGTCGGCCCGGCCCTCGGGTTCGTAGAGGCTCTTGATGTAATCGACGGCGCTGTCGATCGCCTCCTTGGGCACGTCCATCCCCGCATTGCGCGCCGCGCGCAACGCCATCACCTGCCAGACCGTCACCGACATATCGGAGGACGTGTCGCTTGGCAGATAACGCCAGCCCCCGCGCGCCTTCTCGTTCTTCGGCACTTTCTGCGCACGCAGGATGAGATCGATCGCCTTCCGCACGCGGTCGCGGAGTTGTTCGTCCTGTCCAGTGTCCGCACCCATCCCGAGCATCTCGGCGAGCATCAGCGTGGTGATGCCGTGGCCGTACATCCGCGAGTTGTCCTTCTCGCCGAAGTAGCCGTCGGGCTGCTGCACATCCCGCCCCAGCACGTAGCCGAGCGCCTTCTTCATCGCCGTGCCTTCCGGCGTCGGATCGGTCGGCTGATGCCCGCACGAAGCCAGCGCCAGCACCGCCAGCGATGTCATCGCCGTCTCATTGCGGCGACCCTTGTTCGTGATGATTCCGCTCTCCTCCTGCTGGGTGAGCAGGTATTTCACCCCGCGCACGAGAGCCTCATCCACCGGCTCGACGGCGCGCGCCGTGAAGGCGAGTGAGATCGACAGGACGACGGCCATCGGCAGCCTGAAAACCGGTATCGGGAATCGACTCATGGCGCTTTCGCCTTCTCGGCGATGACGCGGTAATACGTTTCGACCTGTCCGCGATACTCGCCAGCCACCGCCTCGCGCTGCCCCTGCGTCATTTGCTCGGCCATCTTCTTCGGCAGCTTGCCCCACTCCCCGGCGCGCAGGCCTTTCGCATCCGGCATCGCGCCGTAGGGATTGTTCGCCGCATCCACTTTCGCACCGCCTTTCGAGACGGACTGCATCTCGCTCTGCGCGACATCGCCGCCTTGCTTCTCCGATTGCGACTCACTGCGCGAAGCACGCATCGCGGCGGCGGCCGCCTGCGCGGCGGCGGCGAGCGCTTTCTGCGCGGGCGACATCGCCTGCTGCTGGCCGGGCTGCGGCTGTCCTGCTTGCTGGCCCGGCTGCTGCCCTTGCGGTTGCCCGGGTTGTTGCTGACCATCCTTCGGTTGCTGGCCTTGCTGCCCGGGTTTTCCGGGTTGGCCCTGCTGGGCGGCTTCCGCGTTTTGGGAATCCGGAGCATTCAACGCCTGATCCAGCGCGTCGAGCGCGCGAGCCATCCACACTTGCTCCTGCGGAGTCGGCGCCGCCGCGGTGAGCCTGGTGAGCTGGTCGAGGATGGATTCTGGCGAAGGGGGCTGCGCACCGGGCTGACCGGGCATTTGCATCGGCGACGTCGCTGTCTGAGCAGCCGCAGGTTGAGCGGGCTGACTCTGCGCCATTTGTGGGGTCGAAGGTGGCGCGCTTGCGGGCTGCGCAGCGCCCGGCGAAGCGGGTTGCGATGGCTCCGACAGAGGCGAAGAAGGTGGAGCGCCTTCCGGAGCGGCACTGGGCTTCGCCGCTTGCGCCGCCGCCATCGCGCGACGAACGCCGGGACTCGGCAAAGTCGGATTCGACGCGAGTTGAAGCTGCTGCAGTTCCTTGGTCAGCTCGGCATTCGCCGCATTCACCGCCGGCTGCGCCTGCTCGGGCGTCTGTGCTTTCTCGAGCGCCTGCTGCGCCTGCGGCACGGCCTTCTCGCCGGTCTCCGCAATCTGCTCGCCGAGCTTCTGCAGTTGCTGGCCAGCCTCGGGATTCAAAAGCCGCGTCTCGTGACGACCGGCCCGCTCGACCTGATCCCCCGCCTGCATCGCCGCGTCCGCGATCTGCGGCTGCTTTTTCGCGGCCTGGGTGAGCTGCGGATTCGGCGGCTGCGCTGACGGCGTGGGTGAATTCTCCGGCGCGGCTTGCGGCGGCTTTTCGCCGGCAGCGGGCTGCGCCTCACCCGGCTGAGGCGGGCTCTGCGTCGCTGCCGCAGCTTTCGCGGCCAGCTCAGCTGACATCTTTTGCACGTCCTGCGCGATGGCAGTCGCCTGCTTGCTCGCCTGCGCGAGCTGCTGTTGCGCTTCGGTCAGGGAGTTCTGCGCGATGCCGCTCAGCTCCTGCTGCATCACCGGATTCTTCGGCAGCGCTTTCACGAGTTGCTCGAGCATTTCCTGCGGCGTCTTCTGCGCCATCGCGGCCAGTTCGGCGGCCTTCGCGTATTGCTCGTCGAGCTCCTGCTTGATGCCGGTCTCCTGCTCCGTCGCGCGCAGGGCCATGCGGGATTGCTCCGCTTTCCCGTGCTCCACATTTGCGTAGTGCTGGGCGAGTTGCTGGAGCGTTTGCTCGAGCTTCTGCTGCTGCATCGCCGCGTCATTGAGCGCCTGCTTCTGCACCTGCGGCGCCTCGCTCTGCGTGGCTTCGGCGAGCGCTTCCGCGGCTTTCTTTGGCGGCTCCTTCAGCATTGCGAGCGCATCGTCTGCATCACGGGCGCGTTCGCGACCATCAGCCTGCATCACGTCCTGTTTGTTGGCCTCGGCCCGGATCGCGTCCGTCAAGGCATCGATCTTCTCGTTGAGTTTCTCCTGCTTCGCGAGCTGCTGCTTCGCCTCAGCCTGCGCTTCCTCGGGCTTCGTCTCTTCGGTTTTCTTCGCCTGCTCCTGGGTCTCCTGCTTGATCTGCTCCGTCTGCTTGGCGAGCTGCTGCATCATCTCATGCAGCTTCGGCATCAATGCCGCGAGCGCTGCCCGCGCCTCCTCCATCTTCGGCCGCAAAAGTTCCAACGCCTGCTGCACCATCGCCGAGACCTGATCCACCTCCGCCGTGGTCCGCACCGGCACGCGCTCCAACTTCTCACGCTCGCGCATCTCGCGATCCACGACGCGGAATCCCTCGAGGCGATCCACGTCGCTGATGATCTTGCGCACGGCGTCCATGAGCTTGCGACCGTCGCCGTCGAGCTGCGTGCGATTCAGCTCATCCGGGATCGCCTTCAGCCGCGCCTCGAGCCACTCCCAATTGCGCGGATTCGAGGTCCGGGCCCG
>JANPIS010000536.1:0-9187 GCA_031425095.1 Chthoniobacteraceae bacterium
AATCTCCCGGCAGTCCCAGGCATCGTGACGGATGGCCGCTGGCATCACGTCGCCTTCACCTACGGCGACGGCGGGAACTTCATGCGCCTCTATCTCGATGGCCAGTTCGCCAACGAGTTCGAGACGCTCCAATACGGCTACACGAATCACTACAAGTATCAGCTTGGCACCGGCTTCGCGACCGACTGGCCCTTCGGCGCCACTGGGTGGATGAACTTCAACGGCCTCATCGACGAAGTAGCCATCTACCGCCGCGCGCTCACGGCCACCGAGGTGCAGACGCTCTACACCGCCGGGCAGAAGGGTAAGTCCACCATTCCTTTCTTCACCGCCATCTCCCGCAGCGGGAATAACTTCAGCCTCACCCTGAAACACTGGCCCAGTCTGCGTTTTCAGATCGAGTTCAGCCCCTCACTGCTGCCCGCCGCGTATCAGGACATCGGCGCCTCCTTCAACGGCGACGCCGATGGATCGACTGACGCGGTCCGCATCCTCCCAAGCGCGTCGCCAACTGGCTTCATCCGCGCCTATGAGGTGCCGTAAAGCGCTGGGTGCGAGTTCGGCGAGACTGAAAACTCCCGCCTGCGTTCGCATCATTCCCTCGGAGGGATGGCCGCCGCGGCCCGCTGAGCACGCGGCAATACGACCCACCCAGCGCCTGCGTCATCTCGATCCAGCGTTTCTGCTTCGCGATCTCCGTGGCGCGGAAAGCCGCATCGGGATGCGTAAAATCCGGCGAGCAACACATCATCGGGATGCTCATCCCGAGATTCGCCACCTGCCGGCGAAACTCCGGCCATCACGCTTCATCCGCCATTTCGAGAAAACCGGCGTAAAACTCCAGCCCATCAACCCCGAGCGTGGCAGTGAGTGCGAACCACTCGGCGATTTTCATCGACCCATCTTTGCAGAGAGCCCGCATGCAGGCTTTGGGAAAGGCGGCGATCTTTGGCATGGCAGAGCGGGCAGAAGGTGTCGCGCCGCCCCCGCCCCCGTGACATAGGCGTCCCGACTGTGTCACGGGCCGGAGGGTAAGATCGCACTGATATCCCTGAGTGGTTTGCAAAAGGCGATAGCCGACCTGTCCCGATTTGCCCGACACCCTTGATGAGAGACGTCACCTCCGCCCCATTCGCGCCTTCGTCCTCGCATTGTAGCCGGGCTTCCGGGATGCGGACGCCACGCCTTTCTCACCCGCTGCGTTTCAACGCAGCGGCTTCCCCCGGAGCGCTTCCCAACGTGCGGTCATCTCCGCGGGAGTCAGCGGGTTTGGGCCGGTTCGGGGGTGGAGGCGTTGCGCGGCGAGGAGTTCGCCGAGGCGCTGGAGGTCGGGCAGGGACAGGGGGATCGCGGAGAGATCCCAGACGCGCGCGGCGCCGTCGGCGCAGGCGGTGATGATCTCGCGCCCGTCCGGGCTCCAGGCGCTGGAGGTCACGGCGCGCGGGTGCGGCAGCGGTGGGGTGACGGCTTCGCCGGTGGTGGCATCCCAAACGCGCACCACGCCAGCCTGGGTGGTCGTGAGGACGAGATGGCTGTCGGGGCTGAAGAGCACTTCGCTCACGGGAGTCTCGTGGCGCATCGGCGGGATGGCGCGCGCGGCGGTCGTCCTATCGAAGACATGGGCGGCGCCATCCACGCAGCCGGTGGCCAGCCAGCGGCCATCGGGGCTGAGCGCGGCGCACAGGACCCGCTCGCCGCGCGCGGCGAGCGAGCCGATCGGCTGAGCTGTCGCGGTGTCCCAGAGGCGCACCGTCATCGGTCCATGCGTGGCGGTCAGGACGCGGCTGCCGTCGGGAGTGAACCCCGCAAAGTTTATCGTCTCCGCGTGCGGCATGGGTGGACCGACCCGCGCTCCCGACGTGGCATCCCAGAGCTGCGCGGCGCGATCGGCGCTGGCGGTCAGGAGGAGGCGTCCATCGGGGCTGAAGGTGGCGAATTCCACGCGGTCGCGATGGGCGAGCGGCGGGGTGAGCGCGGCGCCGGTGGCGAGGTCCCAGACGCGCGCGGTCGAGTCACCGGACGCGGTGACGAAGCGCTCGTCGCGCGGGCTGATCGCGACACGAGAGATCACGCCTGCATGGCGCGCGGGCGGCGCGATTTCCACGCCGCTGGCCGTGTCCCACACATGCGCTGTGCCATCGGTGCAGCTCGTGACGCAGCGGCGTCCATCGGCGGTGAGCGCGCCATCGGTGACGGACGCGGCGTGTCGCAGCGAGAGCACAGATCGTCCGGTCGGCGCGTCCCAGAGATGCGCGGTGCCGTCGGCGCTCGTGGTGAGCACGCGCCGGCCATCCATGCTGAAGCGGACGCGCGTGACTGGCTGCGGGTGCGGCAGGGTGAGTCGCGCGGGCGAGAGCGGGGCGAGGTCCCACAGCCGCACCGTGCCATCCTCGCCGCTGGCGGTGAGCAGGTGCTGCGAGTCGCGGCTGAAATTTGCCCAGCCTGCCGCCGCCGAGTGGCGCAGGCGGGGCGAGGCGGGCTGGCCCGTGGCGGCGTCCCACACGCGGGCCGTGTGATCGAAGCTTGCCGTGGACAGCCAGCGCGTGTCGGCGCTGAAGTTGAAATCCGTGATGTAAGCGGAGTGCCGCATCGGCTCGCCGACCGGCTGGCTGGTCGCCACATCGTACACGCGCGCGTCGGTGTCGCCGGCGATGGCCACGCGCCGCCCATCGGCGCTGAACCGGCATTCGAAGATCGTCCCGCTCGTCGCGATCGTCGGCCAGAGCCGCTCACCGCGCGCGAGATGCCACACATCGAGCAGCTCCTGCCGCTTTCCCGACACCGTGGCGACCAGCGCGCCATCCGGGCTGAAGGTGCAAAGCCGCATCACCCCCGTGACCTGCGGCACGGTCCAGACGGCGCGGCCTTCCGGCAGCTCGCAGATTTGCAGGGCGGGTCGGTCGCCGCAGATCGCGACGCGGCGTCCATCGGGGCTGAAACGCGCGCGCCGGAAGACGCTGCCCGACGCGAGCAGCGGACCGATCGGTTCGCCGCCGGGGATGGAAAAGACACGGACACCGCCACCGGGGACGAGCGTGAGCAGCGCGCGCCCATCGCGGCTGAAGTCGATGGCATCGACGAAGGCATACTCGGCCCTGGTGCGGATGTCGGCGGCGATGCGCGGGCCCGACGTCTGCCCCGTCGCGGCATCCCAGCATTGCAGATGGCCCTCGGTATCGGCGGTGACGATGCGCGCGCCATCCGGCGTGAACCAACTGTGCGTGAGCCGCGGGTCACTGCGCAACGGCGGCAGCTCCGGTTCCCCGGTCTGCGCGTCATACACCTGCACCCCACCGTCGCGGGCCACGCCGATGACGCGGCGGCCATCGGGACTGAAACGCGCCTGGCCACCCTGGCCCCAGAACTGCGCAAGCCGCGGTGCCGAGCGCAGGATCGTGCCGATGCGGCGGCGATGCACGGCGGCCCTCGCGGTGTCCGTTTCCTCGAGCCGCAGCGCCTCGATGAGCGGCAGCAGCGCGGCAAAGGAATCGCCCTCTTCCACCAGACGATGGCCCGCGGCGACATGGAGACGCGCAAGCCGATGCTGGCTCTCCGCGGCGTGCGCGTCGGCCTGTCGCCGCGCTTCGCGTTCCCGCAGAAAGAGCGCCGTGGAAGCGACGATCCCCGCGAGCAGCGAAGCCGCGACGGCAATCGCCGCGGCGAGCCCGACACGGTGCCGCCGGATGAAGCGGCCTGCGAGATAGTGCGCGGTCGGCGGGTGCGCGCTCACTGCTTCATGGTCGAGATGCCGCTGGAGATCGCTCGCGAGGTCGCTGGCGGTTTCGTAGCGGCGAGAGCGGTCTTTCTCGAGGCACTTCATCACGATCCAGTCGAGATCCAGGGAGAACGGGCGCCCTCGCCCCGAGGTCATCGCGGGGAGGAAACTCGGGGCGGGGTCGCCCCTGCTCCTGGAGGGCGGCGGCGAGGCCACCTAGCGGGTGAGCCGTCGCACTTCCTCGAGCCCCGCCGTGTGCAGCATCTCCACGCCGATGGGCGTGCGGCCGGTGAGCAGCTCGTAGAGCAGCACGCCCAGGCTGTAGATGTCGCTGCGCGTGTCGATGTCGAGCGGGCCGGGCGCCGCTTGCTCGGGCGACATGTAGAGCGGGCTGCCGATCATCGGCTCCACCAGCGGGGAGGGCCTCGCCTCGGTGCGCCGCGCCTCGATCGCATGGGCTACGCCAAAGTCGATGATCTTCGGCGCGGGCACGCCGTCGTGCTGCGTCACGAGGATGTTCGACGGCTTGAGATCGCGATGGATGATCCCTTTCTGATGCGCGTGCTGCACCGCGTGGCACACCGCGATCATGAGGCGCAGACGCGGCTCGATCCCGAGCTGCTCGCGTCGGCAAAACTCCGTGATGTGCGTGCCGCGCACCAGTTCCATGACGAAATAGGGGCGGCCCAGCGGACTCTTGCCCGCATCGAAGACGCGCGCGATCCCCGGATGATCCATCAGCGCCAGCGCCTGGCGCTCCGCCTCGAAACGCGCGATCACCGAGTGCGTGTCCATGCCCGACTTCAGAATCTTGAGCGCGACCTGGCGGCGCACCGGCTCCGACTGTTCCGCGAGCCACACCACGCCGCCGCCGCCTTCGCCGAGCTTTTCGATCAGCCGGTAGTGGCCGATTTTCTCCTCGTCGGGGGGCGGCGGCGGACGCTCCAGCGGGATCAGGGCGTCAAAGAATCCCCCCGCCGTGTCGTGCGCCGTCAGCAGTTCCTCGACCTCGCGGAGCAAGGCCACGTTCTCCCCGCAAGCCTTTCGCACGAAAGCGCGGCGCTCACCGGCATCCGCGATTTCCGATGCTTCGTCGAAGATTTCCCGCAGTGGATGAGATCCGGTGTCGATGCTCATGGATGCGAAAAACAACGGGCGCGGCTGGCCAGAAAAAGCATCCGACCCCATTCAAGAACGCGCTGAAAAGGCGAGAGGTGCTCGAGCGCGGGCGGCCTCGCCCGCATCGCCGCTCCGGCATGCCGCGTGGCGGACGAGGCCGTCCGCGCTCCATCGCGCGAGTTTTCCGGCTCCCACTCAGACCCCATTTTGCCGCTGGATATCCCGGTAGAGCCACGCGCGCGCGAAGCTCCATCGCCGCCGCGCCGTGCGCTCCGAGAGGCCCAGGGCCAGCGCCGCTTCCTCATTCGTCATCCCGGCAAAAAAGCGGAGCTGAATGAACGCCGCGGCATCCGCATCGTGCTCCGCCAGCCGGTGCAGCGCCTCGTGCACCGCGAGCAGCGTGTCATCGTCCGCCGCGATGGCCAGTTCCACGCCGTCGAGGTCCACGCGCTCCAGCTTTCCGCCACGCTTCGCCGCGAGCCGGGCGCGGGCGCGATCGATGAGAATCCGCCGCATCGCCTCCGCCGCCGCGGCGAAGAAGTGCGCGCGATTTTCAAAGGGCACCTCGCGGTCCCCCGAAAGCCGCAGCCACGCCTCATGCACCAGAGCGGTCGGCTGGAGCGTCTGCCCCGGCGCCTCCATCTGCAGCTTGCGCACCGCCAGCCCGCGCAACTCTTCATACACCAGCGGCAGGAGCTCCGACGCCGGCACGTTCTGAAGGGGGACCCGATCGGGGGCTGGCGGCGAGGCGGCGCTCATTCAGAGAGGATGGCGGACCAGATGGAGCAGCATGGGTTTCAGGATGCCAAGCGGAGGCGAGTTTTCAAGGTGCCGCAGCCATGAGCCAGACGCCCGGTGCCCAGCGAGATATACTGCTGCGCATCACAAATTGGGAAAACGAGGCGTTGATTTCGATGCCGGAGGCATCACGGAAATTACCCGGTGGTGAAGCGAGTCCGCGAGCGAGAACCACCGGATCTCTAAGTCCGCGAATCCGCCCCGGCAGGGGCGGCGGTGAATTCCAGCACCCCTGCCGGGGTGCGTTCTCAAACTGATTTGGTTCCGGTGGTTCCGCTCGTTCCTCGCTGCACCACCGGCTAATTTCCGACACGCCTCCGGCGTTAAATCAGCGGGCAATTCTTCGTCGGCGTTATCCCAAATCCTGATGCGCGGCAGGATATTCTGAAAAAAAGCGGCCAACTCGCCCCCGGAAATCCGCTTTTGGATACAACCCCGCCCTTCGCCTCCATGAAAACACATGTCCTATCTCCACTCGCCCGTCTGCTCTTCACCCTCGCCTTCCTATTTGCTGCGGGGACGGCCCGCGCCAGCCTCCATGTGATCCAGGTCCTCAGCACCTCCGACAGCGGGATCGGGAGCCTGCGGGAAGCGATCGAGATTGCGAACATGAGCCCCTTTGTCGAGACGATCTCGTTCGCCCCGGCGGTCTTCGGCGGCTCGCGGGCGGCCATCACGCTGACCTCGCCGCTCCCGGCGCTCACCGCGGGGCGGCCGATCACGATGGCGGCGCCGGCGGTGGGCGTGGAGGTGATTGGGAATGGGGGGGGCCGGCTGTTTGAAGTGGGGCCGAATGCCGATCTCACGATCTCCGGGATCACTTTCCGCAACGGCAATGCGGGCGCGGGAAACGGGGGCGGCCTCCTCAATGCCGGCCGCCTCTCCCTCTCGAACTGCACCTTCGCGAATAACTCCGCCAGCAACGGCGCGGCCATTTACAACACGACGAACCTCACCGGCACCACCTTGACCCTCGTCAATTGCACTTTCAGCGGCAATACCGCGACCACCCGGGGCGGCGCGATCTACAATGCGGCCGGGCTCATCAAGATCTGGAGCTGCACGATCTCGGGCAATGCCGCCCCGGGGGCAGGCGGCTCCGGCATCGCCTCCACCGGCGACACGGCGACGCGGACCGAAGTGGGCAACTCGATCGTCGCGGGAAACGGCAGCGCGGCGGCCACGGACGTGGATCTGGTCGGCGGAACCACGAACTCCTTCATCTCGCGGGATTTCAATCTCGTCGGCGATGGAAACGCGACCGGTGCCTTCGGCCTCTTCGGGGACGTGGTCGGCAATACGAACCCCGGTCTCGCACCCTTGGCGGACAATGGCGGGTCCGCGCAGACCCGCGCGCTGCTCACGGGGAGTCCGGCGATCAATACCGGCGGGCAATTCGAGTTGGGGTCGGATCAACGCGGTGTGGATCGCCTGCCGTATGCGCCCTTCGACAAAGGGGCATTTGAATTGCAAACGGCGATCGCCCTCGCCGAGACGCTCACGGTCAACACCACGGGGGATGAGGATAATCACACGAGCGATCCGCGCTTTGGCCGTGGGACCAGCCTCCGTGAAGCGATGAACTATGCGAACCGCGATGGGGTCGATTCGGTGATTGCTTTCGACCCAGCGGTCTTCGCCGCGCCGCGCAAGACGATCACGCTGGGCGGAGTGCAACTGCCCCGGGTCTTCTGGAATGGCAAGTTCACGATCCCGGCTCCTCCGGCCGGCCTCGAGATCAGCGGGAACTCCCTGAGCCGCATCTTTCATTTCGAGGTGTCATTCCCGGGAGATCCCAGCCCCGAGGTCACCCTGACGGGCCTGACCATCCGCAATGGCAATAGCGGTATCGGCGGCGGCATCTACACCAGTAGCAAGCTGGTTATGGAGGCGTGCACCGTGCGCGACAATGTCGCGGGAACTGGCGGCGGGATCGCGGTGGATTCTGGATACCCTGTATTCATCACGAACTGCACCTTCAGCGGCAACACC
This sequence comes from Chthoniobacteraceae bacterium, assembly GCA_031425095.1. Classification (GTDB taxonomy): domain Bacteria; phylum Verrucomicrobiota; class Verrucomicrobiia; order Chthoniobacterales; family Chthoniobacteraceae; genus JANNXQ01. The sequence goes on from JANPIS010000536.1 coordinate 7,625, forward strand.
GCGACCGGTTGGGGCGGCGGGATCTATAATGAAGGGCCGATAATGATCGAGAGCAGCACCATCACGGGAAACACCGGTGGCGGCGTGCTTGTGGCAAACTCCAATAACGCCGCAGACTGCACCGTGCGGAACAGCATCATCGCGGGCAACACCGGAACCGACATCGCCTTGGGCTATGCCGTCGGAGACCTCTACGAAAACACCTTGTTCAGCCAGGGCTACAATCTCATCGGCACCCACGGGCCGGGGGTCGAAGCCTTTGTCGAGCCGGGAGACGTGACGGATATCCTCAATCCCGACCTGGGTCCGCTGGCGGAAAATGGCGGGCAGACCGCGACGCATGCGCCTCTTCCGACTTCGCTGGCGATCAATACCGGACAGACCGATCTCACCGTGGACCAGCGCGGCGTGGCCCGGCCGCAGGGCACGGGAGGGCAGGACGACAAAGGTGCGGTGGAATACAACGTCCCGTCTGATCCAGCGCTGATCGTGACCACGATCGCGGACGTGGTGAATCCTACCGATGGTGTGGTGTCGCTGCGCGAGGCCGTGGCGCGGGCGAACACCGACGGAGCGGCCTCGCCCATTACCTTCAATGAGACGATCTTTGCCGCGCCGCGGAAGACGATCACCCTCACCGGTGGGGCGCTGGTGCTCGGCGGCAACCAGCGGCTGACCATCCGCGCTCCCGGCGCGGGCGTGCGCATCAGCGGCGGCGGGACGAGCCGCGTCTTTGAGATCACCGGCGACGCGGATGTGACGCTGGCCCGCCTCACGATCGCCAATGGCAATACTGGAACCTCCGGCGGCGGCATCCTGAACTTTGGGGACCTCGAAGTGGACGGCTGCACCTTGACCGGCAACTCTGCGGCCACCGGCGGCGCGCTGGTCTCGGATACGGCGGCGAGCGGACGCACCATGAAACTGCGCAACAGCACGGTGAGCGGTAACAGCGCGGTCGTCTTTTACGGCGGCATCTACAATCGCGGCGGACGAACCGAGGTCGAAAGCTGCACCATCGCGGGAAACTCGTCCTCCACGGTTGAACCGAACGGGATCGCCTCCTTCGTGAATCCCAGCGTGACGACTTATGTCCGTAACAGCATCGTCTCGGCGAATGGCTCGGGCGCGTCCACCGACGTGGGATTGGTCAATGGCTCCACGAACTCCTTCGTGAGCGGTGGCTATAATCTCATCGGCGACGGCAATGCCATCGCTGCCTTCAACCAGCCCGGAGACATCACCGGCAACACCGACCCCGGCCTGAATGCGCTCGCGGAGAATGGCGGCCCGACGCCGACGCGCCTGCCCATCGTCACCTCGCCCGCCGTGCAGAGCGGCGACTCGATTCTCCGGTCGGATCAACGCGGGGTCCGCAGGCCGCAGCGCCAGCGCTTCGACCGGGGTGCCTGCGAGTTGGATGCCTCCGCGTTCATCGATTCGCTGGTCGTCACCACGCTGGTCGATGAGGACGATGAACTGACCGACCCACGTTTTGGCACCGGCACGAGCCTGCGCGAGGCCATCAGTCTCGCCAACTCCACGCCGGAGGATTCCACGATC
>JANPIS010000537.1:0-5837 GCA_031425095.1 Chthoniobacteraceae bacterium
AATCGCCGGCTCGAAGAAGGACAGATCTCCAGCTTCGACGTCATCGAAACCACCAAGAAGCTCTATGACGCCAGGAGCCGCGAGATCGATGCGCTTGCCGCGCTGCAGACGTCCATCGCGCGATTCTGGTTCGCCACGGGGACCGTCCTCGATCGCACGGGGATCAGCTTCAAGGTGCAAGACGGGCGGAGCGTGCCACGCAAGTAATCGCGAGCGCTCGCGGGCATTTTTCCATTTGTCAGTGCTGGGAGCCTCGGGTAATACGCACGCCGCATGATCAAGCATCTCCTCCTACCGGCGTTCGTCGGAATTTTCGCCCTCTACGTCACAGGTTGCGAATCCACCCGTTCCGATCGCAGAAACCGGCAGCGCGATGGCGGCTTCCGCCCGCCACCGACGCAGACCGACGAACCGATCCGCGAATCTTCGTCCGAACCGAGCACTTCTTCACGGCGCCGGGAAGTGCAGGATGAGCCACCGCCACAGACGAACACGCCTCCTCCTCCTCCGCAGGAGCCCGTGAAAACGGGCGATCTACCCTACGCCAAGGGCGTGGCTGGCAAGCCAGGCTTCGTCACCAGTCCCTTTGCGCCTGCGGCTGGGTACATCGACGTCCGCGGATTTCCCCCGGGCACCGAAGTGAAGGATCCGTATTCCGGCAAGACCTTCCTCGTTCCCTAGTCTCCGCAAGTTCCGTTCAGCTATCGCCCCGGCTTGTGGCTTCCGTCACGAGCCGGGGCAATCTTTTTCCGCCATGAGCACGCAGCGCATCGCCATCGTCGGCCCGGGTCTCCTCGGGGGCTCGATCGCGCTCGCGCTGCGGGGGCGGCCCGGTTTCAAGACGGCGATCTGGGCGCGGCGGCCGGAGGCCGTCGAGGAGCTGAAAGCGATCGCGATCGCGGGCTATGCGGCCACGAATTTGCCGCGCGTCGTGCGCGATGCGGACCTCATCGTCCTCTGCACGCCGGTCGGCGCGATGCCGGCGCTGGCGCGCGAGATTGCCGCCACGGCAAAACCGGGTGCGGTGGTGACCGACGTCGGCAGTGTGAAAGGCGCGCTCGTCGTGGAACTCGGCGCGATCTTCGCGGGGAAAATGCGCTTCGTGGGCAGCCACCCGATGGCCGGTTCGGATCAGAGTGGTTTGCGGGCCGCTCGAGCGGACCTTTTCGCCGGCGCCGTGTGCGTCGTCACCCCAGCGGCCGACTCGGATACGGCCGCAGTCGCGACGGTCAGTGCGTTCTGGGAAGCGCTCGGCTGCCAGGTCTGCCAGTTCAGCCCATCCGCGCACGACGAAGCCGTTGCGCTGATCAGTCACTTTCCCCATCTCCTCGCCGCGACCCTCCTGAATGTCGTCGCGGAACAAAATGCCGAGGCCTTCGGCGTTTGCGGTCCCGGCTTCCGCGATACCACGCGGGTTGCTGGCGGTGCGCCGGAGATGTGGGCCGAGATTCTTGCCTCGAACAGCAGCGCCGTGCGAGCGGCGCTCGACGCCACGATTGCCAAGCTCGGCGAAATCGGGAACATCCTCGCCCGCGATCCGTCTGACCCCGCGATCCTCGACTTCCTCACTCACGCCAAAACTCGCCGCGACGCTCTTCGGCTGCCTCCCTCTTAATCATGTCTGACTGGAAAATTCACCGCGCACCCACCATCCAGGCCGAACTCGAAGTGCCCGGAGACAAAAGCATTTCGCATCGTGCGGTGATGTTCGCCGCCCTCAGCAATGGCGTCTGTGTGATCAAAGGCTTCCTGCCGAGCGAAGACTGCCTCTGCACGGTGGAGGCGATGCGCAGCCTCGGCATTCAGATTGAAATGGCGGATCCCACCACGCTCATCGTGCACGGACGGAAGCGCGCCTTCACCGCACCGAAGCGCGACATCGACTGCGGCAACTCCGGCACGACCATGCGGCTGCTCACGGGCTTGCTCGCCGGCCAGCCTTTCAAGACGCGCCTCTTCGGCGATGCCTCGCTCTCCAAGCGCCCGATGAAGCGCGTGATCGAACCGCTCTCGCAGATGGGAGCGAAGATTACTGCCGAAGGCAAAGATCACCGTCCACCGCTCGTGATCGAAGGCGCACCACTCACGGGCATCCAATACTTCAGCCCCGTCGCCAGCGCGCAGGTGAAAAGTGCGGTGCTGCTCGCGGGGATGTTTGCCTCGGGCAAGACGAGCGTCACCGAGCCGAGCCAGAGCCGCGATCACACCGAGACGATGCTCGAGTACTTCCTCGCCGGCCCGAAGACGAACGACCTCACCGTCACGCTCTACGGCGGCCAAACGCTGGAGTCGCGCGACTTTCAAGTGCCGGGCGACATCTCGAGTGCCGCCTTCTGGCTGGTCGCCGCCGCCGTCCAACCGCACTCGCGTCTGCTGATCAAGAACGTGGGCTTGAACAAGACGCGGACGGGAATCCTGAACGTGCTCGTGCGCATGGGTGCGCACATTCGCGAGACCGTGGAGAATCAGGAGGCCGAGCCGATGGGCGTGCTGGAAATCAGCGGCGCGCGGCTCAAAGGCACCACCATCGAGGGCAAGGAGATCCCCAATGTGATCGACGAGCTTCCCGTGCTCGCCGTCGCCGGTGCCCTGGCTCACGGCCGCACCGTCATTGCAAATGCCGGCGAACTGCGCGTGAAGGAGACCGATCGACTCGCGGCCGTCGCCACGAATCTCCGCGCGATGGGTGCGCAGGTCACGGAGTCCGAAGATGGTCTTGAGATCATCGGTGGTGCTCCGCTGCACGGCGCACGTCTGCAGAGTTTCGGCGATCACCGCATTGCCATGGCTTTCGCGATCGCGGGCCTCTTCGCCGAAGGCGAGACCACCATCGTGGACACCGAATGCGTGAACACCTCCTATCCCGGCTTCTACGAGACGCTCGAGAATATCACCAAGGCGCCGGCACAACCGCCGACGCCGATGATCAACCCCGGAGCCGCGTCTGAATAGTCCGATCCTGCGGCACTCCGAACGTCGATCGCTGCCATGAATTTCCCGCACATCGTCATCGCCATCGACGGCCCGGCGGCCAGCGGCAAGAGCAGCGTCGCCCGCATGCTCGCGCGGCGAATCGGTTTTCTCTACGTGAATACGGGCGCGATGTATCGCGCGGTCACGTGGCTCGCCGTCTCGCGGAATGTGCCGGTGGCCGATTCCGGACAGGTGCAGCAGTTGCTCCACTTCGCCGAGATCGAGTGCGGCATCGCAGAGGGCGAATCGACGATCCACATCGATGGCGTCGATCCCGCGCCGCACCTGACCGACGAAGCGGTGAACGCGAATGTCTCGGCCATCGCGAGCATCGCCGAAGTCCGCCGGTTACTCGTGCTCAGGCAGCGCACTTACGCCCGGGACCACGACCTTGTGATGGAAGGTCGGGACATCGGCAGTGCGGTCTTCCCGCAGACGCCGTACAAATTCTACATCGACGCCAGCCTCGAAGTCCGCGCGCGGCGCCGCGCCCGCCAGGGACACCAGGACTCGATCGCGCAGCGCGATCAGACCGACAGCACGCGTGTGGCCAGTCCGCTCGTCATCGCGGAAGACGCGCATGTCATTGATAGCTCGAACCTCACTATCGACGGCGTCGTCGGCGAAATCATCGGCCGGCTGAAACTCAAAGGGCTGAAGTTTGAAGACCGCGGGATGCGGGTGGTGCCGTGAGAAGGCGCCGCGCGTTGAGTTCGAGGATCTGAGTTCTCCATGGCCGCGACCTATCAGCTCTTTTACAACCTCTCGAAGTTTCTCGCCCGGACGTTCTTCGACTACCGCGTGGTCCATCGCGAGCGGATCATCGAGGAGGGTCCGTCAATCCTCGCGATGAATCACGAGAGCTATCTCGACCCGCCGCTCGCGGGCATCGCCTGCCGCCGCGAGATCTCCTTCCTCGCCCGCAAGACCCTCCTCGACTGGCCCGTGCTCGGCCCCATCTTTCCGCACCTGCGCGTCATCCCGGTGGATCAGGAAAATGCCGACCGCAGCGCGCTGAAAAACGTGATCAAGGTCGTGCGGGCGGGCGGCAGCACGATCATCTTTCCCGAAGGCGAACGCTGCCTCGACGGCAAACTCCAGCGCGCACAGCCCGGCCTTGGCCTTGTGATCGCCAAGACGCTCGCGCCGGTCGTTCCAATGCGCATCTTCGGCGCCCACGAAGCCTTTCCCCGCGGCGGAAAGCCGCACCTTTTTTGCCCCGTCACCGTCGTCGTCGGCGAGCCGATTTACTTCACCAAAGCCGACCTCGTTGGCGAAGGCCGCAAACTTTACCAAGCCCTGAGCGAACGCGTCATGGCTCGCATCGCGGCAATCGAGCTTCCTGCCGATTGACGCGCCGAGGTTTCGGGGCTTTGGTCAGGATGTGTCCACCCGCGTGCTCCTCGTTCTGATCGCTGCGCTGGGTCTTGCCTTCGGCTCCGGCCCGGTCTCGGCGTTTCATACTGCGGTGAAGACGTGCGGCTGCTGCCCCACCGGCGCTCCCATGGAATGCTGCGTGGCCTCGCACACCACGGAACCGACGGAAGCTCCGGCGACCATGCCGCAGACCGTGGACCTCAAGCAGGCGGTCATTCCAGTGCGTGTCTTCCTCGGTGTCTCGCCCCAGTTCGTGGTTGCGTCACCTTCCGCTCTCCGCCTGCTAGCGGCTCGCCAGGCGGCGACTCCGCGGCTCGCGCTCCTCTGTACACGGCTCATCTGAGAGGGCTTTGACAGGCGCAGTGTGTCGTGACGCCACGACACCGAACCCTTCCGTCAAAGCCATTCACCTCTCCGATGCATGAACCGTACCCCATTTCTACTCTCTATCCTCGCCGTCGCCGCACTGGCTGGCGGCCTCGGCTGGCACTTCGGTCGCCAGCGTTCCGCTGAACCCACCCCCAGCTCCTCCGCCGAGCGCAAGGTGCTCTTTTATCAGAGCCCCATGCACCCGTGGATCAAGTCCGACCAACCCGGCAATTGCACCATCTGCGGCATGAAACTCGTGCCGGTGTATGAAGGGGACACCGCGCGTGAGGCCAACGCCGACACCCACACCGTCGAGCTGCGGCCACAGAGCCTGAACGTGGTCGAAGTCGCGACTGCGGCCGTCGTGCGCCAGCCGTTGCGCCGCACCATCCGCGTCGCTGGCATTATCGATGACGATGACTCGAAGCATCGGCGGCTTTCGGCCTACGTCGAGGGTCGGATCGACAAACTGCACGTGAACTTCGTCGGCGCCGAAGTCACCGCCGGGCAGCCGCTCGCCGCGATTTACAGTCGCGACCTGCTCGTGGCGCGCAGCGAGTACACGCTCGCGCTCAAGCAGTCCGCAACGCCCGATCGCGACATCGCGATCGCCGCTTCACGCCAGAAGCTCCGCCGGCTCGGCCTGACCCTCGAGCAGATCGAGAAGCTCCCGTCGCACACCGGCGACACGTTCGACATCGTCGCGCCGATCTCCGGAACGGTCGTCGAGCGCAAGGTATACGAAGGCCAGTATGTGAAAGAGGGCGAGGTGCTCTTCGAGATCGCGGACTTCACGAAGATGTGGTTCGTCGTCGATGTGTATGAGCGCGACCTGCCTTGGGTGCGCGTGGGTCAGACGGTGGAAGTCGCGACGCCAAGCGTACCGGGGAAAATCATCAGCGCGCCGATCGACTTCATCGATCCCAACGTCGCGATGGCCACCCGAAGCGCGAAGGTCCGTGTAATCCTCAACAATTCACTGCTCGACTCGCCGCAAAAGAGCCGCCGCGAGTTGCTGCACAAGACGTATGCAGAAGGACGCATCCGGACGGAGACCGAGGCGGTGCTCACGGTTCCGCGCTCGGCCGTGTTGTCTCCGGGAGGCGTGGCCTCGGTGT
>JANPIS010000538.1:0-7772 GCA_031425095.1 Chthoniobacteraceae bacterium
TTTTCCACCGCGGCGACTTCCAGGAGACGGTCCCGATCTTCACCGGGCGGCCGGGCGAGCAGCCAGCTCGTGGTCTCGGCCGGGTGGTCGAGCATGGCTTGCGTGAGCAGGGTGACGTGGATGCTCCCCATCATATTCCGCGCTTCGCTGGTGAGCTCCCAGCCCTGGGCATGCGCCCACTCCAGCGCGGCGCGGGGCTCGGTCTTCAGCCAGGCCCCGGCCACGGATGCGGCGGCGGCCGGGCGGAGTTCGGCGGGGAGTTCGCTGGCCCAGCGCCGCGCGGCGGGGAGATCCTTGCTCGCGAGACCCGCGGCCGCATTGAGGATGAAATCGCGATCACCCAGCCTGGGAAGGAGTGTCCGGGTGGCCGCGAGGGCTGGGCCGGGCTGCTCTTGCATCCAGGTGGCGAGAATGCTGGAGACGTTTTCGTCGCGCTCTGGCCCGTCGGGTAATGCGCGGGCAAAGGCGAGCGCGGCGGCGGGATCGGCGACGGCCCAATGGTTGCCCAGGAGCAGCCAGAGCAGCGTCTTGCGCCCTGCTCCCGACGGCAGATCGACGACATGCCGCGTGCGTTCGGCGATCTGCTCCGGGGCGATCCACTCGAAGCTGTCGAGCCCGCCACCGAGGGAGCCGCTGATGATTTCCTCCGGCCGCCGGAGCGCGAGCGCCTGGAAGGCGGCCTCAGGCTGGTGCAGTGCCCACAAGCGCAGGAAGGCGGGATCGCGCTGGCCGCGCGTCCAGCGGGCCGCGGCGTCCGCGTCCAACTCAAACCAGCGCGCCACGAGCGCCTGGAGGACGGGATGGCTGAAGCGGCCCGGCAGCTTTTCCGCGCGCGAGATGGCGGCGGCGAGATCGGCTGCGGTCCAGGAACCGACGGCCTCCGCCAGCAGAGCCCGCTGGCGGAGATGGAGTGGTTCGTGCAAGGCCGAGAGCAGCCGGCTCCACGGCGCATCGGCCCGCGCGTCGTCGCCTGGCGGGGCAGTAGCCTCCCCTTGCGCGGACGCCGACTGGGCCGCGCTCCCGAGGGCCGGCGGCGCATCGGCAGGGCGAGCCGCGCCTCCGCGCCCGAGCCACGCGCCGAGGGCAAAGGCCGCGAAGCCGAGGGCGAGGAGTTCCGGGGTTTTCATCGCGCGGCTTGCACGGTCGCTTCCTTCCAAGCGGCGTCGAGTCCCGGCAGGCCGCGCAGCCAGCGGCGAGCGGCGGGTGGATAACGCTCCTGCCAGGCGCGAAACACTTTCTCCGCTGCGCGCTGCCGGGCATCGGTGTCCGCGATACGCTCGACCGACGCTGCGGCGGCCCCTACATCGGCAGCAACCACCGCAATGGCGTAGCCACCGATCGCGGCATCACGCACTTCATCATCGGGCAGCCGCTCGATCCAATCCGCGGCGAGGGCTGGATCGCGCTGGCTCCATGCTTCGCCGATGGCCTCCGCCGTGCGTCTCCGGCCGACGCCTTCCGGGAGGCTGGCGACCCAGGCGCCCGCGCTCGCGCCGTCGATCCTGGCGAGGGCGGTCCCGATTTCCACCGCCAGCCTACCACCGGGATCGAGCGCGAGGACGCGCCGATATGCGGCACCCGCCTCTTCCCCCCGGCCTGCTTCCGCGAGCATCGAGAGGTCAGCCAGCGTGGCGCGATTGCGGAGCGGACCTTCCGGCTGCGCGGCCAGCCAGCGCTGCCACTCCTCCGGGTGCAGTGCAGCGATGTCCTGCAAAGCCGCATCGAGGTGGGCTCCGCCACCTTCACTGGTTACGCCGGGTTCGTCGGCCAGCCAGGCCAGCGCGCGCTGCGGGTCGGATTGCGCCCAGCCTCCGAAGAACGACGCGCTCGCTCGCTCCCGCGCGGGACCGGAGAGCCCCGCCACCCAGGCGAGCGCGCCTTCCGGATCTCGCAGGCGCAGCGCGGCCATCTGCTGCTCCCATTCGATCCGCTCGCTGACTTCGCCGACTCGGAATGTTTTACTCGCGAACGTTTCTTCCAGCCAGCCGTAGGGCACGGGCGCCTCGCCGCGGATGGCGTCGCCGAGCGCGAGTTTCGCGAGTATCCCGGACGAAGCGTGCTCGCCCGCGGACGCGATGGCCTCGCGGGCGAGCGCGGGGCTCTGCCCGGCAGAGCCCTGCACGAACTCTCTGCTCAGTGCGGCGCGCTTCTCCGGGTCGGCCTCCGTGCGGAGGAAAGCGAGCGCCGCCGCGGGATCGGAGCCGGCCAGCCCGCGGGTGAAGCCGCGCTCTGCGCTGCGACGATCATCTTCTGCGGAAAGGTCCGCCAGCCAGCGCCGGGCCTGGGCGGGGTCGCGTCCCGCGACTTGCTCGAAGACCGTGCGCAATGCCGTCTGGCGCGCATTGCGCGCGGAGAAGGTCCGGGCGTGCGCAAACATCCATTGCGGCTCGCGTCGGGCGAGGACGTGGAGCAGCGGGGCCGTCACCATCCTGGCGGGATCGGCAGCCCCGAGAGTGCCGAGCGCTGCGATCCACGTCGGACTGCCAAACGCGCGCAATGCTCCCTCCGGATCCACGTCTACCCAGCGCTCGAGGATCGCCTCGAGCATATGCCGTCGGATCGCCCACGGGACTTTTTCCACTCGGCTGAGCAGCGCCGCGGGATCGCCGGCCAGACTCGCCAGATCGTCCGGCTGCAAGCGCTCGATGGCCTGAAAGAGTGCGGCATCGCGGCGGAGCGGATCGCGTTCCCTGCAGGCCGCGAGCAGCGCCGCCACCCGATCCACCGGTGCCTGGGAGACGCGGGTCGGAGAGCCCTCGGGCGGTGGATCGAGTGGCGGGACTGGGGAGCGCGGAGCGACCGGGAAAAGCGCCAGGAAACTGAGATACCCCGAGAGGAAGCCCGCCACAGCGACGGCAACGGGAGCGAACCACGATGCGCGGAGGGGACGCATGGCGGAAGTTATCCACCTTTTCGTGGTTGCGGACAAGCCTCAGCGCTCGCTTCCTATCCGCTCCGCCGCCAGCAAGATGCCGGCGGCCTTGTCGAGCGTCTCCTGCCATTCCTTTTCCGGCACGGAGTCGGCGACGATGCCGGCGCCGACGTGGAAATGCATTTGCCCGCGCTCAGCGACGACGGTCCGGATCGCGATGTTGAACTGGCTCTCGCCATTGAAGCCGAACCAGCCGATCGCACCGGTATAGAGGCCGCGTGGTTCCGGTTCGAGTTCCGCGATGATTTCGCGTGCGCGCTTTTTCGGCGCGCCGGTGATTGAGCCGCCGGGGAAACAGGCGCGTAGTGCGGAGACGTGATCCATCTCCGGCCGCAGTCTGCCCTCGACGGTGGAGACGAGATGAAAGACCTGCTCGTACCGCTCGAGCTTCAGCAGCTCGGTGACCGCGACGCTGCCGTACTCGCACACCTGCCCGAGGTCGTTGCGCTCGAGATCGGTGATCATCACGAGCTCGGCGATCTCCTTCGGCGACGTGAGCAGATCGTACGCGGACTTTTCGTCGGCATTGAGGTCGGCGCGGCGCGGGCGCGTGCCTTTGATCGGGCGGGTGCAGATCGTCCGGCCACTCATGCGCAGAAACGACTCGGGCGACGACGAGAGAATCTGCCGACCGCCAAGTTCCAGATATGCGCTGTGCGGGGCGGGGGAGTAGTGCCGCAGCGCCTCGTAAAATGCGAACGCATCGCCGATCCACGGTGCCGTGATGCGATGCGCGAGGTTCACCTGATAGATATCGCCCGCTGCGATGTATTCCTGAGCGCGTGCCACCATCTGGCAGAAGTGTTCACGCGTCATCGTCGGCGCAAAGAAGGGAGCGTCGTCACCCGTGCGCCGGCTCGGATGCACCGGGCGATGCACTTCCATTTCCTGGATCTTCGCCCACATCGCACTCGTCTCGTGCCAGGACTCATCCGCGTGGCGGAAAATCAGCGCGTCGTCGTAGAAGCCGAAACAAAACGTGCCGTCATAGTCCACGAACCCAGCGGCGAAGCCGCGCGGCATGCCATCGTCGCACTGCGGCTCGCCCGCCCGTGCTGCCACCGCGACGCGGAGCCTTTGCCAATCGGCATCCGAGCGCCCACGAAAAATTTCTGTCGGACAGGCCGCGACGATCGACAACTCCGTCGCACCGGCGTGCTCCAGGGCCGTGTCGAAGAACACAGCGCCCGGCAGATGCCGGCAGCGCGCCGCCACCTCGACGGGCGCGAGGCCGAGGTCGGTGAGCTGCGGGTGAAGCGCAAGCGAAGGCATATGCCCGCTTGGCGTGGGAGGGCGGCCTTTTCAAACGAAAACTTTTCGCCATGATCCCAGATTGCACTCTCCGCCCATGAAAAAACTGACCAGCTTGCTTGCCTCGCTCTGCGTCGCGCTTCCCTGCGCGCTCGCCAAGGACAAGGCTCCCGCGCCTGCGCCCGAAAAGCCCCTCCAACTCGCGCCGGAGCCTGCGCCAACGGATATCCTGATCCCGGAGAATATTCCGCAGACCAGCAAGCCGCAGGGCTCGGCGATCCCGCAGCCGATGGCGCCCGCATCCCGTTCCAACTCCAGTTCAGCAGTCGCGCCGACCCGCACGAAACCGAACAAGACCCAGATCGCGGAGGATGAAGTGAAGCAGCGCATCCAGTACCGCCTCGCGAAGAACAAGGCGGTGCGTGATCCAGCCGTGCAGTCGGCATGGGACGACGCGGAGCAGGCGAAGACCGACCTGGAGAAGCGCGAAGCCTTGAAGCGCTACTACACGCTGCTCAACGCGCGCATCCGCAAGATCGACGGGTCGCTCAGCAAGGTCGCGATCGAGCGGCAGACCCTGGCGACGCGGCGGCTCGACCAAACGCGGATCGATCCGACCGAGCCGATCAATCCCGACGATCGCTCCGATCGCCAAAAGCGGGAATGAGCTCCCGCGGCTGACGCATGCCGATCGGCAGACGATCACTGCTCGCGTGAAGATCAGCGTCCTTCTCCCGGCCTACAAAGCGGCGCGTTTTTTGCCGACGGCGCTGGAGAGTGTGCGAACTCAGGAGCACCGTGAGTGGGAGTTGATCGTCGTCGAAGATGGCTCGCACGATGGGAGCGAGGAGATCGTGCGCGCCTTCGCCAGCGGCGAATCGCGTCGCGTGGAGTATGCGAACCTCGGTCAAAATTGCGGCGTCGCGGCGGCGCGGAATCGTCTCCTCGAACTCGCTCGCGGCGACGCGTTCGCATTCCTCGATGCCGATGACTGGTGGACGCCCCGGCACCTGGGCAACGCCGCAGCGGCGTTGGGCAGCGGTGCGGACTTCGCGATCTCACGACTCCAGATTGTCGATCTCGATCCGCCTCGGCTGCGCGAGATCTACACTCCGCCCGCCGAGTTTTTTACTGACCCGGTGCGTGGCCTCTTTGTCCGCAGCGTGATCATGACTTCTTCGTCGGTGGTGTTGCGCCGAGCGCTGGCCGAGCGGGTGGGTCGCTTAGATGAAGCCTTCTGCGTAGGCGAAGATCGCGACTTCTGGCTGCGCTGTGCGCAGCTCGGGGCGCGGTTCTGCGAAACAGGGGAGGTGACCTGCCATTATGCGAAACACCGGGGCAGTGCGATGGCTCGCACGCTCGTCTGGGCGCAGCAGGACGTGGCATTTTACGAGAAGCACAGTGCGCTTGCCGCCGTGCCGGAGTCGCTCCGGCGCGCCCGACTCGCCGACGCACTCAGCAATCACGGACGCCTCCTGCGCCACAACGAACCGGACCGCTCGGCGGCAATGTTGTGGCGTGCCTGGCGCCTCTCGCCTCTCCACTTCTCCCGTCTGGCCCACGCCGCCTACTCGCTTCTATCGCCCGGGCGAAAGGCCACCAATTTGTAACCAGGGACGCCGTCCCACGGTGCCGCGCTGGAAAGTTTCCGTTGTCGCTCCCAACTGCGCGCGCTACTGTCGCCGCCCCTGAGGAAACGCCGCTATCGTCTAGAGGCCTAGGACACTGCCCTCTCAAGGCAGGTACACGGGTTCGAATCCCGTTAGCGGTGCCACGGCAAGGCGCGGAGGAACGAGAGGATTGTTGCTTCAGAATCGAGCATCGTTTCCACGGCTCGCCGGGGGGTTGCCCGCGAGTACCACCCTTTTCTTTTCTTCGTGGGGGAAAAATCTGCCGGTTTCTGGCCCGTCCACTGCTATGTCCGCTGTCTGTGTCGTTGCAAACTTTTATCCGACTGATAGCTATCGCGCCCCATGTCTAACGAAATCCAAACACCCCCAACTCAACCCCAAGGCCAAAACATTCCTCTGCAGATCAAGTATGAGGACCTCTCCGCGAAGTACGCGAACCATGCGCTGCTCAACAACGGGCAGGAAGAACTCTATATCGAGTTCTCCTCCGGCATCGTCATGGACCGCGCCAGTGGCGTAGCAGTCCTGCCGATCCATACCCGCATCGCGATGACGCCGTCTGGCATCGTCCGTCTCTGGCAGCTCCTCGGCCAGGCCGTGCAGAATTTCCAGGTCATCCAGCCGGCTCCGCAGCCTCCTCAGGCGCCGACGCCTGTCGAGGTGCCTCCGACCGAAGCGAAAGCTCCGGAAGCCAAAGGCTCCGACGCGAAGGACAAGAAGAGCTAACGCTCCTCTGCCAAGGCCGCTCACCTTACGATGAGTCTCACGGTCACCCCGGCTCCCCGCGCGAAAAACAGCGCGGCGGAGTCCGGGGGTGAGGCCGTTCTCCCACAGGCTCAGCGCCTCCAGGCGCAGCTTGCAGGTGTTGTGGAAGGTGACGCTGCAGCGGATGACCTCCGTCCGCTGTTGGAACTCATTCGCTCGCTGCTTAGCGCGCGGGCGGTCGCGGTGCTGCCGTTCGCGGATCAACCGACGCTCGCCGCGTGCATCGTAGCGACGCGTGGCGTGCTCGCGAGCCAACTCACCGCGCTGGCTTCGCGACTCGATGCCCGGGAGGCCGCCGTGCAGCCTGCACCGGAACTCGGCGAGGATGCTTACACGATCGCCGTCCCGGTGGCTCGTGAAGGTGTGCCGCTGTGCTGGTTGCTCGCGAAACTCGTCGTGCCGAATCCGCGCGACCTCCGCGCCTACGTGGTGCTGGTGCAATCGCTCAGCGGATTTTTGCTCTACCGCCAGCAGCGGCTCGCAACCCGCGAATCTCTCTGGGCGCTGGAGCGCACTGCCGGGCTCGTCGAACTCGTCCGCCGCGCGGGTGCGGAGCGGGATGGAGAAAAGGCCTGTCGCATCGCGGTTGATGCGCTGCGCGAATATTTCGGTTGCGAGCGCGTGTCGGTCGGATTGAGGCGACGGAAAGCGCTGCGCGTGCGGGCCATCTCTGGCATGGCACGCCTCGATGTGAAGAGTGCGGAGCATCAGTCCGTCGAGGCGGCGATCACGGAAGCGGTGGCCGTAGGCCGGCGCATTGATTTTGACGCGAGCAGCACGCGGACGACTGAGACCGTCGCACACGCGCTCCTCCTCCAGCAGACCGGCGCTGCGCGGATCGCCACGATCCCCCTGCCAGATCGGCGCGGTGGCATTGTGCTGGAGTGGAACGCTGACGCGTTACCCGACGCCGCGACGCTCACGCTGCTCGACGCCGCAACGCCTGTGCTGCCAGTCGTTTTCGATCTCCTCGAACGCGCCCGCCCACCGCGCGCGCTCTTCCTCGCCTCGCGCTTCTGGAGCCGGCTTACGCGCCATCGCCGCCGCGCCGTCGTCGCTGGTGCGGTGCTCTTCGCTGCACTGCTCGCGTGTCCCTTCCACTACTCGATCCGCGTCGATTGCCGGCTCGCGCCGACCGTGAAGCGCGTCATCGCCGCGCCTTTCCAGGGCCAGCTCCGCACGAGTTTCGTCCG
>JANPIS010000539.1:0-1544 GCA_031425095.1 Chthoniobacteraceae bacterium
ATCAATGCGATCATCGCTTCGATCCTCTACCGGTTCACGCCCGAGGATCTGCGTTTCATCATGATCGATCCGAAGGTCGTGGAAATGCAGATCTACAACACCCTGCCGCATCTCGTGGTGCCGGTGGTCACGGATCCGAAAAAGGTGCTGCTCGCGCTGCGCTGGGCGATCGATGAGATGGAGAAACGCTACGAGATTTTCGCCAAGACTGGCGTGCGGAACATCGGGAGTTTCAATGCGCGGCCCAAGCTGAAGACGCAGGCCGAACTCGATGCCGAAGCCGATGCGCTCTCCGACAAGGAAGACGCCGCCGCGCTCGCAAATGCCGCGAAGCTCGAAGTCGTGGAACCGCCCGCAGCCGAAGTGATCAATCCTGCCGCCGATGAGGACGCCGAGGCCGAGCCCGCGCCGATCGACTTCGACAACATGCGCGACGACGAACTCTTCAAGGTCGCCCCGCAACGCCCGCCGATCGCCGTGCATCGCGACAACGAGACGATCATCCCCGAGCGGATGCCATACATCGTGATCATCGTGGACGAGCTCGCCGACCTCATGCAGACCGCGCCCGCCGATGTGGAAAGCGCGATCGCCCGCATTACCCAGAAGGCCCGCGCCGCTGGCATCCACATGATCATCGCCACGCAGACGCCGCGCGCGGACGTCATCACCGGCGTGATCAAGGCGAACGTGCCCTGCCGAATTGCCTTTCAGGTCGCGTCCGCCCTCGATTCGCGCGTCATCCTGGATGAGAACGGCGCGGAACGTCTGCTCGGCCAGGGCGACACCCTGTACCGCCCGCCCGGCACCTCGCGGCTCATCCGTGCGCAGGGCGTGCTCGTCACCGATGAGGAGATCAAACTCGTCGTCGATCACGCGTCCAAACAGAGCGAGCCGAACTTTGAATCTTCGATCAATGACCGACTGAAGAGCGCTGGCCCCGAGGAGGAGGAAGTGAGCGCCGAGGACGAGGAACTCGTCGAGCAATGCATCGAAGTCATGCGCCAGGAGAAAAAGGCGAGCACTTCGCTTTTCCAACGTCGTCTGCGGCTGGGTTATACGAGGGCGGCACGGATACTGGACATTTTGGAAGCTCGCGGTTACGTAGGCGCTGGCGATGGAGCGAAGCCGCGGGAAATTCTCGTGGACCTCGACGCCTTCGCCCCGTGAGTGGTGCAGGGGACGCGGCGGCCCAAACGCTGCTGTGTCTTTCCTACCCGCCTCGTCCCGGGTGCCCCCCGGCTGGGACGATCCGGCGCCAGTTTCCTATCATCCATGATCCATTCCATCGGCCATTTGCTCCGGCAGACTCGTGAGAAGCGCGGCCTCTCGATCGACGAAGCGGCCCACGCGACGAAGCTGCGCCACGAGCAGCTCACCGCGCTGGAGATTGGCGACTACGCGGCCTTTCCGAGCAACGCCTATGCAAAGGGATTTCTGAAGCTCTACGGCCGCTATCTCGGCGTCGATGTGACCCGCGAGGCGGATACGCTGGATACGCATAGCCGGCTCAGCGTCGAAGATTACCAGTATCTCAGCGTCCC